>JBBSME010000153.1:0-6692 GCA_038233335.1 Acidimicrobiales bacterium | reverse complement strand
GAGAGCTGGCCGACACGTTCGGCGCGCCGGCCGTCCTGATTGACGGCCAGGACCTGTTCTGGTGGGGAGCGCGCACCCCGGCCGCGGTCGAGCGGCTCCGCATCGCGCTGGCGGTCGGCGTGGCCTGAGGGGCCGGCTCAGGCGGGGGGCGGCCCTAGCGGTGGCGGGGATCATCCTCGTAGACGACGGTGCGCCGGCGGCTGTTGTTGGCCTGCATGAACAGCCCGATGAGCAGTCCGATGCCGCCTGTGACCATGAGGATCACCCCGACCACGTCGATGTCGACGTCGGCGACCGTGGCGGTGACGGCGAACTTGAGGATCGCCCCTACCGCGATAAGGAAGATGCTGGCTCCGATGGTCATGGGTGCTGCCTCGCCTTGGCTGGGGAGTTCGGGGGTCCTACCCCCATCGGTCGGCCCCAACCGTAGTGAAACCCGAGCGAGGCGGGCGGGGACCCTTTCGCCCTCAGAGCCCGACGACCGAGCGGTCACCGGCCCGTAGGCCCTCGATGAGTCGTCGGTAGGCGCCGGCGGCGTCGTTGCCCATGGAGTCGGTGTCGAGCCAGCGGACGCCCCGCTCGCGGTCCACCCCGTGGAGGCCGAAGCGGGGCTCGTAGGAGCCCCACTCGTAGTTGTCGACCAACGACCAGTGGTAGTAGCCGGTGACCGGCACGCCGGCGTCGACCATCTTCACCACCTCGCGAAGGTGGGCCCGCAGGTAGCGGGGCCGGGTCCATCCGTCGAGGCGGGGGTAGGAACGCCCCCGTCGCACCCGGTTGCAGAGCCCGTTCTCCACGATCCAGAGGTCGCGCCCCGGCACCGTGCCCGGGTCGAACAGCGCAGACATGAGCGACGGGTCGGGCTGGTCGTCCCACAGGGCGGTGGCCGGGAGCCAGCCTCGACCGCCTGCGGTGCGGTGGCCCGGCAGGCGGACGTGGCCGGCCACGGATGGCTGGTAGTGGTCGAGCTGGGCCACGTCGAGGGTGCACTGGTGCGGGCTGTCGTACACGGCCTCCACCGTGGCCGGCAGGGCCCGCTCCATCGGGATCTTGGCTGCGGCCCACCGCCGCCAGATCGGCTCGCGGCCGATGACCCCGTCGACGGTGGCGTGGAAGTCGGCCCGGCGCCCGGCCAGCCAGCGGCCCAGCTGGTCGCGCTCCACCCCGTGGGCCCGGGCCACCAGCACGTCGGTCAGCAGCCGGTCGAGCTCGTAGACGCTGAAGGTGAAGGCGTTGGTCGACACGACCGAGTCCGCCTGGCGGGCCTTGATCGCGTCGTAGGCCAGGACGTGGGCGGCCAGCAGGTGGTCCAGGGCCCGGACCACCTCGTCGAGGGCCAGCCACCTGGCGGGAGGGAAGTCGCCGGTCAGCCACGTCTGCAGGGCCAGGATGTTGAGCTCGTTGATGGTGACCCACTCGCGGGCCGAGTCGGCCAGCCGGTCGACGGCGGCCTCGACCCACCTGGCGAACCGGGCCGGACTGTCGCCCTCGAGCCACAGGTCCTGGCCCAGCCACCAGGGGTGGGTGAAGTGGTGGAGCGTGACCAGCGGCTCCATGCCCCGATCGCGGCACGCGGCCAGGATCTGGCGGTAGCGGGCGAAGGCAGCTTCGTCATAGACGCCCTCCTCCGGCTCGCAGCGGGCCCACTCGATCGACATCCGGAACGCGTCACAGCCCATGGCCGCGGCCCGGTCGAGGTGCTCCTCGTAGCCGTCCCAGAAGTCGAGGGCGATGCCCGAGGGCTCGACCCGTCCGGTGCGCTCCCAGTCCCACCAGTTGTTGCGGGGCTCGTCGGGGCCGTTCATGTGCCCCTCGACCTGGAAGGCGGCGGTGGCCACCCCGAACCGGAACCCCTCCGGCAGCAGTCTGTCCATGCCGCCGCACCCTAGGTGGGGGCATCGGTTGACCGGGCGGTCAAGGGGGGCCACCATGACGGCCATGGCCCTGACCCCACCCTCCGCCGACGGCATCGAGATCTGGTACACGACCGACGGCGACCCGTCGGGCGAACCGCTCCTCCTGGTCATGGGCCTGGGCATGCAACACGTGGCGTGGGACGACGAGCTGGTGGCGATGTTCGTCGAGCGCGGCTACTTCGTGATCCGCCACGACAACCGCGACGTCGGCCTGTCGACCAAGCCCGACGTGGGCGACCTCGATCCCATGGCCCAGATCATGGCGGCCCTCGGGGGCGGAGAGGCCGAGGCGCCTTACCTGCTGACCGACATGGCCTCCGATGCCGTCGCCGTCCTCGATGACCTCGACGTCGCCTCCGCCCACGTGGTCGGGGCGTCGATGGGAGGGATGATCGCCCAGACCCTGGCCATCGAGAACCCCGCGCGGGTCCGGACGCTGACCTCGGTGATGTCCACCACCGGCGCGACGGATGTGGGCCAGCCCCGGCCCGACGTGCTCGGCGTCCTCCTGGGCCCCGCGCCGGCCAACCGCGATGAGGCGGTGGCCCGGTCCCTTGCCGTGTCGGCCGCCATCGGCAGCCCGGGGTTGGTGGACGAGGAGGCGGTCGTGGCCAAGGCCGGCCTGGCGTGGGATCGCTGCGCCTACCCGGAGGGGATGACCCACCAGCTCCTCGCCATCACCAGCTCGCCCGATCGCACCGCAGCACTGGGCGCGGTCACGATCCCGACCATGGTGGTCCACGGCTCGGTCGATCCGCTGGTCGCACCGAGCGGGGGCGAGGCCACCGCGCAGGCCATCCCGGGGGCCGAGCTGATCATGGTCGAGGGGATGGGCCACGACGTGCCTCGGTCGCACTGGTCCACGTTGGTCGACGCGGTGAGCAGCCTCGCCGCCGACGCCGACGCCGCCGCCCGCTGAGCCACCACCCCACCACAGGAGCACCTCATGGGACCCCTCTCCGGCACCCGCATCATCGAGATCGCCGGCATTGGCCCCGGCCCGTTCTGCGCCATGGCCCTGGCTGACCTGGGCGCCGAGGTCATCCGCATCGACCGGCCCGGCCCCGGCTTCGGCCCCGGCGATCCGGACACGCCGCCGGCCGACCTGCTCAACCGGGGCCGTCGCTCGGTGGCGATCAACCTCAAGGACCCGGCCGGCATCGAGGCCGTCCTCGATCTCATCGCCTCGGCCGACGCCGTCATCGAGGGCTTCCGGCCCGGGGTCATGGAGCGCCTGGGCCTCGGCCCCGACGTCTGTCTGGAGCGCAACCCGAAGCTCGTCTACGGCCGCATGACGGGCTGGGGCCAGGACGGCCCCTACGCCTCGATGGCCGGCCACGACATCAACTACATCGCCCTGTCCGGCACCCTGGCCCACCTGGGCCGAGCCGGTGAGCGGCCCACCCCGCCCATCAACCTGGCCGGCGACTTCGGAGGCGGCGGCATGCTGCTCGCCCTCGGTATCTGCGCCGCCCTGGTCGAGTCCGGGCGTTCCGGTCAGGGCCAGGTGGTCGACGCGGCCATGACCGACGGCTCCGCCCTGCTGATGACCATGATCCACTCGTTCCAGGCCATGGGGATCTGGTCCGACAACCGGGGCACCAACATGCTCGACACGGGGGCCCACTACTACGACACCTACGAGTGCGCCGACGGCGGCTACGTGTCGATCGGCTCCATCGAGCCCCAGTTCTACGCCGAGCTGCTGCGGCTCACCGGGCTGGAGGGCGAGGAGCTGCCGCACCAGCAGGACAAGACCCAGTGGCCCGACCTCAAGGTCCGCTTGGAGAAGGTGTTCAAGGAAAAGACCCGCGACGAGTGGTGCGAGGTCATGGAGGGCTCGGACGTCTGCTTCGCTCCCGTGCTCACCATGACCGAGGCCGCCGCCCACCCCCACAACGTGGCCCGGGGCACCTTCACCGAGGTCGCCGGGATCACCCAGCCCGCGCCCGCGCCCCGGTTCAGCCGCACCCCCGGCGAGATCCGCCGGCCCCCGCCCCACGCCGGCCAGCACAGCGACGAGCTCCTGGCCGAGATCGGCTACGACGAGGCCAAGGTGGCCGCCCTCCGGGAGTCCGGCGCCATCGCCTGAGGTCCGGCGCCCTTGGCTCTGGGGTCGGTCGGAGCGGGGCGGCGGTAGCGTCCCGGCATGGCGACGCTGGTCTGCTTCCACGCCCACCCCGACGACGAGGCCATCGGCACCGGCGGGATCATGTCGCTGGCCGCGGCGGCCGGGCACCGGGTGGTGCTGGTGGTGGCCACCCGGGGCGAGCGAGGCGAGATCGTGCCCGACGTCCTGGGCGAGGGCGAGCAGCTGGCCCTGCGCCGCACCGCCGAGGTCTATGCCTCGGCCGAGACGCTGGGCGTGGACCGGGTCGAGTTCCTGGGCTACGTCGACTCCGGGATGATGGGGGAGCCGAGCAACGACGAGCCTTGGACCTTCTGGCAGGCCGACGTCGACGCGGCCGCCCGCCGTCTGGCCGTGATCCTCACCGAGGAGGCGGCCGACGCCCTCACCGTCTACGACGACCACGGCGGCTACGGCCACCCCGACCACATCCAGGTCCACCGGGTGGGGCGCCGGGCGGCGGAGCTGGCCGGGGTGACTCGCGTGCTGGAGGGCACGATGAACCGCACCGCCCTCAAGGCCATGGTCGCGGCCCAGGCGGCTGGGGAGGGCGGGTTCGAGCTCCCGGAGGGCGTCGAGCCCCCGAACCCCGACGAGATGGACCTGGGGGTCGAGGAGCACGAGCTGACCCACCGGGCCGACGTCACCGCCGCGGCGGGAGCCAAGCGCGCCTCGCTGCTGGCCCATCGCAGCCAGGTGGCCGACGACCACTTCTTCCTGGCCATGCCCGAGGAGATGTTCGCCCTCACCATGGGGACCGAGTGGTTCATCGGCCACGGCCCCGTCGACGACGCCGACAGCCCGCTGCGCGGCATCGTCGAGCCCTTCCCCTCGGCCGAGATTCCCAGCCGCTGACCCCGGCCGTTCACTCAGGGGCTACCGTCATGTCACCTGCATCCGACCCAGGGGGACCGACAGGTGACTGATCGAGCACGCGTGGCCCGAGGCCTGATGGCCCTCCTGCTGGGGGTGGCCGCGGCCACCTTCGTCGGGTCCCCGGCTGACGCCGCCGTCGACGACCTGCGGATCAACCAGATCCAGGTGGTCGGCAGCCACAACAGCTACCACGAGGTCGCCTCCCAGGCCGAGAGCGACCTGCGGGCCAGCGTCATCGGCGAGGAGGCCAACAACCTCCTGCTCTACAACCACGTCCCCCTGCCCGAGCAGTTCCAGACCCAGAAGGTGCGACAGATCGAGCTGGACGTCTTCCGCGACGACGCCGGCGGCAAGTACGCGAACCCCCTGATCCGCGAGGTCACGGGGGGCGGCCCCTACGACCCGGCCATGGACGCACCGGGGACCAAGGTCCTCCACGTCCAAGATGTCGACTACCGCAGCAACTGCCTGACCCTGGTGACCTGCCTCGAGCAGGTCGAGGGCTGGTCCGACGCCAACCCCACCCACATGCCGATCGCCATCATGATCGAGCTGAAGGACAGCGAGGTGCCCCTCGACGGGTTCCCCTTCGTGGTGCCCGACCCCTATGACGCGGCGGCCATGGACGCCCTCGACGCCGAGATCCGGACGGTCATGACCCCCGAGGACATGATCACCCCCGACG
The DNA here is from genome assembly GCA_038233335.1 of Acidimicrobiales bacterium. GTDB lineage: Bacteria > Actinomycetota > Acidimicrobiia > Acidimicrobiales > Iamiaceae > Iamia. The sequence continues at coordinate 1,087 of JBBSME010000153.1, read as the reverse complement.
ATGTCCGGGCCGGAGCGGCGACGCTCGAGGAGGCGGTGCAGAGCACCGGCTGGCCCACCCTCGGTGGCAGCCGGGGCAAGGTCATGTTCCTCATGGACAACGGCGGCGGCTACCGCACCGACTACCTCGCCGGCCACCCCACCCTCGAGGATCGGGTCATGTTCACCAACGCCACTCCCGGCGATGCCGACGCCGCCTTCGTGAAGGTCAACGGCTCGCGTGACAACGTGGCCTACATCCAGCAGCTGGTGGCCGACGGCTACGTCGTCCGCACGCGCGCCGACAGCGACACGATCGAGGCTCGCGAGGGCGACACCTCGGCCCGCGACGCCGCCTTCGAGAGCGGGGCCCAGTGGGTGTCGACCGACTACCCGGTGGCGTCCTACGCCGAGCCCTTCGGCACCGGCTACGTGGTCGAGATCCCCGGCGGCACCGTGGCCCGGTGCAACCCGATCAACGGCCCGGCCGACTGCGTCTCGGCCGAGATCGACACGATCTACACGCCGCCCGCTCCCCCCGAGCAGCCGCCGGGCGAGACCCCCCCGGGCGAGACCCCCGCGGGCGAGACCCCGCCGGGCGAGACGCCGCCGGGGGAGACGCCGCCGGGGGAGACGCCGCCGGGCGAGACCCCCGGGGGTTCCCCGCAGGCGGCGCCGGCCGTGCCGGTCTCGGGCGCGGCCCGCTTCACCGGCTGACCCTCGCCCTCGGGCTGAGCCTCGCGGCTGACGGCCGCCCTTGGAACCGACGCCGCGCCCCAACCCTCGCACCCGAGACCAGACGGGTTGCGAGGGCGCCCGCGCCGGTGGCTGGGCGGCGCCACCCGCCGGCGCGCCGGCGCGGCCGGCGGTGACCTGCGCCGATCCTTAGCCGACGTTTCCCTCAGCCCTACCAGGGCTTTCGCGCCTCCTCCGTACGGTCGCCCCCACGCCACCGACGTCTAAGGAGACACGACACGATGGACCCATCGTCCTGGGCTGCCAGCCCGCCCCCGCCCCCCAACCCCCGACGCCCCTCCGTCCCTCCGCCGGGGCCGGCCTGGCTCCCACCCCCGCCCCCGCCCGGAATGCCTCCCGCGGCCCCCGCCGCG
>JBBSME010000152.1:0-6696 GCA_038233335.1 Acidimicrobiales bacterium | reverse complement strand
TGGTGGTCACCACCGAGGTCGCCATGAACATCGAGTCCCGGAAGCCGGCCGAGGTGGCGTCGCCTGCCCCGGACACGAAAAAGCACCACAAGCCCACGCCCGCCACGATCGCCAGGTACAGCCGGAGCTCGGTCGACTGGAGCAATGGCTTCGGGTTCCGACGCAGCGCCCGGTAGTAGAGCGTGAAGTTGCCGCCGGCCAGCACCATGCCCACCACCGCGACCCACTCGATGGCCGCCGAATCGAAGTGCCCGAGCGAGGCCTGGTGGGGGGAGAAGCCGCCGGTCGACACGGTGGTGAAGCTGTGGTTCACTCCGTCGAACAACGACATGCCGGCCGCCATGTAGGCCACGGCCAGCACCACGGTGAGCCCGATGTAGACCCCCCAAAGCCGCTTGGCCGTCTCCCGAACCCGGGGGGTGAGCCGCTCACCGGTCGGACCGGGGGCCTCGGCCTGCAACAGGCTCATACCGCCGGACCCGATGGTGGGAAGCACCGCCACGACCAACACGATCACGCCCATCCCGCCGATCCACTGGGTGGTGGACCGCCACATGAGCAGGCCCCGAGAGGTGGCGGGGATGTCGCCGGTCACGGTCGCACCGGTGGTGGTGAAGCCCGACACCGACTCGAACAAGGCATCGATCACGCTGTCGAAGTGTCCGGTCATCAGATACGGCAGGGCGCCGATCACCGCCATCGCCAACCAGGCGAGCGTCACGGTGATGAACACGTCGAGCACCCGGACCGGCTTGGGGAGCGTCGTCAGCTGCCAGGCCAGGAATCCGACCACCGTCGACGCCAGACCGACCAGCCACAGCACGGCGATGTTGGGCCCGCCGACCGCGGACTCCACCACCGCCGACATCATGATCCCGAACCCGACCACAGCCACGCTCAGCCCGGCCATGTGCACCGGCAACGACTCCAGCACCTTCGGCAGGTCGACCCGGTTCCGAAGATCCTTCGCCACCATCGTGACCGGGCGCCGGGGCGACACGGCGTCGCTGGCCCCCGATTCGGTCACGCGGAGAATGCCTTGCGAACCAACGGCAGCGAACTGGGACGGACGAACACGACGACGTTGTCCCCGGCCTGGAGCACCGACGGTCCACCGATGAGCTCACCGCGACCGTCGGCGTGCACGATCGCGCCGAGCACGACCTCACCCAGGTCGAGCCTCGACACCGACCTGCCCTCGGCCGGTGACCCCGGCTCGACCACCATCTCGTCGACCTCGATGTCGGACTCGAGGAACGTCGACACCGAACCGGTGCCTTCGCGGATCTCGTGCAGCACCGCGTTGGCCGACGCCGTACGAGGACTGAGCGCAGCATCGACCCCGAACCTGCGCACCAGAGGAAGGAGCGACAGGCGATGAAGAACTGCGATCGTGAACGTTCGGGGACCACTGGCCGCGAACGCGCAGGCCAGCACGTTGGCCGAGTCGTTGCCCGTGGCCGCCACCACCAGGTCCATCTCGGTGACCGACTCCTGATCGAGGAAGTCGACGTCCTGGATGTCGCCGTGGATGATCGTGACCCCGTGCAGCCGTTCGCTCAACCGACCGGCCCAGGCCAGGTCGTTCTCCACCAGCACCACGTCGGTGCCTCGAACCTGGAGCATCTCGGCCACCCGGGAACCGATGGCTCCACCGCCCAACACCATCGCTCGTTTCGGGCTGGCCAAGCTCGCGTCCAGTAGTTCCAGAGTGCGGTGCTGGGCCGAGGTGGTGGTCAGCACCCGCACGTGGTCGCCGGCCTCCAGTCGCTGATCGCCCCGGGGAAGCAGCGTTCGCCCGTCGTGGGTGAGGGCGCCGATCACGAAGCCCAGGTCGCCGCCGATCCAGCTGGCCACGCCACCGAGCAGCTGACCGGCCAGCGGCGACGACTCACCGATCACCGCGCCGATCATCTCCAGGTCGCCACCCGACACTGGATACACCTCGTCGGCGCCGGCCGCGTCGACGAGGCTGAGGATGGCATCCGCAGTGTCGGCGTCAGGGTCGATGATCACGTCGGCGCCCATGGCATCACGCAGCATCTGGCCCTCGCCGCCCCGGAGCTCGGGGTTCTGGATCCGCACGATCGTCTGCTCCACGCCGGCCTGCTTGGCCAGGAAGGAGCAGAGGAGGTTGACCTCGTCGCGCTGGGTGACCGCGGCGAAGAGCGTGGCCCGCTCGACCCGGGCTCCTCGCAGCACCGACGGGGTCGTGGCGTCGCCGGTCAGGACCTGCACGTCGAGCTCGGCACCGATCGCTGACGCGATGGCCTCGTCCTGCTCGATGACCACCACGTCGTTGCCCTCGGCTCCCAGGCGCTGGGCCAAGAACCAGCCGACTTCGCCGGCTCCGACGATGATCACGTGCACCGGCCCATTGTTACCGGGTCCCACCGGTCGGGGTATCAACGACGTCGACGTCGAGCGGTCATCGCTCCAATCCGACCCGGGGCGGCTCACAGTGGTTCCGGTTCTTGCGCTCCACGGTCCTAGCCGAGCGCCAGGATGGTCCCGAGCAGGACGACGAAGCCGACCTCGACCGGCACGGCCGTGCGGTTGTAGCGCTCGGACGTCGCCGCGGTGATCGGCGGCGTCCGCTCAGTCGCAGCGGCAGGCGACCGTCTCCTCGTGGACCTGCCACCGGAACCTCACGGGCCGGGACGACTGGCCGCAGCCTGTGCAGGTGAGACTGAAGCCGTTCGCCATCGGTCGGATGGCCAACGGCGACGTCCCGGTCGAGAGGCGCTTGGGCTTGGCCTTGGGCGTGGCGATCTCGGGCAGCTCGGCGAGCGGGATGTCGAGGTACGACGCCGGGTCGGGGTCGGGTAGGGGGTCACCCAGCTCCCGCTTCGCCGTGGTGCGGTGGGCGAACTGGACTCAGCGCTCTGGGGCCGAGCCGTAGCGGGCCACGTCGACCCGTGGAGCTCGACCGTCAGGCCGTGCCGATCCCGGCCAGGCCGAGGAACGTCAGCGTCTCGGCGCCGAGGATGGCGGTCTCCCGGTCGTAGAACCCGACGTAGGTGCCGGGGTAGTGGAGTCGTCTGCGTCCTGCCACTCCGCCGTCCCCAGGGTCGGGCGAGATCTGCGGTCGCTCGCCCGGGATCACATCGACCGGCCGGCATCCGGAGCCGGCCCCACCGGTGTGGTCGTGGTCGCGGCCGTTACGGTCGGGCCGTGGCCCCACCCGTGGACGACCTGTTGTCCGGCCTGCGCCGGGATCCCTCCTCCACGGGGATCTTCACCGACTTCGACGGCACCCTCTCGCCGATCGTCGCCGACCCGGCGATGGCGGTCCCGGTTCGGGGTGCGGCCGAGATGCTGGGTGAGCTGGCCGAGAGCTACGCCGTGGTGGCGGTCATCTCGGGACGACCGGTGTCGTTCCTCGCCGCCCACCTTCCCCCGTTGGTCCTGGCCGTCGGCCTCTACGGGTTGGAGGTGCGACGAGAAGGGGTGATCTCGGTGGATCCGGAGGCCGAGCGGTGGAGGTCGGTCGTCGCCGACGCCGCGACCCGCAGCGAGGCGGCGTCGCTGCCGGGCATGACCGTCGAGCCCAAGGGCCTCTCGCTCACGCTGCACTACCGGGCCGCGCCCGACCTCGAGGCCCGGGTGAACGCCCTGGCCTCCGAGGTCGCAGCGGAGACCGGGCTCGACGTCCGGCCCGCCCGACGGTCGGTCGAGCTGCACCCCCCGGTCGAGGCCGACAAGGGCACCGCGCTTCGCGCCCTGGCCCCGGGCCTGGGCGCCGTCTGCTACCTGGGCGACGATCGGGGCGATCTCCCTGCGTTCCGCGCCCTCGACGAGCTCGCCGCCGACGGCATGGCCACGGTCAAGGTCGCCGTGCGCAGCGATGAGGCCCCGACGGAGCTCCTGACCGCAGCCGACCTGACCGTCGAGGACCCGGCCGACGCAACCAGGCTTCTCCGCACCCTTCTCCCGTCGGCAGTACCCGGGGTCGTGTGAACCGGCGACGTCCACCTGCGCCCCCGTGAACCGATGTCCCGTCTCTCTTCGTTGTCCATTTCTGGCTCCGACTCTCTCCCCGAGGATGCGCCCTGTCCGGCGTCCCCACTAGCTCGGGCGGGGTCGGAACCCAGCGGTGAGCAGCTCGCCGAGATCGCCACCCTGATCACCGACGGAACGGTCCTTCCGATCCTCGACAGCACGTTCCCGCTCGACGAGGTCGCGGCTGCGTACGCTCACGCCCGCTCCGGCGAGGCCAACGGGAAGGTCGCCATCGCCATCCGCTGACCGCAGATGCCCCCCGACCCGGCGACGCCCGCGCCGCCGGGGCTGGTCAGCGGAGGCGCCAGGGGACGCGCTGGCCGGACGCGAAGCGGTCCTGACCGGCCTTGAAGGCCTCCGCGTCAGACCCGATGCGGGTGAAGAGGTTGGCCAGGCCGATCGCCTGCGAACGGGGGACGTCGAGCGCGGTCCACAGCGCGCGCATGGTCCCCTGGACGACGAGCGGCGGGGCGTCGGCGATGAGCCTGGCGATGGAGCCGGCATGCTCCCGCAGATCGTCGAGCGGGACGATCTCGCTCACCAGACCGACCTCGTGGGCGCGCTGGGCGGACATGCGCTCGCTGGCCCCGAGGAGCGACAGCCGCATGATCTCCTGGAAGGGCATCTTGGAGAGCATCTGGATCGGCTCGAAGGCCGCGGTCATGCCGTAGGTGACGTGGGGGTCGAAGAAGGTGGCATCGTCGCTGGCGATGATGAACTCGACCTCGCCCAACAGGTAGAAGGCGCCTCCGCAGGCGATCCCGTTGACGGCGGCGATGACCGGCTTCCACAGGTCGCGGCTCTTGGGCCCGATGTCGCGGCCGGGATCGTCGTACATCCACGGCGTCGGGTAGTCCGGGTAGTCGCCGGCGGCCATGGCCGCGTTGTTCTCGTCCGACACCGCCTCGCCCCGGTCGATTCCGGTGCAGAACGACTTGCCCTCGCCGGTCAGGACGATGCACCGCACGTCGTCGTCGTAGCGGAAGCCGTCCCACGCGGCGGCCAGCTCCTGGCGCATCGTGGCGTTGATGGCGTTGCGGACCTCAGGCCGGTCGAGCACCACCCAGGCCACACCGTCGTCCACCGTCATGTTGATCGTCTCGTAGCCCATGGCCCGAGCGTAGGGTCGGCGGGCCCTGGCGGGTCAGGCGGAGGCCTGCGGAGCGATGGTGTCGGCCCCGAACGACGCGATGGCCTCGAGGAGCCCGGCCCGGTCGTCCGCTCGGAGGCTGACGGTGGTCCAGGTGACGCCGGCGGCGGCCAGTGCTGCGACCCGGGCACTGCGCTCGTCGACGGCCACGTCGGGATCGCTCAGCAGCGCTTCGGACCAGCAGACGTCGAACGACCCCGTCCGGCCGGCCTCGGCGGCGAGGGTGCGGACCTCCTGGATGCCGGTGCCGAGGTCCTCCACCGTCTCGAGGGTCGCGGTGCGGGTGGCGCGCGAGTAGCCGCCGGTGTGGAACGGCGCCCAGCCCTCGTAGCGGGCGGCGCGACGCATCGCGGCCCGGCTGTTGCCGCCGACCCAGACCGGAGGCCGGCCCCCCGATGCCGGTACCGGTCGGAGCCGCACGCCCCGTGCCATCGCCTGATCGCTCTGCCACGAGACGTCCTGGCCGGTGCCCACCGCGTCGAGGACCTCCAGCGCCTCGTCGAGGAGCGCGCCCCGACGGGCGAAGTCGACCCCGAGGGCGGCGTACTCCGGCTTAAGGTAGCCGGCGGCGACACCGAGGATCAGCCGGCCACCCGAGAGCACGTCGAGGCTGTGGACGCTGTGGGCGCCCAGGAAGGGGTTCCGGTACGCGGCCACGTAGATGTTGGTGTGGAGCGAGATGTCGGGATCGGCTGCGGCGGCGAAGGCCAGGGCCACGAACGGGTCGAGGGCGTGGTGGCCTCCGTGGTCGAGCCACTTGGTGTCGGGTGCCGGGTGGTCGGTCACGTTCACCGCAACGAATCCCGCGCGCCGCGCGGCGCGGGTGACCTCGGCGATGGCCTCGGCGGTCACGAACTCGCCGGGGCGGTCGACTCTCGGGGTGGGGAGCTCGAGGGAGAAGTGCATCGATCAGGTTCGGGTGGCGCTCAGAACTCGCCGAAGAACCCGACGCCGAGTCCCGCGGTCATCGCACCGTCCACGACCATGGCCGAGCCGGTCATGAACGACGCCTCCGACGAGGCCAGGAACAGCACCGCGTTGGAGATCTCCTCGGGCCGGCCGAAGCGGCCGAGCTTGTGGGCGCCGAGCATCTTCGACCGGTAGTCCTCCATGCCGGGCTGGTTGATCAGGCCGAGCAGCAGCGGCGTCTCGATGCCACCGGGGCACACCGCGTTGACGCGGATCCCGGTCGCGCCGTAGTCGATGGCCATGAACTTGGTCAGCATGATCACGCCGCCCTTCGACGCGTTGTAGACCGACCCACCCTCGGTGGCCTCCATCCCCTCGATGCTGGCCACGTTGACCACGTCCATGACGCGATCCCACTCGCCCTCCTCGACGAGGTGGACCGGTCCCCCACCCGCGACCCCCGCCGCGTTCACGACGATGTCGATGCGGCCGTGGGCCGCGACGATCGACGCCACGGCCTGGGCCACGGCGCTCTCGTCGCGCGCACGTCGAGCGTGTGGCCCGCATCCTCGGCGACGTCGGCAGTGACCACCGTCGCGCCTTCCCGGGCGAAGCGCGCCGCGGTGGCGGCACCG
>JBBSME010000151.1:0-6697 GCA_038233335.1 Acidimicrobiales bacterium | reverse complement strand
CAGCCCCTCCAGCCGTCGGGTGGCGGTCGCATCCAGGGCAGAGGTGGCCTCGTCGGCGAGCCGCACCTCGGGATCGGTGGTGAGGGCCCGGGCCAGCACCAGGCGCTGGGCCTCACCCCCGGAGAGGTCGTCCGCCGATCGGTCGAGCAGGGCCCGGTCGAAGCCGACGCGCTGCAGCAGCCGACAGGCGTCGTCGTCGGTCAGGACCGGGGTCACGGCTCGCAGGTTGTCGGCCACCGTCCCCGGGAAGGGGGTGGGGGACTGGAACACCATGGCCACCCGGCGCCGGTGGGCCAGGGGATCGAGGGACTCGAGCAGCTCACCCCGGAAGCGGACGGTGCCCGAGGTCGGGCACTCCAGGCGGTTGAGGCAGCGCAGCAGCGTCGACTTCCCGGCTCCTGATGCCCCGACTATCACGGTGATCCCGGCGGCCTCGATGGTCAGGTCGACGTCGCACAGGATGTCGGTCTCGCCCCTGCGGAGCCCAACCCCCTCCAGCGCGAACAGCGGCGGGCCCATCGCTCCCCGACGCTATCGCCATGCCTCTCGGGCCGGCCCCAACGGCCCGGGCGGAGGGTCTCGGCCACGGCCAGCACCGAGCCACGGAGGGCAGATCGCCCAACCAGAGGAGCGGCGGGCCGGTGACGGCCCGCTGGCCGATGGCTCTGTCCGTCCACGAGACGGAGGTCCCTGTCTCTGTCAGTCACCAGTACCGGAGATGGCTCCCGGCCGGTGTGGTCCGGTTCTCGGTACGGAGGTCCCCAACTTCCTTGGTCATGGGTACCAAGAACAGTGGGCCACAGGTCGGGTTCGGTTCTTGGTACAGAAGTGCATGACCTCCTCGGTCACCGATACCAAGAACGGTGGGTCAGCTGCCGCGGCGGCGGAGGCGGTCGATGTCGCGGCGGTCGCGCTTGGTCGGACGGCCTGCGCCCCGCTCGCGCACGGCCACCGGCGGGGTCACGTCCTTGGGCGGCGGGGGAGGGGTGTGGTCGATCAGGCACTCCGCCGCCACCGAGGCGCCGACCCGCTTCTCGATCACCCTGGCCACGACGACGGTGCGATCGACGCCGTGGGCCCGGGCTTCGATGGTCTGGCCCACCTCCACCGGCGATGCCGGCTTGGCCGGGCGCCCCTCGATCCGCACGTGGCCGCCCCGGCAGGCAGCCGCGCTCTCGGAGCGGGTCCTGAACAGCCGCACCGCCCACATCCACCGATCGATCCGGGCCGTCTCCACCGCCCCATGCTCGCAGGCCGGCCAGGACAACATTGAGCGATACACGCCGCATGTGACGCACTTCCGCTCAAAGAAGCGGGTGGCTTCTCCAACTTTGAGCGCTACACGCCGGATGTGACGCACTTCGCTCAACGTTGGTGGTCTCAGCGGCGGGCGATGGCGTGAGCCCCGACTACCAGTACTCCTCGAAGTGGACGTTGCCGCGCTGCTTGCGCTGGTCGAGGGTGAAGCCCCGCCGGGCCAGCAGCTCGATCACCCCGGTCGTCTCCGGGTAGGTCAGCTCCCCGTCGACGTCGGTGGGCAGACCGATCATGGACGGGTTGCCGCACAGAAACACGTGGGTCCGCTCGGGGTCGAGCGGCCCGCCGACCCGCTCCTCCAGGGTGCCATCGGTGATGGTGTCTTGGATGTAGCGCTTGGGCACGTCGTCCTCGCGGGTGGGCAGGGCGAGGTAGTGGTAGCTCGGGTAGCGCTCCTCGAGGAACCGGTGCTTGTCGACGTAGGCCAGATCGGCCCAGCGGCGCACCGACACGGCCGAGACGATCGGCCCCGTGTGCCCCTTGCGCAGCAGCTCGACCAGCATGTTGTTGTGCGGGGCCTCGCCCGTGCCGGTCCCCAGGAGCAGCACCGTCATCTCCGGGTCGTCGACCGGGGCGAGGGTGTAGCGCCCGGCCACCTTGGGCCCGAGGTAGATCCGGTCACCGGCCCGCTTGAGGGCCAGACGGGGGGTGAGCCCGGGGACGTTGTCGTCGGTCGGCGGCACCAGGACGATGTAGAACTCCAGCTCGTCCTCGCCCCGCTCGCTCACCAGGTAGCCGTTGGGCTCCAGCATGCGGTTGGAGATGGAGTACGACCGCCGCGCCAGCTTGTCCCAGCGGTCATCGAGGCCGGGGTCCTCGGCGGTGTCGATCCGGTCCTCCCAGTAGCCCAGGCCCAGCGAGGCGTACTGGCCGGGCAGGTGCGACACCGAACCCTCGTCCGGCTTCACCCGCAGGATCCACAGGTCCGAGTGGGTCGGCTCGAAGTAGGTGATGGTCGCGTTGTAGTGCTCGGTCCGCAGCTCCTCGGCCACCGAAGGCAGGCCCCGTCGACGCTCGGTGGGCGAGGGCGACGGCACCACCTCCCGGTCGGGGAAGCAGGCCGCGGCGATGTCGGCCCCGACCCGCCAGCCGGGGGAGTGGGGCGCGCCCGAGGCGATCTGGTCGTCGCCCAGGAACCACACCTTCCCCGAGGCCAGGGCCGCGTCGGTGACGCCCAGGGCCTCGGGCCCGACGGTCGTGCGCCCGGAGGCGAACACGACGTGGTCGAACTGGAGGTCGGGCGTGCGGCGATCCCCGAAGAAGGCCATGGGGTAGCCGTCGACCTGGCCGATCTGGTCGGGGAGGGACCGGAACAGCACCGTGAGGCGTCGCCCCTTCTCCAGCACCCGGAGGGCCTCGGCCGCGGTGGGCGAGACCTTGGTGGGGTCCATGCCGCCGGCGGCGAGGACGACGCCTGCCCCGTTCTCGATCAGCGTGGAGGCCAGCTCGACCGCGTGATCGCTGCTGCCGACCACCAGGATGTCGGCCTCGGTCGCGTGGTCGGGCAGGCGGTCGACCAGGACGCGGTCGCTGGGGGTGACCGGGATCGGTGGGTCCCACCCGTCGGCGTCGACCCGCTGGGCCACCAGGGCCACGGTGCAGGAGGAGCTGCCCTTGTCGGTGGTGACGACCAGCCCGTCACCGTCCTCGGCGAGGTCGACCCCGGTGACGGACTCGCGGAACGAGATGTCGATGGCCTGCGGGCCGACCATGGCCCCGAAGGGCACCGTCGGTCCCGGCTCCAGGATCTTCACCCGGCCCAGCCCGGCGTTGGCCGCCGAGAACCCACCCGCCGTCCCGCCGATGACCACCAGGTCGTAGGACGCACTCATCGCCCCGTTCCCACGGGTGCGGCGTGCGCAAGGGGAGTCCGGGTCGCGGTGGGGCGATGAGCGCCGCCGGCTTCGCCGTCGGAGGGCCCGTGCTGTCTGGTTCGCTCGCTGCGCTCGCTCATCAAGACCTCTCCCCGGCGGCGTGGAGCGCCACCCTTCGGCGGTTCAGGGCCCCCGTTCCTAGTCGGTCGACGCCCTGGGCACCGCTCCCTGGGGCGCCGCCGCCGGGAGTCGAAGAATGGTCCGCGATCCCCGAGCGAACGCGTCGACCTCCCCGTACCCTGTGACCAGCATCACATCCCCATCCGCACTCTGGTCTCCACGGAGGTCGCTCGTGAACGTCACGGTCAAGGTCAACGGCGTGGAGCGGTCGGGCGAGGTCGAACCTCGCCTGCTGCTCGTCCACTACCTGCGAGAGGTGCTGGGGCTCACCGGCACCAACGTGGGCTGCGACACCACCTCGTGCGGTGCCTGCACCGTGCACCTCGACGGTGACTCGGTGAAGTCCTGCACCGTGCTGGCCGTGCAGGCCGACGGCTCGGAGGTCACCACGATCGAGGGGATGGCCACCGACGGCACCCTGCACCCGATGCAGCAGGCCTTCATGGAGAACCACGGTCTCCAGTGCGGCTACTGCACGCCGGGCATGGTCATGGCGGCCACCGCCCTGATCACCGAGTCCGAGGCCGAGGGCACGACCCTCGACGACCAATCGGTGCGGGACGGCCTGGAGGGCAACCTCTGTCGCTGCACCGGCTACCAGAACATCGTGGCCTCGGTCCTGGCCTGCGCGGCCGGGGAGCTGGGCGACGGCACCGGAGTCCAGGTGCGCAACGGCCAGGGGGTGTCGGCATGACCGCGACCGAGCCCCGCACCGACGAGACCGCCGCCTTCAGCGGCACGCGCCGTCTCCGCAAGGAGGACCCTGCCCTGCTGACCGGAGAGGGTCGCTACACCGACGACCTCCAGATCCCCGGTGCGCTCCACATGGCCGTGGTCCGCAGCCCCTACGCCCACGCCCGCATCACCGGCATCGACAAGACCGAGGCCGAGGCCTCTCCCGGCGTCACCGCGGTGTTCACCGGGGCCGAGCTGGCCGACCTGTGGGCCGACCAGATGCCCAGCGCCTGGCCGGTCACCGACGACATGGTCAACCCGCCGCACTGGCCGGTGACCCAGGACAAGGCCCGCTACGTGGGCGACGCCGTCGCCGTGGTGCTGGCCGAGTCGAACGTGGCCGCCCGCGACGCGGTGGACCTGGTCGACGTCGACTACGACCCGCTCCCTGCGGTCATCGACCTGGAGGCGGCCCTCACCGACGAGGTCGTCATCCACGAGGACGCGGGCACCAACAAGACCTACACCTGGAACCTCGACATCGACGAGGCCGCGGTCACCAAGGCCTTCGACGAGGCCGCCCACACCGTCACCGGCAAGTTCGTCCAGCAGCGCCTGCTGCCCATGGCGATGGAGCCCCGCGCCGTGGCTTGCGTCCCCGAGCCCTTCGGCGGTGGCGTCACCCTCTACTCGGCCACCCAGATCCCCCACATCCTCAAGGTGATGACGGCGGTGACCCTGGGCATGTCCGAGGCCGACCTCCGCGTCGTCGCCCCGTCGGTCGGTGGCGGCTTCGGGTCCAAGCTCGACGTCTACGCCGAAGAGCTGCTCTGCACCGCCCTGGCTCACAAGCTCAAGCGTCCGGTGCGGTGGCTCGAGGAGCGCAGCGAGAACGCCCAGGCCACCATCCACGGCCGCGGCCAGATCCAGGAGATCGACCTGGCTGCCGATGCCGATGGCAAGGTCACCGGCGTCCGGGTCCGGCTGCTGGCCGACATGGGCGCCTACCTCCAGCTCATCACCCCCGGCATCCCGCTGTTGGGGTCGTTCCTCTACTGCGGTGTCTACGACGTGCCCGCCTTCTCGTTCACCTGCACCGGTGTCTTCACCACCATGACCCCCACCGACGCCTACCGGGGCGCCGGTCGACCCGAAGCGACCTACGCCATCGAGCGGGGGATGGACCTGCTGGCCAGGGAGGTCGGCGTCGACCCGGCCGAGATCCGGCGCCGCAACTACATCACCACCGACCAGTTCCCCTACACCGCGGTGACGGGGCTGGAGTACGACTCGGGCAACCACGAGTCGGGCGCCGAGATCGCCCTCGACCTGGCTGGCTACGACGCCCTGCGCAAGGAGCAGGAGCAGCGCCGGGCCGAAGGGGACACCTTGCACCTCGGCATCGGCATGGCCTCGTACTTCGAGATGTGCGGCCTCGCCCCCAGCCGGGTCCTGGCCTCGCTGAACTACTCGGCCGGCGGCTGGGAGTCGGCCACCGTGCGGATGATGCCCACCGGCAAGGTGCAGGTCGTGTCCGGGGCCACGCCCCACGGCCAGGGTCACGAGACCAGCTGGTCGATGATCGTGGCCGACAAGCTTGGTGTGAGCCCCGACGACGTCGAGGTCCTCCACTCCGACACCAACATCAGCCCCCACGGAATGGACACCTACGGGTCGCGCTCGCTGCCCGTCGGCGGCGTGGCCGTGGCCATGGCCTGCGACCAGGTTCTCGACAAGGCCAAGCAGATCGCGGCCCACCAGATGGAGGCGTCGGCCGACGACCTCGAGTTCTCCGGGGGCGTCTTCTCGGTCCGGGGCTCCCCGGACAAGGAGATGCCGATGGCCGCGGTGGCCTTCGAGGCCTTCACCGCCCACGACCTGCCCGACGACATCGAGCCCAACCTCACTGCGCAGGTCACCTACGACCCGCCCAACTTCTCCTGGCCCTTCGGCACCCACGTCTGCGTGGTCGAGGTGGACGAGGAGACCGGCTCGGTCGACGTGCGCGACTACGTCGCGGTCGACGACTGCGGCACCCAGATCAACCCGATGATCGTGGAGGGACAGATCCACGGCGGCATCGTCCAAGGCCTGGCCCAGGCGCTGTTCGAGGAGGCCGTCTACGACGCCGACGGCAACCTCCAGGCCGGCAGCCTGGCCGAGTACCTGGTGCCCGCCGCTCCCGACGTCCCGACCATGAGGCTGGGCGAGTCGGTCACACCGAGTCCCACCAACAGCCTGGGCGTGAAGGGGGTGGGGGAGGCCGGCACCATCGGTGCCGCCCCCGCGGTCATCAACGCCGTGGTCGACGCCCTCAGCCACAAGGGCGTGACCGAGATGCGGATGCCGGCCTCGCCGCTCCACGTGTGGGAGGCCCTCCAGGCCGCCCATGGCGGCGACGGCGACGGGTTGACCGCCGCCGATGCCACCGACACCGCTGGTGCCGACCGCAATGCCCCGTCCGACACGCTCAGCGCCGACCAAGGAGGTGCCTCGTGATCCCCGCTCCGTTCTCCTATGACCGGGTCGACTCGACCGACGCGGCGCTGGCCGCCCTGGCCGAGCACGGCGACGACGCCAAGCTCCTCGCCGGCGGCCACTCGCTGCTGCCCCTGATGAAGCTGCGGCGGGCCTCGCCCGAGGTGCTCGTCGACGTGGGCCGGCTCTCGGACCTGTCCTACGTCCGCCAGGACGGCGACACCATCGCGGTG
>JBBSME010000150.1:0-6786 GCA_038233335.1 Acidimicrobiales bacterium | reverse complement strand
TCGTAGCCCGCCGAACGCGGCGAGGAGGACGAGTGCCCGGTACTGCGGCTTGACCTCGGTGGCGAGCGCGTTCACCTGCGCCAGGATGGGAAGCGGCCGCTCGTCGGCGGGCTCGATGCATCGACATCACCGACTTCCTCGCCGAACGCACGCACGTCTTCTTTGGGGCGGTCCTGACCCTGTCGTTCCTGCTCCTCATGACGGTGTTCCGGTCGGTGCTCGTGCCCCTCAAGGCGGTGCTCATGAACCTGCTATCGATCGGCGCGGCCTACGGCATCGTGGTCGCCGTGTTCCAGTGGGGCTGGGCCGGCGACCTGCTCGGCATCGAGGGCGGGCCCATCAACCCGTTCATCCCGATGATGCTCTTCGCCGTGGTCTTCGGCCTGTCGATGGACTACGAGGTGTTCATGCTCTCCCGCATCCGCGAGGAGACCTGCGGACCGGCGACGCCACCACATCGGTCGCCGACGGGCTGGCCTCCACCGCCAAGGTGATCACCGCAGCCGCGGCGATCATGGTGGTGGTCTTCTTCTCCTTCATGCTGGAGGACGTCCGCGAGATCCCCGGCGGAGCCTCCCGCGCTGGTCTTCTTGAGTCGGTGCTGCCGTCAACGGTCAGACCGAACCGGTCTCGCCCCCGTCCCCGTAGCGGGCCTGCTCACGCTCGAGCACGATGTCGTCGGTGGGTGCCATCAGGTATGCGCTGGCGCCGTGGGCGACGACGCCGATGCCCCACCCGAGGAGCGGATAGAGGAACCACGGGTGCCCGCCACCGGCCATCGCCCAGATGACCACCAGCATCACGTTCACCGCCACCCAGATGGAGGCGTGCACGAGGAAGGCCCGCCGGCGTCGGATCTGGCGAGCTTCCCGCTCGCGGAATGCTGCTCGGGCGAAGTCGTCGGTCATTTGATTGCTCCTTGGTCGATGATGGAGAGGATGTTGTCCTTGGTGTTTCGCAGGATCGTCTGGACGGCTTGCTCGCGGCCCGGGTCCAACGGTGCCGACCGCTTCGGGACCTCGGCCGCGAACGCGTCGAGCAGAGCGCCGAGGGTGGTGGCTCGTTCCTGGTCAGAGGCCCGGCGGGCGATGTCATCGAACAGGTCGCCGTCGACCGCACCGCGCCCGGCCGCGGTGAGCGTGTAGACGTGGGACCCGCGCTCGTCGCGACTGCTGACCTGCCCGGCGTCCTCGAGGGCGAGCAGGGCCGGGTAGATCGCTCCTGGACTGGCCCGCCAACCGGCGCCGACATGATCCTCGAGGCGCTGCATGATCGTGTACCCGTTCGCGGCACCATCATCAGAGAGCACTTGAATCAGCGCCGCTCGGAGCTCGCCGCGGCGGAAGATGCGGCTCACCGATGCGGTCGCGGGCGAACCTGGAGCGGGCCGTCGAGGAGTGGGGACCGATGCACAGTTACCGACCGTAACGTAATACTACGATGAATGCAAGGTGGCACGTTGCTCGACGGGTGAACGAGGGGCGCGTAGCGTGGTCGGGGTGGTGGCGAGCACCGGTGTCGACGCATACATCGCTCGGTCGATGACCGCTCCGCTCGGCCCCCCACCGTCTCGTGGCCCGATGGTCCATGGCTCGCCCCCCCGGCGTGGAGGCCCTCGCCGCGGCTTGGAGGCCGAGGATGGCGTTGCCGGCGCGACACGGTGGTTCCGGTGACCGGCAGCGGACGCTTTCGCATGGGACGGCTCGACCACGTCCACATCCGGGTGCCCGACCGCGCCGAGGCCGCGACCTGGTACTCCGAGCACCTGGGCTTCGAGCCGGTCGAGGAGTTCGACTTCTGGGCCTCGGGCTTCGAGGGTGGACCGCTCCAGATCTCCGCCGACGGCGGCGAGACGACGCTGGCACTGTTCGAGGCCAGCGAGGGCCACCCCATGGTCCCGCAGCGGACAGGAGTCGCGTTCAGCGTCGACGTGGTGGCCTTCGCCGACTTCGCACGATCGTTGCCCCGGGGGATCGACAGCCCTGCCGGTCGGCCTCTGGTGCCGAACGACGTGGTCGACTTCGACCTGTGTTGGGCCTACGACCTCGTTGATCCGTGGGGGAACCAGTACGAGCTGAACTGCTACGAGTACGACCAGGTCAAGACCGACCTGATCGATGCCGACGCGGTCACCCCGACGCGGTACTGGCCGCGCGACCTGTACGTCGCATACCGCCGACACCAGCCCCCCACCGACGCTCCCTGACGTCGAGGTGCGCGGGCGCGACCGGATGCGCGCTCAGGATGCGGCCAGGGCGATCACCAGGTCGTCGAGGGCGCCCCGAGCGGCGGTCGATCCGTCGCCGTTGATCAGGATCGAGAACACCCCCTCCCGCCCGCCGGCGGTGGTGACGATGCCGGTGAGGGTGACGCCGCCGATGATGGTGCCGGTCTTGGCCACCACCCGCCCCTCGGCTGCGGTGCCGCGGAACCGGCCAGCCAGCGTCCCGGACTGGCCGGCCACCGGGAGCCGGCTCTCCAGATCCGTCCACCACTCCTGGGCCTGTGCGTGCTGGACCAGGCGGCGCATCTCCCGCGCCGAGCGGCGGTCGCTGCGGCTCATGCCCGAGCCGTCGGCCCAGGCTCCCGGGGTGAGGGGTGCGCAGCCGTCGAGCAGCCGAGCCTCCAGCGCGGCCGTGCCGTCCGGGGTCGAGCCGTCGCCGTCCAGCAGCACTCCGGCCTCTCGGGTCAGCGACTCGGCCACCTCGTTGTCGCTCGACAGGAGCATCGTGGCCATCAGGTCGCCCACCGGGGCTGAGTCGAGATCGGCCACCGCCACGCCGTCGGCCGGGGCGGCACCGACGGTGACCACCGGTCCAGCCACCCGCACCCCGACCGCAGCCAGGCGGTCGCGGAAGGCCTCACCGTGACCGAGCGCGGGCTCGGCCAGGAAGGCCGGGTCGGATCGGCCTCGGTTGTCATCCACCACCAGGGCCGAGAGGGGGCCGGTGTAGGCAGGGATGTGCCAGTCCTGCCACCCCGGCGCGGCCCGCTCCGAGCCGTACCGCGAATCGTCCACCACCAGCCCACCCCGCACCTCGGTGACCCCTGCGGCCCGGACCTCCTCGGCGAGTGCGGTCAGGGAGTGGGGCCCGGTCGAGGTCAGCTCGGGATCGCCGCCGGCCACCAGGGTCAGGTCGCCGTCGACCACCCCGGTCGAGAGATCGGTGCCGGGCCCGGCCACCACTCCCGTGCGCAGGGTGGCGTCGAGGGGGACCACCTCGAGCAGACCCATGGCGGTCAGCAGCTTCTGGTTGGACGCGACCAGCAGGGGATCTTCCGGGTGGTGGGCCAGCACCTCGCCCAGGCCGTCGACCCACACCGAGGTGCTGACCTCGACACCTTCGAGCCTCGGGTCGTCGAGGTGGGCGGCCAGGACGGCGGTGAGCGGCGCCGCCTCGGGCGCGACCGGATCTTCCGCCCACGGCTGGCAGACGGCGTCGACGATCTCGGGTGGTGCGGTGGTGGTGGTCGGCGGTGCGGGGGCCGAGACGCGCGTCGTCGACGTGGACGACGGGGGCGCCGGGGCGGCGGCGGTGCTGGCGTCGGCTCCGCACCCGGCCAGCAGGACGGCGGCGACCAAGGCCGCAAGCAGGCTCTCTCGCACGAGGCCTACGACGGTACCGGCCGTCTCGCCTCGGGTCCGGTCGGCCCCATCGGGCACGGTCCGTCGCCGCGGGCATGGCCGAACGGCCCGCATGCGCTCGCGGTCAGGAAGGCACCGAACAGGAACACCACCGCACCACCGGGCTGTCGAGCACCCGCGCCGATGGCACCGCCGCGGCAGAGCGAGCGACGACCGCTTGGAGCTCGTCGTAGGCCGGCACCTCCGCGCGCACCATCGTCAGGTACGTGGCCGGGTCGAAGTGGAACTGGTGGCTCTGGGGGTCGTGGTCGTCGGCCACGACCCCCAGCCTGGCCGACGGGCTACTCGCCCTCGAACTTGAACGACACCCGCACCTTGGTGCGGAAGGTGGTGGCGCCCTCGCTGAGGTCGATGTCTTGCTCCACCACCTCGGCCACCCGCATGTCCCGCACGCTGCCGCGGGCCTTCTCGACCGCTGCGGTCGCGGCCGCCTCCCAGGACTCAGTGCTGGATCCGACCAGCTCGATCACCTTGTAGACGCTCATGTATGGATGTCCTCCTCAGACGTGTCCCCTGTCACACACCATGCCTCATGGCGGGACGCTCTGCTCGTGGAACCGGATGAGGGCTTCAGAGCTCGGCCCCGGACTGGTGGGCGGCGATGATGCGCGATGCCTCGGTCCACGTGGTGGGGCCGTAGGTCTGGGCCGGCGGCAGGTCGGCCCGGATCTGTTCGATCGCCACCGGATCGACGTCGCAGGCGCTGGTCGGGACCTCGACGTCGTAGAGGGCAGCCGAGCTGAGCCCGAACACCTTGGCCTTCACCTCGTCGGTCAGCTCCGGGTAGCCGTGGCGCTCCTGGAGCTCCGGGGAGATCTGGAACGCGCGGAAGGCCTGGATCTGGTCCTGGGGGGTGCCGAACCAGATCGAGTCCGTGCCCCACACCAGCCGGTCCTCGCCCACGTGGAGGAGCAGCTTGCCGATCACGTGGGCCGCCTCGGTCGGGTTCCGCATCACGTTCCACCACAGCGCGCCCATCTCGGCGTACACGTTCTGGTTGGGCCCGATGTCGTTGTCGGCCAGCGAACGGATGAGGCGGTCGACGCCCTGCGGGTCCGGGTCGTCAGGGTCGTAGGGGCCCTTGCCCCCGCCGGCCGGCTCGAACCCCGAGTGGTAGATCACGAAGGAGATGTCGTCGTTGCGGGCCGCGGCGGGGCCGATGTCGATCGGTGAGGCCAGCTCCGGCGACGCGCCCACGATCGAGGAGATCCCCTTGTGGGTGCAGATGATCGGCGGACCGATCTCCCGCACGTGGTCGATGAAGCGCTGGCCGATCTGCGGGCGGTCCGGGTCGTGGTCGTCGAAGTAGAAGTGATCGGCCGGCGGGGTCATCGTGTAGATCTTCCAGGCGGCCACGTCGTAGCGGTCCCGAACGTCGGTCATGGCCAGCAGCGCCGGTTCCAGCGGGCCCCGGTGGGGGTAGGCGCCGCCGTGCATGAGCACCCGACCGTCGCAGCCGAGCCGGGTGGCCACGTCGACGGCATGGGCCATGTCGGCCGGGTCCAGCCCGCTCGACACCAGAGCGGGGAGGGCCGACAGCACCGACATCGTCGTGTCCGACCGGACGAAGAGCTCGCGGAAGTAGGCGTCGACGGTGAAGCACGTCCGGGTGTCGCCGTCGGTGGCGCCGTCGGGGCACGCGGCCTGGGGGAAGACCGAGGTCCACTCGCCACCGGGCTGGGCCAGGTCCTGGTTCACGTAGTGGGTCTGGACATCGAAGATGAACTCCTCGCCGCCCAGCTCCTCCAGGGCCTGGTCACGGTCGAGGGTGCTCTCGGTGGAGACGTCGAAGGTGCCGCCGGGCTCCTCGCCCCGGTTGGCCGCCTCCTCCTTGGAGCAGGCCGCCAGCATCAGGAACGTGGCCGCCGCGCCGGTGGTGCTGGCCAGGAAGCGGCGGCGGGACATGCCCAGGCGGCGGGCGTTCTCGTCGGCCAGGGCGTGCGTGCGGCGGATGGCCTCGGCCACCACCGGGGTGTGGGGCACGGGGTGGAACTCGCCGTTGGAGACCGGCCCCAGCTTCACCGGGAGCGCATCGTCGTCGGCTGGCATCGGGCCTCCCGTTGGGGTCGCCTGCCTGCACCCATCATGCACCTTCTCGCCCCCCGTCGCCCGCGGTCGCAGGCGGTGCGGGGACGGCCTGGTGGTCGCGTCTGTGCAGCCGCGACCTGCGGCACTTCTCGGACGAGACCGCCCGCATCTGCCGCATGTTCGTGGTGGGTTGAAGCCGATGCTGTACCTGCGGCAGCTGTCGGACAAGACCGTCGACATCTGCCGCATGTTCGCAGCAGAGTTGGTCAGCGGGGCACGGTCGCGGAGTAGACGGGGAGGTCGAGGATGGTCTTCACCCCGGGGCTGGCGGCGACGAGGTCGGGGACGGCGTTGAGGACGTGCATGGCGGTGGCCAGGCAGCCGGCGTGGTTGTGGTCGCCGTGGTCCGAGGACATCTCCAGCTCCAGCTTCAGGTGGGGCTCGCCCTCGACCAGGATCCGGTAGCCCTCGCCCTGGGGCCACTCGGGGGCATCGTCGTCGCGCAGCCGGGTCACATGCTCGAGGACGACCCGCTCCTCACCGGCGACCTTGCCCACCACCTCGAAGCGCATCCCCGAGACCGTCCCCTTCTCCACGGTGCCGGAGGCGATCTCGATGTCGGCGTCGGCCATGATCACCTCGTGGCTCTCCTCGACCTCATCGAGGGACAAGCCGATGGCGTCGGCCACCAGGTGGACCACCGGGCCCCAGGCCAGCGCGGTCGACCCAGGCGCCAGCAGCAGCGACGCGCTGGTGTCGGGCTTCCCGAAGCCCATGATCTCGAACAGGGTGAAGGGGTTGTCCCAGGTGTCGTAGTTGATGATCTCCATCATCCGCACCGTCCGCACCTCCTTGCAGAGGGCGAGGGCGCCGATGGCGAGCGCGGCGTTCCCGTACCCGGGGTCGATCCCCGACGTGTAGAAGCTGCTGCCGCCTTCTTGGCAGGCCGCCTCCAGGCGATCGTGGATCCCGTCGCCGGCCACCTTCGGGTACAGCAGCGGCACGAACGAGGTGTTGATCACGTTCTTGCCCATGGCCAGCATCCGGCACAGGTCGTCGACGACCTCGTCGGGGCGGATGTCGCTGCTGGCCATGTAACAGACGACCTCGGC
>JBBSME010000149.1:0-6798 GCA_038233335.1 Acidimicrobiales bacterium | reverse complement strand
TGGTTCTCCCGGGAGCGCCGCGAGGATGCCATCGAGAACGGCCGCGACGACCTGGACAAGGCGCTGCGGCGCGAGGGCCTGCCCGTCCGCGAGGTGACCCGCACGACCCTGTCGGAGATCGCGGCCGAGCTGAACTACGTCGACGTCGACGCCCTCCACGCCGCGATCGGCGAGCACCACGTCTCCCCCGAGTCGGTCGTCAACAAGGTCGCTCGCCACCTCCACAGCGGCGACCCCGAGCACGAGGAGCAGCTGCCCACCACGGCGCGCACCCCGCGCCGCCGGAGCGAGCGCGACACCATCGGCCTCCACGTCGAGGGCCTCGACGACGTCATGGTCCGCCTGGCCAAGTGCTGCACCCCCGTGCCGGGCGACGAGATCATGGGCTTCGTCACCCGCGGGCGAGGCGTGTCGGTCCACCGCACCGACTGCGCCAACGCGGTGTCGCTGTCGCGGGGGCAGGGCGGACGCCTGATCGAGGTCGAGTGGGACGAGGGCGGGGCCGGGCGCTTCACCGCCGCGGTCGAGATCAGCGCCCTGGACCGGCCTCGTCTCCTCGGCGACACGTCGTCGGCCTTCGCCGACGCCGACATCAACATCCTGGCCTGCGACTCCCGGGCCAGCGCCGACCGCACCACCGTGATGCGCTTCGACGTCGAGGTCAGCGACCCCTCCCACATCGACTCCGTGCTCCGCACCATCCGCGGCATCGACGGCGTCTACGAGGCCTACCGGGTCATGCCGCGAGCATAGGTTTTCGAGTTCGAAGCGGAGCTTCTCACTCGAGCTATGGGTCCTCGCTGCGCTCGGTCCGAACGATCCCAGCGGACGGGGCTCGTCCCTCGCTCCCGATCCGCTTCGTGCGGGGGAGACCCCCGCATCCCCCAGCGGCTGCGCCGGGCCGGATCTGGTCGCTGGCTTGCCTCGTTTGGTGCGCTCGGTTCTCTGCGGCGCGAGCGGAGCGAGCACGACCAGCTCGTTCGAACAGAGCGGAGCGAGTGAGGACGAAACCTACTGGTAGGTGATGAGGTCGACATCGGGGTCGATGCCGAGGACCTGGTCGGGGGAGAAGATGTCGATGTCCTCGTCGAAGAAGAGCTTGAGGCCGCTGGCGAAGGTGCCGGTGCCCTTCAGCTCGGCGTACTTCCTGATCTTGATCTCCTGGCCGCCGAAGCCGTCGACGTGGAACACGGTGGCCAGGCCGGGCCGGTCCACCACTGCGTCGCGATCTTCGATCATCGAGGGCGTGAAGAGGTGGAGCAGGAAGATCTTCTCGGGCAGGTCCTCTTCGGCCACGATGTCGGCCAGCCAGGCCGAGACCTCGTTCACCTCTGAGGCGGCGACCGAGCCGATGGTCTGGCCGGGGACCTCGTCGGGTCCCATGCGCCACTCGGAGTCGAGGGCCAGGCCCACGTCGGGCTCCCGGAGCAGGGACTCGTAGCGCTGGACCTCGGGGAGGAAGGGGGCCCGGCCGGGCTGGATGTCGAGGATCAGCAGCATCCCCGCGGCCCGGGCCGCGGCGTGCCACCGCTCGACCACGGCCAGGTCGGTCGGTGCGCTGTAGTCGCCGTCGGACCCGGGCGCGGCTTGGGCCACGGTGACGATGAGCTCGAAGGCCGGCAGCACGGGCCGGTCCGGTCGGTCGAAGGGCGCAGCCGCGGCCTCGACCCGAGCGGCGGCCTCCTCGGGCGGCGTCTCGCCCAGCACGCCCAGCGCCGCGGTGCCGGGGTTGCCGTCGTAGGCCCCGACCCGGTGGGCGGGGAAGATCTCCCGGCCGCCGCGGGGCAGCTCCGGGGGCGGGGCGGTCGTGGTGGTGGCCTCGGTGGTGCTCGGTGCGCCGGTTGACGGCGCGTCCGCGTCGGTGGGCGCCGCCCCCGTGGTGGAGGGGGCGGCGTCATCGCCGCCGTCCCCCGAGCCGCAGCCGGCCAGGACCGACGTCGTCAGTCCCAGGGCGATGAGGGTCGTGAGGAGGAGTCGCACGTCCCCACCCTGCCCGATGGAGCCCGTCCGACACGCGCCGGGCCAGGACGTGGTCGGCCGGCGGGCGCCCGGGTAGCACCGTGGCCGCGGGCACGAGAGGGCCTGCACCTCTCCGGCTCTCGGGGGCCGGGCCGCTCATCACCAGCCGGAACCCCGACGACCTGCCCGCCTTCTGCCAGGCCCTGGTCGACCACCTCGAGCCTCGCCCGGGCTGACGCCGCCGGACCGCCCGGTCAGGCCCAGGGCGCAGGGCGGTACCCTCGCCAGGTGCCCGACGACCTCTTCGCGGCGGCCGCCACCGAGCGGCTCTCGGCTCGCGCGCCCCTCGCCGACCGCCTTCGTCCCGCCTCCCTCGACGAGGTCGTGGGCCAGGGACACCTGCTCGACCCCGGGGCCCCGCTCCGCCACCTGATCGAGGCCGACCGCCTGTCCTCGGCCATCCTCTGGGGCCCGGCCGGGACCGGGAAGACCACCCTGGCCCGACTGGTGGCTCGCACCACGGCCAAGGAGTTCGCCTCCCTCTCCGCGGTCGACGCCTCGGTCAAGGACGTGCGGGCCGTCATCGCCCGGGCCCGTCAGCTGCTGGGGGAGCGGGGCCAGGGAACGATCCTGTTCCTCGACGAGGTCCACCGCTTCTCCAAGTCCCAACAGGACGCGCTGCTGCCGGCGGTGGAGGAGGGCCTGATCGTCCTGGTCGGCGCCACCACCGAGAACCCGCACTTCACCGTCAACCCGCCCCTGCAGAGCCGCTCCACCCTCTTCCGGCTCGAGCCCCTCGACGCCGATGCGCTGCGCATCCTGGTGCAGAGGGGGCTCGAGGTGGAGAAGGCCTCCGCCGCCCCGGAGGCGATCGACCACCTGGTGCTCCGAGCCGGAGGTGATGGACGCCAGACCCTCACCGCGCTCGAGGTCGCGGTGGCCCTGGCCGCGGGCCGGACCCGAGACGCCGGGGCGTCCGACGGCCCGGTCGAGGTGGAGGTGGCCGACATCGAGGCCGCCCTGGGCGTCAACGCCCTGCGCTACGGCCGCGACGAGCACTACGACGTGGCCAGCGCCTTCATCAAGAGCATCCGAGGCTCCGACCCCGACGCCGGCCTCTGGTGGCTGGCCACCATGCTCGAGGCCGGCGAAGACGCCCGCTTCATCGCCCGCCGGCTGGTGATCCTGGCCTCGGAGGACATCGGCATGGCCGATCCGCAGGCCCTGCTGGTCGCCGAGGCCGCCTCTCGGGCCGTCGACCACGTCGGGCTGCCCGAGGCCCAGCTCAACCTGGCTCACGCGGTGGTCCACCTGGCCACCAGCCCGAAGTCCAACCGGGTGACCATGGCCCTGGGCGCGGCGCAGGCCGCGGTGCGGGAGGGGCCCAGCGGTCGGGTGCCGGCCCACCTGCGCGACGGCCACTACCAGGGGGCCAAGGGCCTGGGCCACGGCGAGGGCTACCGCTACCCCCACGATGACCCCGGGGGGTGGGTCGACCAGCAGCACCTGCCCGACGAGCTGGTCGGACAGCGCTTCTACGAGCCGTCCAGCCACGGCCACGAGGCCGAGGTGGGCCGCCGGTTGGCGCAGCACCGTGCCAAAGACCTGCCCGCAGGAGGGGAGGAGCGATGAGCGCCTCCGACCTGGCCGCGATCATCGCCGGCGTGGCCTCCCTGGCGGTGGTCGTGACCCTCACCCTGGTGGTGGTGCGCCTGGCCCGGACCACGACCGAGCTGGCCGAGGTGCTCACCGAGGTCCGCGACGAGGCCCTGCCCGCCCTGCGCGAGGCCACCGAGGTCGTCCGCCAGGCCGGCGGTGAGGCCCAGCGGGTGACCGAGATCCTGGACTCGGCCGAGGCCCTCTCCCACCGGGTCGACGGCGCCTCCAAGGTCGCCTACGTGGCTCTGTCCCGCCCGGTGATCAAGACCGCGGCGGCCGCGTCCGGCGCCCAGCGTGCCGCCCGCAAGCTCCGTGGGCGAGAATGATCCTTCCCGCCCCCCGACCCCGCAGGTGACCTGGTGCCCAAGCGCTCGTTCTGGTTCGTGACCGGCACCGCGGCCGGCCTCGGCTCCTCCCTGTGGGTCCAGCGCCGGGTCCGGGTGGCGGTCGAGCGCTACGTGCCCGAGAAGGTGCAGGCGCGCGCCACCGAGGCGGCCAAGAAGGTCGGCCCTGCGGTGCGCGACGCCGTCACCGAGGGTCGCGACGCCATGCGCCTGCGCGAGGCGGAGATGCGGGCCGACGTCGCCTCCCGCGTGGGCGACGACCGCCGCGCCGGGTGACGGGCCCCACGGTGCCGAACCGGGCCCGAGCCTGGTCGCTCGGGCGACCACCTTCGGGACCAGCTCGGCGTGGGTGGGGCAGTCGGCGGTGGATCGGGCGTCGGCCGCGCGGCGGGCTGTGGGCAGTCCTGGTGGCGACGGGCCTCCTCGCCTCCGCCTGCGGGGGCACCGAGCCGACACCCGAGGCGGGCTCGCCGTCGCCCACGACGGGGAGCACCACGACCACCGCACCGTCCACCACGGTCGCGCCGCCCTCCAGCGCCACACCGGGGTCCGACGCGCCGCCCACCACCGCCGCGCCCGGGGGCGAGGCCTGCGTCGATCCGGTGGCGGCCATGGCGTCCTGGCCCCTCCGACGACGGCTGGCCTCCCTGGTCGTCGTCGGCGTCGACCCGGCCGGCACCGGCGATGCCACCGCCGCGGTGGAGGACCACCACGTGGGCGGGGTGTTCGTCGGGGGGAACGACACCGCCCTGCTCACCAGCGGCGCCCTCCAGTCCCTGCGGGCCGGGTCGCCGACCGGCCTCATGGTGTCGGTCGACGAGGAGGGTGGACGGGTCCAGCGCATCGAGGGCCTCGACGGCGACGTGCCCTCGGCCCGGGACATGGCCGCCTCCATGAGCACCGACCAGGTGCGCGCCCTGGCCCGCCGCCGAGCCCGGGTCATGGCCGACACCGGCGTCACCGTCGACCTGGCCCCGGTGGTAGACGTCAGCGACCAGCCCGACGGCACCGTCATCGGCGATCGCTCCTGGTCCGACGATCCGGCCCAGGTGGTGGCCTACGCCGGGTCCTACGCCGCCGGTCTCCTGGACGAGGGGATCACCCCGGTGCTGAAGCACTTCCCCGGCCACGGCGAGGCCTCGGGCGACTCCCACGATGGCGCCGTCACCGCCCCCGACCTGGAGTCCCTGCGGGCCCGTGACCTGGTTCCCTACCAGGAGCTCCTGCCGATCTTGGGCGGGCGGACGGCGGTGATGCTGGGCCACCTCGACGTCCCCGGCCTCACCGAGGATGGCGTGCCCACCTCGCTCAGCCCGGCCACCGTGCGCCTGCTGCGCGACGACTACGGCTTCGACGGCGTGATCATGACCGACGACCTGGCCGCCATGGGCGCCATAACCGCCCGGCTGGGCGTCGTCGACGCCGCCATCGCCGCGCTGGCGGCCGGGGTCGATGTGGTCCTGCTGGCCGACGCCGACCTGGCTGGGCTGCTGGACCGCATGGAGCAGGCCGTGGGCGAGGGCGACCTCGACGAGGCCGCCATCGACGCCTCGATGGTACGGACCCTGGCCCTCAAGGGCATTGATCCCTGCACGGTGGTCCTCTAGCCCCGACAACGGGTCCCTGGTCAACGGGGGCCGCCCCGTACACTGGACCGACCTATGGACGCCGCCGACCTCCGCCGGACCTGGACCGACTTCTTCACCGAGCGCGGCCACACCGCGGTCAGCTCGGCCGGTCTGATCCCGCACCACCCGTCGGCCCCGATGTTCACCAACTCGGGGATGATGCCCTTCGTCCCCTACTTCCTGGGCGAGGAGGCGGCGCCCTACGACCCGGCCCGGGCGGTGTCGATCCAGAAGTGCGTGCGGGCCCGGGGCGAGCACGACGACCTCGACGCCATCGGCCGCTCTCCCCGCCACCTCTCGTTCTTCGAGATGCTGGGGAACTTCAGCTTCGGGGACTACTTCAAGGCCGACGCCATCCCGTGGGCCTGGGACTTCGTCACCGAGGTCCTGGGACTCGACGGCGACCGCATCTGGGTCACCGTCCACACCAGCGACGACGAGGCCCACCAGATCTGGACCGACGCCGTCGGGTTCCCCACCGAGCGCATCCAGCGGCTGGGCGCCGACAACTTCTGGGAGATGGGTGAGGTCGGCCCGTGCGGGCCCAGCTCCGAGCTGTTCTGGGACTTCGGTCCCGACCACGGGCCCGACGGGGGACCGGCCAACCCCGAGGCCGAGCACCGCTTCGTCGAGATCTGGAACCTGGTCTTCGAGGACTCCTACCGCGGCGCAGACGGCGAGCTCAGCGAGCTCCCCGTCAAGAACGTCGACACCGGTGCCGGCTTCGAGCGCATCCTGGGCGTGCTGGCCGGCAGCCCCTCGCTCTTTGCGACGGACTCGGTCAGCCGCCTGGTCGACGCCGCCCAATCGCTCACCGGCCGCCGGCTGGGCGACGCGGAGGAGTCCGACGTGGCCCTCCGACTGCTGGCCGATCACGCCCGCACCATGACCTTCCTCATCGCCGACGGCGTGGTGCCCTCCAACGAGGAGCGGGGCTACGTGCTGCGGCGCATCATCCGCCGCGCCGTCCGCTTCGCCTACCTGCTCGACGTCGAGTCCACCATCACCGTGCCCCTGGCGGCAGAGGTGGCCGAGGTCATGGGCGACGCCTACCCCGAGGTCCGCACCGGCCTGGACCAGATCCAGGGCGTGCTGGAGCGGGAGGAGGCCCAGTTCCGGCGCACCCTGCGCAACGGCCTCGGCATCCTCGAGACCGAGATGGCCGACCTGGCCGACGCCGACCCGCTCTCGGGTCACGTCGCCTTCAC
>JBBSME010000148.1:0-6838 GCA_038233335.1 Acidimicrobiales bacterium | reverse complement strand
TCATGACCCGGGCCCAGTTGATGGAGTTCATGGCCGTCAGGCGGAGGTCGGACCGCAGCGCGTCATCGGCGAAGCACGCCTTGACCAGGTCCTGGCAGTCGTCGAAGTCTCCGTCGACGGCCACGTTGTGGACGTTGGGCGCGTCGACGGTGGTCATCTGCCGGCGCTGGACCTCGCTGACCCGTCCCGCCGGGTGGAGGACCACGATGTCGAGGCGGTCACGGCCCCGACAGGCCTCGATTGCGGACGAGCCGGTGTCGCCGGAGGTCGCCACCAGCACGGTGGCCCGCTCGTCCCGCCGGGCCAGCTCCCGGTCGAACAGCCGACCCACCAGCTGGAGGGCCACGTCCTTGAAGGCGAGGGTGGGGCCCCAGTAGAGCTCGAGCAGCCACAGCCCGTCCTCCAGGGGGCGGACCGGGCACACCTCTTCGTGGTCGAAGGTGGCGTAGGCCTCCTCGACGAGGGCCTGCAGCTCCTCGCGGCCGAGGTCCGGCGCCACGTAGGGACCCAGGACCTCGACGGCGACGTCGGTGTAGCGCTCGACCGAAGGGTGGACGTCGACCGATGGCCACTCCTCAGGGACGTACAGCCCCCCGTCCGGGGCCACACCGCCCAACAGGGCTCCGGCGAAGTCGACCGCGGGGCACGAGCCCCGCGTGCTCAGGTAGCGCATCGTTCAGTCCTCGTCGCCGATCACGCGCACGACGCTGCCCACCTCGTGGACCGACGCCAGCCCTCGCAGGTCGACGACCGTGGCCTGGAGGTCGGCCTCGCGGGCGGTGTGGGTGATGAGCACGATGCGGGCGTCGGACCCGATGCCGTCCTGCTCGAGGCTGCGGATGGACACGTGGTGGCGTTCGAACACCTCGGCGATCGAGCGGAGGACGCCAGGGCGGTCCTCGACGTCGATCGAGATGTAGAAGGGGCTGCGCTGCTCGTCGATGGCCCGGATGCGTGCCCGCCCGCGGATCCCGAGCGTGGCGAAGGCGCCCCGGCGGAGGTTCACCGCCGCGTCGATCAGGTCGCCGAGGACCGCAGACGCAGTCGGATCGCCGCCAGCACCGCGGCCGTAGAACATGAGGTCGCCGACGGCGGCACCCTCGACGAACACCGCGTTGAAGCTGTCGCGCACGCCGGCCAGCGGGTGTTGGGACGGCACCATGGCCGGGTGGACCCGGACGGCAACCTCCGGACCGTCGGCCCCGTCCACCCGCTCGCACACGGCCAGCAGCTTGATGACGTGGCCCAGCCGGGTGGCGGAGTCGATGTCGGCCGCGGTGATCTGGGCGATGCCCTCGTGGTACACGTCGCCGGCGACGACGCGCTGTCCGAAGGCCAGGCTGGCCATGATGGCGGCCTTCGCTCCGGCGTCGAAGCCCTCCACGTCGGCGGTGGGGTCGCGCTCGGCGTAGCCCAGGCTCTGGGCCTCGGCCAGCGCGTCGGCGTACCCGGTGCCCTCCTCCGTCATCCGGGTGAGGATGAAGTTGGTGGTGCCGTTGACGATGCCCATCACCCGGGAGATGTCCTCACCGGCGAGGGACTCGCGCAACGGGCGCAGGATGGGGATGCCGCCGGCCACGGCCGCCTCGAAGAGGAGGTCGACCCCCGCGGCCTCGGCCGCGTCGGCCAGCTCGGCGCCGTGGTTGGCCAGCAGCTCCTTGTTGGCGCTGACCACCGGCTTGCCGGCGGCCAGGGCGCTCAGGATCAGCTCCCGGGCCGGCTCGATGCCGCCGATGACCTCGACCACCACGTCGACAGCGGGGTCGACCGCCACCGCAGCCGCGTCGCGGGTGAGCACGTCGGCGGCGAGGTCCACGCCCCGGTCGCGGGTGAGGCTGCGCACCGCGACCCGGGTCACCTCCAGCCGGACGCCACTGCGTTCAGCGACGGCGTCGCGGCGGGCGTCGACCAGCCCGACCAGGGCGGCGCCCACGTTGCCGCAGCCGAGGAGGCCGACCCGGACGACGGGCGCGGCGCCGTCGGCGGCAGGGAGGTCGGCGGGCTCGGCCACGGCAGGAGGGTAGTCAGCGCCGGACCACGTCCCGGACGGGTTGGGAGGCCAGGCCGGTCAGCGGGCGGCGGGGCTCCGGAACAGGTACTCGCCCATGGTCGCAGCCCGGAAGGTCGACAGGTCCAGGAAGGCGGTCACGTTGGCCAGCATCCGCTCCACGTTGGCCTGGACCCGCGCCGGATCGCCGTCACCCGGTAGAAGAGGTCGGGGTCCGACACGTGGTCGTTGGAGGGCCAGGCCTCCAAGACGATGCCCTCGAGGGGCGGGGCCGGATCGTCGAGGGCCAGCACGGGCCGAGATGACGGCCAGCAGGGGGTCCTCCCCATCGGGCCAGGGCACCGGGGGCTCGACGTCGGCCTCCGGGTCGTCGATCGCCATGGCCAGGCCGAGGACGAGTGGCTCGCGCCGCGAGGTGGCCACCCGCTCGACCAGCAGGTCGCGCCGCGTCGACCGGTCGGTCACCCGGCTACTCCTCGGCTGCGCCGAGGTGTGGGCCCGTACCTC
This sequence comes from Acidimicrobiales bacterium, assembly GCA_038233335.1. Classification (GTDB taxonomy): domain Bacteria; phylum Actinomycetota; class Acidimicrobiia; order Acidimicrobiales; family Iamiaceae; genus Iamia. The sequence continues at coordinate 4,323 of JBBSME010000148.1, read as the reverse complement.
TGGGTCGCCTCGCCTATCGGCTCGGCTCCTTAGCCGACGTCGGTGGCCAGCAGGTCCTCGGGGGTCTCCCGGCGGATGACCACCCGGGCCCGGCCACCCGAGGCGAACAGGACCGCAGGACGCAGGACCTTGTTGTAGTTCGAGCCCATGGAGTGGCCGTAGGCGCCCGTGACGGGGGTGACGAGCAGGTCACCCACGGCCAGGTCCTCCGGCACCTGGGCCTCGTGCACCAGCAGGTCGCCGGACTCGCAGTGCTTGCCGACCACGGTGACCCGGCGGGGCCGATCGGCCTGCGGCGCCCGGGCCAGGACGGTCTCGTAGCCCGATCCGTAGAGGACGGGCCGCGGGTTGTCGCTCATGCCGCCGTCGACCGCGACGTAGGTGCGGATGCCAGGGAGGTCCTTGACCGTGCCCACCGAGTACACGGTGACCGCGGCGGCTGCGGTGATCGCCCGGCCGGGTTCGGCCGTCACCCGAGCGGTGATGCCGGCCTGGTCGCAGGCGGCTCGCACCGCCGCCCCCCACTCGGTGATGGTGGGCGCCTCCTCGCCGGCCACGTAGGCCACGCCCGCACCGCCGCCGACCGAGAGCTCGGGCAGGTCGAGTCCGTTGAACCAGGCCGCCACCGCGACCACGGCCTGGCGGAAGAAGTCGGCCACGAACACCTGGCTGCCGATGTGGAAGTGGATGCCGACCAACTCGACCGCAGAGGAGGCCCGGCACCGCTCGACGGCGGCGGCGGCCGCGCCGGAGGACAGGGTCAGGCCGAACTTGGAGTCGTCCTGACCGGTCTTCACGAACTCGTGGGTGTGGGCCTCGACCCCCGGGGTGACCCGCAGCAGGACCGGGCTGACGACCCCATCAGAGGCGTGGAGCCGCTCCAGGCGGTCCAGCTCGTCGGCGGAGTCGACCACGACCCGACCCACGCCGACCTTCCGGGCGGTGGCCAGCTCCTCCTCGGACTTGTTGTTGCCGTGGAGGACGAGACGATCGGGGGGGACGTCGGCGGCCAGGGCCACGTGCAGCTCACCGAGGGTGGCCACGTCGAGGTGGAGGCCCTCCTCGTGGGCCAGGCGGGCCATGGCCCGGCACAGGAACGCCTTGGTGGCGTAGGCCACCCCGTCGCCGAAGGCGGCCACCGCCTCCCGACACCGGGCCCGGAGGTGGTCCTCGTCGTAGACGAACAGGGGGGTGCCGTGCTCGGCCGCCAGCGCGGCCAGCGAGCAGCCCCCGATGCGCAGCTCCCCCTCCGGTCCGACCTCCGCCGAGTCCGGCAGGAGGCCCCAGGGCAGAGCGGTCATCCGGGCGGAGGAGACGGAGGGGTCGGCGTCGTGGCCTCCCGTCCCGGGCTGCCCTCCATGCCATCGAGGACGGCCTCCAGGCGGGTGACCAGGTTGTCGGGGTCGAACGGCTTGGTGACGTAGTCCGCCGCTCCGGCGGCCATGCCCTCGGCGACCTCGGCCGGCAGGGCTCGCGCGGACAGCAGGACGACCGGGATGTCGGCCGTCGCCGGGTCGCCGGAGACGTCGGCCGCCAGGGCCACGCCACTGGTGCCGGGCATCATGACGTCGCTCAGGACCACGTCGGGCCGCGGCGCGGCGACGATCTCCAGGGCGACGACCGCGTCCATGGCCTTGAGCACCGTCCACCCCTCGAGCTCGAGGGTGAGGGTCAGGAGGTCGAGGATCACCAGATCGTCTTCGACGACGAGGACGGTCGGGGCCACGGCCGCGCATTCTAGGGCCGCCGACGACGACCGCCCCATGTCCTTGGGGCGGGGGGCCGCCCCGTTGCTACGCTGCGGACCCTGCCCCTGTAGCTCAGCGGATAGAGCATCGCCCTCCGGAGGCGTGTGCGGACGTTCGAGTCGTCCCAGGGGCGCTGCGGGAGACGAGGTCCTGGTCCGCACCTGCGGCCGGGGCCTCGGTCCTGTCGCCCGGTGGTCCTCGGCCGCGGTCGGCACACCCCGGCCGCCGGGTGGGGTCGATGCCGCGCTAGGTCAGCGCCCGGACGATGGCCACGACCGCGGTGACGGCCGACAGGACCAGCACGGGTGCCCGCAGCCGGTCGGCGGCGACCCGGGCCGAGACCCACCGGCCGGCCAGGACACCCAGGTAGCCACCGGGCATGAGGACCAGACCGGTGCGGACCTCGTCCACCCCGAGACGGCCGGTGGCGGCCAGGGTGGCGATCACCAGCACCCAGTTGACCAGGAACACCCGGCAGAGGGTGGCCCGCACGACGTCGGGCGGTGCCGCGCTGTACAGCAGGGCGATCGGGGGCCCACCGACCCCCGCGGTGGTCCCCATGAACCCGGAGAGCGCACCCCCGCCACAGAGGGCACGGCGCCGCAGGGCGACCTGGCCGTACACCACGAACCCGACCACCGCGGCCAGGACGATGCCTCCGGCCAGCACCGCCAGCTGCTCCTCGGGCACTGCCGCCAGGGCGACGGCCCCGAGCAGCGCTCCGGGAAGGAGACCGAGGGCCATCCAGCGCACGCCCCGCCAGTCGGCGTCGCCGCCCGTGCCGATGGCCATCATCGCGATGAGGGCCAGGTTGGCCACCACCACCGGGCCGGGGACCCCACCGCGGGACGATCCGGGGAAGGATGGGGCTAGGAGCGCGGGCCTCGGGGGAGGCCGAGGACCCGCTCGCCCAGGATGTTGCGCAGGATGTTCGTGGTGCCGCCCATGATCGTGTAGCCGGGGGCGTAGGTGATGTTGCGGGCCACCCGGGCTCGCAGCCCCTCGTCAGCCAGCAGGGCGCCCGGTCCCAGGACCCGGCCGCAGAAGTCGGCGACCCGCTGCTCGTGCTCGGTGCAGAAGGTCTTGGTCGCGGCCGAGAAGCCCGTGGGGGCCTGGCCCAGCACCTCCCGGATCACCAGCAGGCGGCCCAGGCGGTAGTCGATCTCCAGGGCCGCCACCTCCTGGCGGAGGAGCGGGTCGGTCGTGTCGGCCACGGCCAGGACGTCCTCGTAGAGCCGGCGGTTGGAGACCAGCCGGTCGATCCCACCCCGCTCGTGCTCCATCTGGCGCATGATCTGCTTGAAGCTGCCGTTGGCGGTGCCCACCAGGTTGGCGGCCGGCACCCGGACGCCGTCGAAGTACACCTCGCAGAAGTGGTCGTCGCCGGTCATGTCCACGATCGGGACGATGCCCACCCCGGGCGAGCGCAGATCGACCACCAGCTCGGACAGGCCCTCGTGGGGTCGGGCGTCGGGGTCGGTCCGGGCCACGAGGTAGATGAAGTCCGAGTGAGCCGCCCCGCTGGTCCAGATCTTCTGACCGTCGACGACGTACCCATCGCCCTCGAGGACGGCGCGGGTGCGGATGGACGCCACGTCCGAGCCGGCGTCGGGCTCGCTCATGCCGATGCCCCACATGGCCTCGCCCGACAGGATCCCGGGCAGGAACTCGGCCTGCTGCTCAGGGGTGCCGAACTCCAGCAGGGTGGGGCCGATCTGGCGGTCGGCGAACCAGGCCGCGGCGATGGGGGCGCCGGCACTGATCAGCTCCTCGAACACCACGAAGCGCTCCATCACCGAGCGGCCGCCGCCGCCGTGCTCCGTCGGCCAGGTCATGCCGATCCAGCCCCGCGCCGCCAGGTCCTTGGCCACGCCGGCGTCGTGGCCGGCGATCCAGGAGTCCTCGCGGATCTCGAACCGGTCGGCGATCTCGCGGCCCACCTCTCGGGCCTCGGCGGCCAGCGCCTCCAGCTCCGGGGACAGGGCGAAGTCGAGGCTCACGCCGCCGACTCTCCCCCCGCCCCCGAACCCCCGTCAACTTCTCCCCCCTCCCCCTGTCCCATCAACTTTGTACGGAACCCGGCCACATGCGCCTACTTCCGTCCAGAGTTCAGGGGACCCCGACGAACCTTGGACGGAACGCGGCCACATGCGCCTACTTCCGTCCAAAGTTGGAGGGACGGAGGGTCAGCCGTCCTTCTTGGGGGCGGCCGGCTTGGGCTCGCGGGGGAGGCCGAGGATCTTCTCGCCCACGATGTTGCGCTGGATCTGGCTGGTGCCGCCCCAGATGGTCTCGGAGCGGGAGAAGAAGAAGGCCGACACCATGGGGCTGGTCGAGTAGCCGTCGCCCCCCTTGGCCCGCGCCGTGCCCGGCCACGAGCCGCCCTCGGGACCGACGTCAGCCAACAGGGCGTGCGGGCCGTGGATGTCGAGGGCCAGCTCCATGGCCGCCTTGTGCATCTCGGACCAGAACACCTTGTTGGTGGCGCCGAGGGCCTTGAGGCCTGCATCCCGCTTGCCGGTCAGGCTCCCGGTCAGGTTGCGCAGGCCGTTGATGCGCAGGATCTGGATGCGGC
>JBBSME010000147.1:0-6854 GCA_038233335.1 Acidimicrobiales bacterium | reverse complement strand
GGGCCCGCTGGCGGCAGTCCTCGTCGGCGCGGTCTGCGGTGGGGTGGCGGTGGCTGCCCGCCGTGAGGTCGAAGTGGAGCGGGTGACGGGAATCGAACCCGCATAGCCTGCTTGGAAGGCAGGGGCTCTAGCCATTGAGCTACACCCGCGTGGGGCCTCTGAGCATAGGGCGCGAGACAGCGGCTCGAAGGCCCTCAGCAGGGCGACCGCTACCTCGAGCGCCGCACACGCCTCGGTTTGCGCGACCACGGTGCCCATCCAGCGGCACGCTCCTCCGCGTCGAGCCTCTGCGCAGCCTCCCGGGAAGCGACCTCGCCGGAGCGCTCCAGGTCGCCCCACTCGTCAGGCACGGCTGGGCACCTCAGGTGGGGAAGCGGGTGCCGGCCCGTTCGTAGTACTCCGACAGCGAGGCCAGGCTGATGGCCAAGGCGAGGTCGCCCTCGGCGCTGATGCGCCCGGCCCAGTAGTCGCGGCCGGAGGGGTCGGCTGAGCGGCCCAGCAGGGCCTGGTAGACGACCTCCACCCGGGCTCGACGGGACTCCAGCGACTGGTACAGGCGGAAGGCCACGTTGCTGCGGCCCCGGAGGGCGGTCTCGCCGGCCCAGAAGTCGAGGTCCGCCGAGCTGGCCGCCCGGCCCAGGAGCTTCTCGTAGAGGTCGGCGATCCAGGAGCGGTCGTTGCCCCCGCCGATGCCGTCGTAGTACTCGGGGCTGGCGTAGAACTTGGCCGCCACCTGGGCCACCGAGCGACGACCGGAGCGGATCTCCTCGGTCCAGAAGGTGGTGCCCCCGCTGTCTCCCGGCCGACCCAGCGTGTCGACGTACAGCTTCTCGACCAGGGTCGACACGTACTCGGGCGTGCGGGCGAGGTCGCGCACCACCTCGCCCCGGTTCGTGGAGCCGTTGCCGAGGGCGGCGTTGGTGAAGGCCAGCTCGTTCGCGGTCGGCGACCGGTCGAGGAAGTCGGCGTAGGCCGCCTTCACGAAGGGCCGGTTGTCGGCCGGCTCCTGGCCGATGGAGCCGTTCTCGAAGTCCTGGCGGTAGGTGCCGTCGCCCAGGCGCTGCGATGCGGCCACCGGGTAGCCGAGGGCGCCGCCGGGGCCGCCCTGGGCCAGGTACTGGCCGAGGATGGGCGCGGGCACGACCCAGGAGGCGGTGGTGCTGGTGCCCCACACCTGCGCCGTCTGGGTGGTGAAGGTGACGCCGCGACCGTCGCCGACCGCGGTGCGGTCGCTGGTGGGGTAGCCGGCGTCGGACTGGTACCCGCCGTAGGTCAGGTAGGCGTCGAGGAGGCCGCCCCACACCGCGTGGGCCCCCGTGGTGGACGTGTAGTAGATCACCCCGCCGTTCTCGAAGATCGAGGCCCGGCCCCGACCGTCGGCCAGGGTGCTGACGTCGGTCCGCACGTGGCCCAGGGGGCTGTTGATCCCGCCGATCTGCTCGTGCTTGAGGTAGATGTCACCGTGGATCTCGACGGTGAGCGGGCCCCGCCGGTAGATCCGGCCCCGCTCGTAGTTCTGGTACAGCGAGCGGCCGTCGCCGCTGCGGCGGATGGGGGAGACGGGCAGGCCGAGGGCCGCGCTGGTGCTCACCCCGCCGTAGCGCTGGAAGACCTGGTGGTAGGGATCGGGCACGCCGTAGGTGCCGGCGGTGGAGGAGTAGACGCCCCCGCCCTGGAAGAGGGAGTAGCGGACCCGCGAGTCGCCCCGCACGTCGGTGGTGGGGAACCCGAAGGCGCCGCTGGTGGCACCAGCCGCGGCCCAGGCGCTGTAGATCGAGCCGTGGACCTCGCGGGCCCCCGTCGCTGACGACGAGTAGAGGCGACCGCCCTGGTACACCGCGTAGCGGCCCTGGCCGTCGGGGGTGTTCCGCTCGGACTGGGTGCGGATGCCGAGGAAGCCGTCGGGGCCGCCCAGGGCGTAGTACCGGCGGGTGATGGACGAGTCGCACTCGTTGGACAGACAGGCCGCGCCGTGCTCGACGGTCCGGTTGTCGGTGAGGCTGAGGGTGGAGCAGGCCGCGTCGTAGGCCCAGGGGGTGATGCAGAGCGCCACCCGGCAGGCCACCGGGCCGAAGCAGGAGATCTGCTGGTTGCACTGCCCGTAGCGGAACTGGTTGCAGCAGGTGCGGCGCCCGTCGCAGGCCGCGCCGGCGCAGCGGCACGAGCACTGGGTGGGGCAGGTCGCGTTGCAGTCGATGATGTAGCGGGCCCCGCCGCAGCAGTAGGCCGCGTTGTCGGCCTTCCACCAGCCGGCCACGAAGGTGTTCGGAGGACACGAGTTCTTACCGCTGTTGATGGTGCAGCAGAAGGCGGTCCAGCCGTCGCCGCAAGTGCCGCAGACGGCGCCGTAGGCGGTGCCGGGCTTGAAGATGAAGGTGGTGGGGTCGACGGCCAGGGCCGATCCGACCACGGCCGTGCGGGCCAGGAAGCTGCGTCGGCTGTGGCCGCCAGAGAGGATCCCAGCGGTGCGGGCCACCACCCGCTCGGCCACCGTGGCCCGAGGCGCGGCGGGAGCGGTTGCCGACGCCGCAGCGCTGGGCCGGCGGCGGCGGACGAGGTCGAGCGGGCTCATCGACGCTCCACTTTTCGAACTGGTCCCTGTTCTGGTCGCCAGGGCGACCGAAGTCGGGACCAGTTCGGGGCTTGGGCTCCGTCGGACCCGGCAGACGGACAGGCGGGGGAGCGGCTCATCGGGGGGTCACCTCGATCTGGGTGGTGAGGTCGTTGGTGGCCCGGGACAGGTCGGCGGCGTCGCGCTGGTCGCCGACCACGGTGTAGAGGCAGAAGGCCCGCCCGTTCAGGGTGAAGAAGCGCTGAGCGCCGGCCTGGCCTCGCTGCACCCGCTGGAGGGCCTGGCTGCTGAACATCCGGGCGGTGAGCCGCGGCACCCGGCTCACGGTGGGGAACAGGGCCGTGCCCACGCTGTCGGGGCCGTACTCGACCAGCACGACGAGGACGTGGCCGCTGCCCATGACGTCGACGGCACCGCTGCCGAAGTCGCCGCGGCCCTCCGGGAGGGCGAAGTTGGCCATGTGCAGCACCGGGGCCGTGACCTCGCTCACCACTGCGGTGGTCCCGCGCCGGCTCTCGGCGGTGGGGTCGGCCTGGCGGCGGCTGATGCGCCCTTCCCACCCCTGCGGCAGGTCGGCGCGGAGGCCGTGCGCTTCGATCTTCATGTGCTCGTCCTCTCCGCCCGGCTCCGGGGCCCGACGCTACCCGTCATCGTCGGGGTGGTCGTGGTCTCCCTCGGCCGCCGGGCCGTAGAGGCTGGGATCGCCCGGCGTGATGCTGGCGGCCAGCAGCTCGTCGTCGACGAGGCGCTCCCGCTCGTCGTCGGCGCGGTACTTCCCCACCCGGCGCTGGTCGAGCTCGGCCGCGTAGGAGTCGTCGTCGGTGACCTGGGTGAGAAGGCCCTTCACCTGGTTCCAGTCGATGCCGGTGCCCTCGCCCTGCACCTTGCCCGAGCGGCCGTCCACCAGCACGAAGTAGGGCGAGCCGGGCACGTCGTAGGACAGCCAGGCGTCGTTCGACATGAGCACCGGCACCTTGGACGGGGCCAGGTCGGCCACCTTGGCCGCGCTCTCCTGGTCGGGGCCCTTGGTGACGATCACCGGGCGCACGTCGCCGGGCAGGCCCAGCTTGGCCGGCTTCTGGAACGCGTCCCAGAACCGCTGGCAGGTCAGGCAGGTGCCGGAGAGGAAGGCGACGAGGGTGCGGTGCTCCACGCCGGTGACCCGGACGGTGAGGGCGTCGTCGCCGACGCCGACCCCCGAGAGGTCGCGGCTTTCGGTGAACCCCTCCCGCTCCGGCGGGGCCTGGACCTCGGGGAAGGTGGTGAACTCGTCGCGGCGCACGGTGCGGGGACCGGCGCCGCCGTCGGTGCCCTCGGCACCGCCGTCGAGCTGGTGGAGGCGGCGCAGGATGTCGGCGTGGCTGCGCAGCAGGCCCAGGACGAGCAGCGTCAGCACCGCGACCACCAGCCCGAGGGCGACGACCACCGCGGTCACGCGGCCTCGTTCCGACGCAGGGCCCGCAGGGCGGGGAGATCGGTCAGCAGGGCCCGGATGCCCACCGCGGCCAGCGCCGCCAGGGAGGTGACCACCAGGGTGGCGACCAGGTCGTCGGACAGGCCGGTCAGGAGGCCGTCGGCGCGGGCGGCCGCGGCCAGGACCGCGGCGACGCCGAGGGCGACGTTGAGGAGGACGTGGGACCAGCCGATCGGTGCCGAGCTGTCGCCGAAGCAGCCGCAGTCCGCGGCCTCGCCGGTGGCGGCCGCCCGGCGGACCTGGGCGCCGCTGAAGAGGGCGAAGCCGAGGTAGAGGACGGCGACCGGCAGCGCCCACCAGCCGGCCAGGAAGGCGGCCGCGGTCGCGGACGCGATCTCCGCTCCGCCCAGGGCGCGTACGACCAGGTCCGAGCCGGGCAGGCCCAGTCGGGCCAGGGCCAGGCCGGTCGGCGCGGGGCGCTCGAGCTTGGCGGCGCCGGCCGCGGCGAGGAGGGCCGCGGCGGCCAGCAGGAGACCGGTGGTGGGGGAGAGGGAGGCGAGGATCACAGCAGCACCCGGGACCGGGTCCTGCCACCGTAACGAACGACCTGGGCGGTCATGCGGGTGGGGCCCCGCGGCGCGATCACGGTGCCGGGCGCTGGGCGGCGCCCCGGTAGGGTGGTCGGCCTCATGGAGTCAACGGTCGAGCCCGCTGAGGGCAACAAGGTGAAGGTCAGCGTCGAGGTCCCCGAGGGCGACTTCGAGCGGGAGGTCGACGCCGCCTTCCGGCGGATGGCCAAGGAGGTCCGGCTGCCCGGGTTCCGGCCCGGGAAGATCCCCCGGAAGGTCCTGGAGGCCCGGATGGGCACCGAGGCGGCCCGCAACGACGCCCTCCAGCACGCGCTGCCCGAGTACTACGCCACGGCCATCGCCGAGCACGAGGTCGACGCCATCGCCGCCCCCGAGATCGACATCACCTCCGGCCAGGAGGAGGGCCCCGTGCTCTTCGACGCCGTGGTGGAGGTCCGGCCCGACGTGATCGTCGGCGGCTACGCCTCCCTCCGCGTCGTCATCGACCGGCCCGAGGGCACCGAGGCCGACGTCGACGAGCGCCTCGATGGCCTGCGGGAGCAGTTCTCCACCCTCGAGGCGGCCGACCGCCCCGCCGAGGAGGGCGACACCGCCACCATCGACATCTCCGGCACCCGCGACGGCGAGGAGCTCGACGGCCTCACCGCCGAGGGCTACCAGTACAAGGTCGGCGCCGGCACCGTGGTGGCCGAGCTGGACGAGTCCCTGACCGGGGCCGCCGCCGGCGACGAGCTGGCCTTCACCGCCGAGCACCCCGGCGACGGCGAGTCCGTCGACTTCAGCGTGTCGGTCAACGAGGTGCAGGCCACGGTGCTGCCCGAGCTCGACGACGACTTCGCCAGCGAGGCGTCGGAGTTCGACACCCTGGCCGAGCTCCGCGCCGACCTGGCCGAGCGCATCGCCTCGGTCAAGCTGGAGCAGGCCAAGATGGCCCTGCGGGAGAAGTCGGCCGACGCCCTGGGCGAGCTGGTCGAGGAGGACCCGCCCGAGGCCCTGATCGAGACCGAGATGCAGACCCGGCTCCAGGACCTGGCCATGCGGCTCCAGGCCCAGGGCCTCGACCTGGCCAACTACCTCCAAGTCACCGGCCAGGACCCGGACGCCTTCCGCGAGGACCTCCGCACCGCCGCCGGCCGTGCGGTCCGCGTCGACCTGGCCCTGCGGGCCGTGGCCACCGCCGAGGCCATCGAGGTCGACGACGACGAGCTCGACGCCGAGATCGAGGAGGTCGCCGAGCGGGTGGGCCAGAGCCCCAAGAAGGTGCGCGAGCAGTTCGAGCACAACAACCAGATCCCGTTGGTACGCTCCGACATGCGCACCCGCAAGGCCATGGAGTGGGTCCTGGAGCGGGTCGAGGTGGTCGACCCCGACGGCGGGTCGATCGACCGCGACGCCCTCCTCGCCGACGACTCAGACGACACCGACCCCGAGCAGGACAGCTGATGGAACCCGCCTACAACTACCTGGTCCCCACCGTCGTCGAGCAGACGAACCGGGGCGAGCGGGCCTACGACCTCTTCTCGAGGCTGCTGAAGGACCACATCATCTTCCTGGGCACGCCCATCGACGACACCATCGCCAACCTGGTGTCGGCCCAGCTGCTGCACCTCGAGTCGGAGAATCCCGACAAGGACATCAACATCTACATCAACAGCCCCGGTGGCGACATCACCGCGCTGTTCGCGATCTACGACACCATGCAGTACGTCAAGCCCGACATCGCGACCATCTGCTACGGCCAGGCCGCCTCGGCCGCCGCCGTGCTGCTGGCCGCAGGCACGCCGGGCAAGCGCATGGCCCTGCCCCACGCCCGGGTGCTACTGCACCAGCCATGGGGGAGTGGTGGCGGCCAAGCCTCCGACATCGAGATCCAGGCCCGCGAGATCCTCCGCATGCGCGACCTGCTGAACGAGATCCTGGCCCGCCACAGCGGCCAGGACATCGAGAAGATCCAGCGCGACACCGACCGCGACTTCGTACTGTCCGCGCCCGAGGCCCAGGAGTACGGCATGATCGACGAGGTCATCGCCTCGCGCGAACTGGTGGACAAGACCGGCGCCATCACCGCCGCGAGCTGACCGACAGACCCACCGACCACCCGACGACGAGGGAGCCCCCGTGGCCAAGTTCGGAGAAGGCGGCGAGCTGCTCAAGTGCTCGTTCTGCGGCAAGTCACAGAAGCAGGTGAAGAAGCTCATCGCCGGGCCCAGCGTCTACATCTGCGACGAGTGCATCGACCTCTGCAACGAGATCATCGAGGAGGAGCTGTCGGAGGGCT
>JBBSME010000146.1:0-6877 GCA_038233335.1 Acidimicrobiales bacterium | reverse complement strand
GAGCTGGCCGCCATCGGCCGCCGGGTGTGCGAGGCCGAGTACGACCTCCTCGACCTGGTCCTCGACGACGGAGGTGCCGCTTCGACCGACGCCCCGGACAAGAGCCCGAGCCCGGCGCCGCTGGAAGGAGCGGGCGGGCTGCACGGACGGCCCACCGCGGCGGAGCTGGTCGAGGCAGTCCGAGGGCACCTGGCCGAGGAGGTCGCGCCCGGACTCGAAGGCTCGGCCCGGTTCCACACCCGGGTCGCCGCCCATGCCCTCGAGGTGGTCGAACGGGAGCTCCGTCTCGGCCCCGCGCAACAGGACGCCCACGCGTCGCGCCTGGCCGCCATCGGGTTCGCCGACGACGTCGCCCTGGCCCGCGCCATACGGTCCGATGGCCTCGACGACCGGCCCGACGTCGACGCCGCCGTCCGCGCCTCGGTCGTCGACCGCCTGCGCGTCGCCAACCCCCGCTGGCTCCACCCTCCCGACGCCTGACGTCACCCTTCCCGTATCTGCGGCACTTGTCCACCAAGACCGTCGACATCTGCCGCAGGTACGCGCCGTCGAATCGGCGTCGAATCGCTGGCGGACGGCCGGACGACGCCCGGGGAGCGAGCTCAGCCGGCGAAGGACCAGGTGTCGCCGTCGCGGTAGGGCTTCAGGAGCCGGCGGGCCACGGACTGGACGTGGACCTCGTCGGGCCCGTCGTAGATGCGGGCGAACCGGGCCGCCCGGTACATGTGGCTGAGCGGGGTGTCGTCGGTGAGGCCGGCGGCGCCGTGGGCCTGCACGGCCCGGTCGATGACGTCGTGGAGCATCTTGGCCCCGACCACCTTCACCGCCCCGATCTCGACCCGGGCGTCTCCACCCCGATCCACGGCCTCGGCCGCGTGGAGGGTGAGGAGTCGGCAGGCCTGGATCTGGGCGTAGCTGTCGAAGACGTGCTGCTGCATGAGCTGCTTGTCGGCCAACGGCCCGCCGAACGCCTCCCGGCTCACCAGCCGGGAGCAGAGGAGGTCGAAGGCCCGCTGGGCCTGGCCCAGCCACCGCATGCAGTGGAAGATCCGCCCCGGCCCGAGCCGCTCCTGGGCGATGGCGAAGCCCCTCCCCCGCTCCCCCAGCAGGTGGTCGGCGGGCACGCGGACGTCGTGGTAGCGCACCTCGCAGTGCCCACCCCGGATGCCCAGGACCGGCGTCTCCCGCACGATCTCGTAGCCCGGGGTGTCGGTGGGGACGATCACCATGCTGAAGGCCCGGTGGTCGGGCGCATCGGGCTCGGTGCGGCACATGACCGTCGTGTACGCCGCCCGGTTGGCGCCGGTGGTGAACCACTTGTGGCCACGGACGACCCACTCGTCCCCGTCGAGGGTGGCGGTGGTGCGCAGCTGGGTCGGGTCCGAGGAGGCCACCTCGGGCTCGGTCATGGCGAAGCTGGGCGAGATCTCCGCCGCCACCAGCGGCCGGAGCCAGCGCTCCCGCTGGGCCGGGCTGGCGTGGGTGTGGAGCATCAGGGAGTCCTGGAGCGTGTAGGTGCCCAGGGCGATCTGGCCGTGCTCGCTGCGCCCTTGGACCTCGTTGACGTACACGTAGTCGAGGAAGGGCATCCCGCCACCACCCAGCTCGGTGGGGTGGCCCAGGGCCCAGAGGCCCTCGGACTTGGCCTCGGCCTGGAGGGCCCGGATCCGGTCGGTGGCCTCCGGTCCGCCGGCCTGCAGCACTGGCTCGGACGGCTCGACCCGGTCGATGACGAAGACCCGGACGGCGTCGCGGACGGGTCGGACGTGGTCAGGCACCTCGAAGCCGGGCACGGGGCCTCCTCGACCGGGGACGGCGGACCGGTCGACGACGAGGGTAGGGCCAGCGCCGTACCCTCGGCCGGCGTGGAGATCATCGACCACCGCCTGGTGGGCTCCCTGCACGTCGATCTGATCGACCGAGCCAACGCCGCGGCCGAGCTGACCGAGGGGGCCGATTCGGTCGGCGACGCCTTCCAGACCTCGACCATCGAGGCCCTGCTCGACGGGGCCTACGACGGCGATCTCACCTTCGGCGAGCTCCTGGCCCACGGCGACCTCGGCATCGGCACCATCGACCACCTCGACGGCGAGTCGGTGATCCTCGACGGGGAGGCCTGGGTCGTCGAGTCGACGGGCCGGGTCCGCCACGTCGCCGACGACGAGAAGACCCCCTTCGCCGTCGTCTGCCGGTTCGTGGCCGAGGCGTCCGCGGCCACCGGTCCCTGCGCTGACCTGGCTCAGGTCACGGCACTGATCGACGCCGCCGCTCCCGAGGGCGCATCGGTGCTCGCCGTGCGGATCGACGGCACCTTCGCCTCGGCCCGGGTGCGCAGCGTGGCCGCCCAGACCCGGCCCTACCCTCCGCTGCGCGACGTGGTGGCCCACCAGCAGGAGTGGGAGCTGGTCGAGGTCACCGGGACCGTCGTCGGGTTCCGCTTCCCGGACCGCACCAGCGGCCTCGAGGTCCCCGGGTGGCACCTCCACCTCCTCACCGACGACCGCACCGCCGGCGGCCACCTGATGGACCTGGCCGTCACCTCCGGCACCCTCCACGTGCAGGCCACCGAGGCCCTCCACGTCGAGGTGCCCGACACGGTCACCGCCGCGGCCGGGGCGACGGGGACGGATCGCACCGCCGAGATCGACGCCGTCGAGGGCCGCGGCCCAGGCTGACCGCCGTTTCCGACCCACGGCGCAACGGGTCAGGTCGGAGCGGGCTCGGGGTCGGAGCGGGCTCGGGTGTCGGGGCGAAGCCGGCGGCGGCCAGGGCCTCGTGGTCCGAGGGCCAGTTGGGTTGGAGCAGGTGCCACTGGTCGGGGGCTCGGCGGATGAGGACCTCGAGCGCGCCGGCCAGGTCCTGGGTCACCCGGGCCACGTCGGCCCGCAGCCCGTCGCGGCGGGCGGTGTCGAGCGGGGGGCTCACGTAGCCGAGGTGGCCGCCGTCGATGTCGAAGGTGACGGTGGTGGGCACCAGCGGGGCGCCGGAGCGCAGGGCCAGGGTGGCCGGACCGCCCGGGAGGGTGGTCGCCTCGCCGAACATCTCCACCGGGATCCCGCCACCGCCGAGGTCGCGGTCGCAGAGCAGGGCCAGGATGTGGTTCTGGTTGAGGGCCCGGCTGCAGGCCGCGCCGGCGGAGGGGCCCAGGGTGATGACCTTCATCCCCAGCTCCTCACGCAACCCGATGAACCACTGGGCCAGCTCGGGCGGCTGGATGGGTTCGACCACCACCGTGACGGGGATGCGGCGGACCTCGGTCAGCCAGAACGCGGCCCACTCCCATGCGCCCAGGTGGGGCAGGGCGGCGACCACCCCGTTCCCGGCATCGAGGCCGGCCTCGATGTGCTCCATGCCGACGACGCGCATCTTTGCGTCCAGGTCGACCGCGGCGGTGCCGGGCAGCCGGAAGGACTCGAGCCAGTAGTGGGCATACGAGGTGAAGGTGTCGTCGACAGCGCGGGCCAGGGCGGCGTCGTCGAGGTCAGCGCCGTGGACACGGTGCAGGTTGCGCTCGACGATCAGCCGGCGGGAGGCCATGCGTCGCGCCGCCAGACGGCCCGCCACCCCGGCCACTGCGGGGACGGCGCGGGCGGGCAGAGCGCGGGCCAGGGCCGACCCGGTCCGGTAGGCCACATAGGTCAGGTCAGGCCTGGGCACGCGTGGGGAGGGTGGGGCTCAGCCTGCGTCGGGGCGCCGACGCGAGCTCATGCGGTCGCGGTTGGCGAAGCGCTCCCGGGCGGTGGCCCGACCCCGGGTGCGGCGGGCCGCGGTGCGGCTGACCCGGCTGCGCCGGCGAGCCTGGAGCCGGGCGGCCGCGGGGCTGGGAGGCACGGTGGCGCTGGCCTGGTTCCAGACCTTCACGAAGCGCTGCCCGGCGGTGAACACGGTGGCCGCCAGCATCACCCAAAGGATGACGATCATGGCCGGCTGGAAGAGCAGGGCGAGGCCGATGAGGATGAGCCGCTCGGCTCGCTCCATGATCCCGCCCTTGGCGTCGTAGCCCAGGGCCTCGGCCTTGGCTCGCTCGTAGGAGATGATCAGCGAAGCGGCCAGGACGGCGAGGGGCAGCACCGCGATGCGCCCGGTGTGGGTGGTGGACAGGTACCAGGCCATGCCCCCCAGCAGGAAGGCGTCCGACACCCGGTCCATGACCGAGTCGAAGAAGGCGCCCCGGGGGGAGGCGGTGCCCGAGGCCTTGGCCACGGCGCCGTCGAGCACGTCGGGCACCGCGCAGAGGACGAGCAGGAGCAGGCCCAGGCGCAGCGCGCCGTTGGCGATGGCCAGGGAGGCGGCACCGGCCATGACCACACCGAGGACGGTGAGGTGGTCGGCGCTGATGCCGGTCTTGCGGATGCTGTGGCCGATGGGGCGGAGCTGCTTCTCGGCCTGGCTGCGGAACTGACCGTCGAACATCGGTCTCCTCCAGAGGGGTGTGCTTGCAGAAGTTAGCAGTGCGAGCCGTGCAGGGGAAGCATGCCCTTGGTCACACCCGTTCTCCCACCCCGTTCCTGAACCGGGGTGCCCACCCTCGTGGAGCGAGACCGGCGCCGGGCAGAGACACCTCTCGCGGCCTCCCGGCCAGGGGTACCGTGGCTGCCTTACCGCCCGTCCCTGACTGGAGGTCCATGGCCCCGCTCCCCCCGGACCGCATCCGCAACGTGGCCCTGGTCGGTCACGCCGGCGCGGGCAAGACGACCCTGGCCGAGGCCCTCCTCCACGTCTCGGGGGCCATCAGCCGCCGGGGGCGGGTGGAGGACGGCACCACCGTCAGCGACCACGACCCGGCCGAGAGGGCCCGGGGCCACTCGGTCGCCCTCTCGGTGCTGCCCTTCGAGTGGAAGGGCCACCGCATCACCCTGCTCGACACCCCCGGCGACCCGGACTTCGGCGCCGACGTCGAGGCCGCGCTGCGCGTGGCCGACCTGGCCCTGTTCGTGGTCAGCGCGGTCGACGGCGTGCAGGTGGGGACTGAGGTGGCCTGGCGGGCGGCCGCCGCGGCCGGTGTGCCCCGGATGGTGTTCGTCAGCAAGCTGGACCGCGACCGGGCCTCGTTCGAGACCACCCTCGACGACCTGCGGGAGCGGTTCGGGGCCGGCATCGCACCCTTGGAGCTGCCCATCGGCGCGGAGGCGGAGTTCCGGGGCGTGGCCGACCTGCTCAGCGACACCGCGTTCCTCTACACCGACGGCCAGGCCCGGACCGAGGAGATCCCGGCCGACATGGAAGAGCTCGAGCACCGGGTCCACGAGACCCTGGTCGAGGGCATCGTGGTCGCCGACGACGCCCTGCTGGAGCGGTACCTAGAGGGCGACGTCCCCTCGGTGGAGGAGCTGGAGCGCACCCTGGCGGTGGGGGTGGACGAGGCCAGCGTGTTCCCGGTGGTGTGCGGCTCGGCCACCGGCGAGGTGGCGGTGGATCGGCTGGCCGACTTCCTGTGCGAGATCGGCCCCTCCCCGGTCGACCGGCCCCCGGTGACCGTCACCGCCGGCGACACCACCGTCGACATCGCCCCCGACCCGTCCGGTCCGCCGTTGGCCTTCGTGTTTCGGACCGTGGCCGACCAGTTCGTGGGCCACCTGTCGCTGTTCCGGGTGCTGTCGGGCACCATCCGGGGCGACGACCACCTGGTCAACAGCCGATCAGGAGCCGACGAGCGGCTGCACTCGCTGCTGCGCATGCGGGGTGGGGACCAGCTGCCGGTGGCCGAGCTGGTGGCGGGCGAGATCGGGGCGGTGGCCAAGCTCAGCGACACCCGCACCGGCGACACCCTGGCCCCGCGGGGCCAGCCGGTGGCCGCTCCCCCGCTGCACCCGCCCGAGCCGGTGCTGGCGGTGGCCATCCGACCCCGGACCACCGCGGATGAGGACCGCATGGGACCGGCCCTGCACCGTCTGGTGGAGGAGGACCCGGCCCTGCAGGTCGTCCGGGACGAGACCCACCAGACCCTCCTGCGGGGCGTGGGCGACGCCCACCTGGCCCTCGCCCTCGAACGGCTGGAGACCCAGCTCGGTGTGGGGGTGGAGACCGAGGAGGTGGCCATCGCCTACCGCGAGACGATCGGCCGCCGGGCCGAGGCCGAGGGGCGCCACAAGAAGCAGACCGGCGGACACGGCCAGTTCGCGGTCTGCACCCTGGTGGTGGAGCCCCTCCCGCCCCGAGCCGGGTTCGAGTTCGCCAGCAAGGTGGTGGGCGGCGCGGTGTCCAAGGGCTACATCCCCGCCGTGCAGAAGGGGGTGGAGGAGACCCTGGCCCAGGGCGGGCCGCTCGGCCACCCCGTCGTCGACGTCAAGGTCACCCTCGTCGACGGCAAGGAGCACGCCGTCGACTCCTCCGAGGTGGCCTTCCGGGCCGCCGCACGCCTGGCCGTGCGGGAGGCCCTGGCTCGGGCCGAGCCGTCGCTGCTGGAGCCGGTGGCCCGGGTGGAGGCCACCGTGCCGGTCGACGCCCAGGGCGATGTCATGGGCGACCTGGCCTCGCGCCGGGGTCGCATCGAGGGCACCGAGCCCGGCGACGACGGCGAGCAGGTCATCACCGCGGTGGTGCCCGCCGCCGAGCTGCGGCGCTACGCGGTGGAGCTGCGCTCGCTGACGGGAGGGCGAGGTCGGTTCCACCTCACGCCCGAGTCCTACGAGCCGGTACCCGACCACCTGGCCGACGCCGCCCGCCGGGTCCTGGCCGACCCCGACGACTGACGCCTCAGGCCTGAGGTCCCCAACCTCGTACGGAACTGTGCCGGTGAGGACAACATCCGTCCAGGGTTGGCGTCGTCCTGAGCGACAGCGACTATCCGCCGGTGGGGAAGGGCGTCCCGGTGCCGGTGAGCTCGCCGTCCATGTCGCTCCAGGCCTCGGGGTTGTCCACGACGAACCAGTCGATG
>JBBSME010000145.1:0-6889 GCA_038233335.1 Acidimicrobiales bacterium | reverse complement strand
CGCTCTGGTGGCCGGCGCCCTCGCCGTGGGCGGTGCGGGCGACTCGGTCGAGGTGCGATCGGTCGTGGCGTCGAACCCCGCTCCGGATCCTGGCGTCGTCGGCTCCTGGCCCACGCCGACCCCCACGACGACCACCACGCCCCCCACCCCGCCACCCACCACGCCACCCACCACGCCACCCACCCCGCCACCCACCCCGCCACCCACCACGACGACCCCCGCGCCTCCGGCGCCGGCCGGAGCGGCGGGAGCGACGCCGGTCGAGGACGGGTTGGTGCTGGCCCCGCCCCTGCCCCGACCGTGGGCCAAGGGCTGGACCGTGGCCGACGCCAAGGGGTCGAAGGTGCCGCTGTACTCCGCGCCCGGCGTCCCGGTGCCCAGCGGTCGGGTCCTGACCAGCCCATCGCCCGAGGGTCTCACCCAGGTCTTCCTGGTCCGGGATCGGCGTCCGGGCTGGTTGCAGGCCCAGATCATGTCCCGGCCCAACTCGGCCATGGCCTGGATCCGGGAGTCGGACGTGACCCAGCGCCAGGTGCCCAACCACGTGGTGATCGAGCGGGGCGCCCGGCGCCTGACCCTGTTCCACGGCGAGGAGCAGATCTTCCAGATCTCGGTGGCCACCGGCAAGGCCGCCTCGCCCACCCCGACGGGCACGTTCTTCGTCGACGCCCGGGTCCGGCTGTCGGGCAACCGCTCCTACGGCGACGGCCAGATCAGCTTCACCGGCTTCTCCGAGGTGTACCACTCCTTCGGCGCCGGCAACGGCCAGGTGGCGCTGCACGGCACCCAGAACCCGGCGCTCATCGGCACACCGGCCAGCCACGGGTGCGTCCGGATGACCAACGCCGACATCCGCCGGCTGCTCGACCTCGCGCCGGCCGGGACGCCGGTGGAGGTCGTGGCCTGACCGTCGGGGGTCCCGCCCCCCGCACGATCGGCTCGGAGATCAGGCCTGCGGCTTCCTCTTGGCCGCCTGGTCCTCGGCCTTGTCGACCATCTGCTTGGCCTTGCCGGTGGCCTTGTCGATCTTGTCGCTGTGCTTTCGACCGGTCTTCTCGTCGACCACCTCGGCCACCTTCTCGATCCCGTCGTCGACCTTGTCGGCGTTGTCGGCCACCGTGTCGGCGGCCTTGTCGGCCACGTCGCCGGCGTTCTTCTTCAGCTTGTCCAGGAACCCCATGGAGCATCCTTCCGTCCTCGGCGGGTCGGTGACCCGCGCCCCCACGTCGTCGCGGGGACGGTGGTCAGGGTAGTGACGGTGGAGCAGAGGTCGCCGCCGGGCCCGGCGGGCGGGCATGCTGGCACGGTGCTGAAGACGCTCCGAGACCGGCTCGGCCGGTCCAACGAGGAGATCCACGCCGAGACGCTCCAGGCCCGCTTCCACGACGACACCTGCGTGGCCATCGGCGAGGCGAGCGATCGCGGATCGGTCCGTCTCCGGGGAGAGGTCGCCGCCCTCCAGGTGGTGCCGAGGGCGGGAGCCCCCTCCCTCGAGGTCACCGTCGACGACGGGACCGGGCGCGCCGTGGCCGTGTTCACCGGCCGTCGCCGCATCGGCGGGCTCGACCCCGGCCGGGCCCTCCTGGTCGAGGGCGTGGCCCGGAGGGAGCGCGGTCGGCTGCTGATGATGAACCCGAAGTACACCCTGAAGGGCTGAGGGTCGGCCCGTCAGGTCGGGGGGTCGTCGCCTCGGGCCGGGGCCAGCGGGGGGACGGTCGGCCGGGGATCCGGGCCGGGAGCGGACGGGACGCTGTCGGGGCCCAGCAGGACGGCGACGACCGCGTCTTCCACCTCGGGGACGGTCAGCACCACGACCTCGTCGCCACTGCGCAGCACGGTGTCCCCTCGGGGCACGATGACGTGGCCGTGGCGCAGCACCGCGACCACCGTGCAGTCGCGGGGGAGGGGCAGGGCGGCCAGGTCCTGGTCGATCGAGGGCGAGCCGTCGGTCAGGGTGGCCTCCGAGAGGCGGGCCCGACCCTGCTCCAACGACAGGAGCCGCACCAGCGTCCCGACCGACACGGCCTCCTCGACCAGCGCGGTCAGCAGGTGGGGGGTGGACACGGAGACGTCGACGCCCCAGGCCTCGGTGAACATCCACTCGTTGCGGGGGTTGTTGACCCGGGCGACCACCCGGGGCACGGCGAACTCCTGCTTGGCCAGCAGCGAGATGACCAGGTTGTCCTCATCGTCACCGGTCACCGCGGCCACCACGTCGGCTCGCTCGACGTCGGCCTTGGCCAGCTCGGAGACCTCGCAGGCATCGGCCACGACCCACCGGGCCCCGGGGGTCTCGTCCACCACCTGGGCGGTGTGGACCCGGTCACGATCGACCTCGACCAGGGTGACGTCGTGGCCGCCCTTCACCAGGTCGCTGGCGATGAAGGTGCCGACGTTGCCGCCGCCGGCGATCACGATCCTCATGCCTGGTGGTCCTCTCCGATGGACGTCACTTCGCGCCTCCACCGTCGGGTGGGGCCGCCAGGCGCTGGTCCAGCGCGTCGACCTGACCTCCGTCCACGACGACGTGCACGGTGTCGCCGTCTTGGAGGAGCAGGCCGGCGTCGGGCACCTGGGCCTCCCCCAGACGGCTCACGGCGGCCACCCGGGTGGTGCCGTCGACGTCGAGGTGGACGGCGGGAGTGCCCGCCCACGAGGGGGGGACGGGCCGCTCCAGCAGCACGACCCGGGCGCTGGGATCGATCCAGTCGACCGCCGGGCGCTCGGGCAGGATGCGCTGCAGGACCCGTTCGGTGGTCCACTGGACGGTGGCGATGGTGGGGATGCCGAGGCGCTCGTAGATCGCCGCCCGCCGCGGGTCGTAGATGCGGGCCACCACCCGCTCGATGCCGAAGGTCTCCCGGGCCACCCGGGCCACGAGGATGTTGGAGTTGTCGCCGTTGGTCACCGCGGCGACGGCGCCGGCCTGCTCCACCCCGGCGGCACGCAGGCGGTCGCGGTCGAAGCCGACGCCCACCACGGTGGCGCCGGTGAAGTCCTCCGGCAGGCGCCGGAACGCGGTGGCACGGCGGTCGATGACGGCGACGGTGTGGCTCTGGGCCTCGATCGACGCGGCCAGCCCGGCGCCGACCCGACCACACCCGACCACCACCACGTGCACCTGGGCACTCCCCGTCCACCACGGCCTGGATGGCCGCCTCAGCGGAGGATGATCCTACTGCCGGCCCGTGGCGCTCGGACACCCGTTGGAGTGCGTGGGCGGGGACCGGTGGTCGTAGGCTGCCGCCGCCCGAACGGGGCCGTCCCCGCAGCGGAGAAGAGGTGATCGTGGCGTCGGTGTTCAAGCGGCTCGTGGTCGGCCGTCCGCTCGCATCCAGCGAGGAGGGCGACCAGCGGATCAGCAAGCCGGTGGGGCTGGCCGTGTTCGCCTCCGACGCCATCTCGTCCACGGCGTACGCCACCGAGGAGATCCTGCTCGTCTTGCTGATGGCGGTGACCTTCCCGCAGACCCACACCTACCTGGTCCCGATCGCCTTGGCCGCGTCGCTGCTGCTGCTGGTCGTGCTGGTGAGCTACCGCCAGACCATCGCCGCCTACCCCAACGGTGGCGGCGCCTACGTGGTGTCGAAGGAGAACATCAGCCAGGGGGCGGGGTTGGTGGCCGGGGCGTCGCTGCTCGTGGACTACACGCTCACCGTGGCCGTGTCGGTCAGCTCGGGCGTGCTGGCCATCGCTTCCGCCGTCCCGTCCCTGCGCCCCGAATCGACCCGCATCGCCCTCTGCCTCGGCTTCGTCACCCTGATGACGATGGCCAACCTGCGGGGGCTGAAGGAGGCCGGGAAGGTGTTCGCCGTCCCGACCTACCTGTACGTGGTCCTGCTCGGGTCCCTGCTGGTGATCGGGCTGACGAGGGTGTTCGCCTTCGACCTGGGGCCCATCGAGACCGGCCCCGAGCTGGCCGGTGAGTTCGCCCGCGAGCACGCCCTCACCTCCAGCGCGGCGATCTTCGTGCTGCTACGGGCCTTCTCGTCGGGCGCCGTCGTGCTCTCGGGCATCGAGGCCATCTCCAACGGCGTGCCCACGTTCCGGCCCCCTGAGTCGAAGAACGCCAACACCACGCTCACCTTCATGGGCCTCATCCTGGGCGGGGGCTTCCTCGGCATCAGCGTGCTGGCCAACCACCTGCGACCGGTGGTCGACGAGGGCGGCGAGACCGTGCTCTCGCAGATGGGCAAGGCCGTGTTCGGGGAGACACCGATCTACTACGGCTTCCAGATCGCGACCTTCGCCATCTTGATCCTGGCCGCCAACACCGCCTACGCCGGGTTCCCCCAGCTGTCGTCGATCATCGCCAAGGACGGCTACCTGCCCCGCCAGCTGGCCACCCGGGGCGACCGCCTGGCCTTCTCCAACGGGATCATCTTCCTGGCCGCCATGGCCGGCGTGCTCATCGTGATCTTCCGGGCCGAGGTGAGCGCCCTCATCCCCCTGTACGCGGTGGGCGTGTTCACCGGGTTCAGCCTCAGCCAGGCCGGGATGATCCGCCACCACCTGCGGCTCCGAGAGCCCCACTGGCAGCGCAAGCTGGCGGTCAACGCGGTGGGCTGCTTCGCCACCACCGTGGTGCTGCTCGTCGTGGTGGTCTCGAAGTTCACCCGGGGAGCGTGGATCCCCGCAGTGGTGATCCCGCTGATCGTCCTGGTCTTCCGAGCCATCCACAAGCACTACGCATCGATGGACCGGGCCCTGGCCGTGCCCGTGGGCTACAAGGCCCGCCGCCGGACCCACACCGTCGTCGTGCTGGTGGGGCGGGTCACCAAGGGCTCGATGGAGGCCATCGCCTACGCCCGGTCGCTCCGCCCCGACCGCCTCCTGGCCGTCTCGGTGGTGGCCACCCCCGAGCAACAGGAGCGCATCACCGCCGACTGGGAGGCCTACGACATCCCCGTCGAGCTGCGGACCCTCTACTCGCCGTTCCGGGAGCTGTCCCGCCCCATCCTGCGCTTCGTCGACGAGTACGACGAGGAGGTCGACGACGACTTCCTCACCGTGGTGCTGCCCGAGTTCGTGCTCGATCACTGGTACCAGCAGCTCCTCCACAACCAGAGCGCGCTGATCCTGCGCACCCGGCTGCGCACCCGGCCCAACACGGTCGTGACCTCGGTGCCGTTCCACCTGCGGGGCGGTGACGTGAAGGTCGGGGCCCCGCTCGACTAGTGAACCAGGCGTGGAACCCGGCCTCCCGCTGTCCCGACGGTCCGTGCTCGGGGCGCTGAGCGCCACCGCGGCCCTGACCGCCCTGGGCTGCTCCGGTGACGACGAGCGCCCCGCCTCCGGGCCGGGGGAGGGGGGCCAGGCCGAGCCCCCCGATCCTGAGGTCATCGCCTACGGGAAGGAGCCGCTGCAGCAGGGGGCGATCTCCCGACCCGACAACGAGGACAGGGACCCCACGCCCGTGGTCGTCCTGGTCCACGGCGGGTTCTGGCAGTCCGGCTTCGACCGCTCCCTCATGGACCCGCTGGTGCCCTCCCTGCTGGCCGAGGGCTGGGCCGCGTGGAACATCGACTACCGACCCGTCGGCGACGGCGGGGGCTGGCCCGCCACCTTCACCGACGTGGCCGACGCCGTCGACCTCCTGGACCGGATGGCCCCGGAGCTCCTCTTCGACCTGGACCGGGTGGCGATGGTCGGTCACTCCGCCGGGGGCACCCTCGCCCTCTGGTCGGCGGCGCGGTCCGGCCTGCCGGCCGAGGTCCCCGGCGCCGACCCCGCGGTCAGCCCCTCGACGGTGGTGTCCCAGGCCGGGGTCACCAACCTGGCCGCGGCGGCCATCGACGACCTCGGTCGCGGCGCGGCCGCCCAGCTGATGGGAGGACTGCCCACCGGCGAGGGCGGCGGCGACTACCTCTACGCCTCCCCGATCGAGCGCCTCCCGCTGGGCCCCGCGGTCCGCCAGCTGCTGGTCCACGGGAGCGACGACGCCATCGTCCCCCCGGCCCAGTCCGAGACCTACGCGGCCCGCGCCGACGACGCCGGCGACGAGGTCACCCTCGAGGTGACCCCCGGCGACCACTTCTCGGTCATCGACCCCGACGGCGAGTCCTGGGCCCAGGTGCTGGCCTTCCTGTCCGACCGCTTCGCGTAGGGGCCCCCGCGAGCAACGCCAACACGGGGTGCGGCTGAGCGGTCCCGCGCTCAGCCGCCGGTGTGGTGGCGGCCCAGGAAGGCCAGGGTCAGGGCGCGGGAGCGGGCCGCCGGTGCCGGCATGTGGAACTGCGGAGCTCGGTCGTTCTCGAAGGCGTGGCCGGCCCCCTCGTGGACGTGCAGCTCGAAGCGCTCCTGGCCGTCGACCGCGGCGGCCACCTGGGCCACACCCTCGGCCGGGATGAAGGGGTCGTTCCCGCCGAAGTGCAGGAGGGTGGGGCAGGTGATGGCCTCCACCCGGTCCACCGCGTCGGGGACCCCGGAGCCGTAGTACGACACGCAGACCGCCGGGTTCCCGACCGCCGCCGCCATCCAGGCGATGGTGCCGCCCAGGCAGTACCCCAGCACGCCGGGGGCGCCGGCCACGGCCTCGTGGTCGTCCAGCGCTCCCATGGCGGCCACCACGTCGCCCACCGCGGCGGGCACATCGAGGCGACCGACCATCTCGTAGGCCGCGCCCAGGCCCTCGTCGTCGTGGGCTGCCGTCCAGCCCGGCTCGATCCGCCAGTAGAGGTCGGGCGCCCCGACCACGTAGCCCGCGTCGGACATCTCGGTGGCCACCGCGGCCATCCACTCGCCGACCCCGAAGATCTCCTGGACCAGCACCAGGGCGGGCCCGGAGCCGTGGGCCGGGACCCACGTCGGCACGTCGATGGTCGCGCCGTCGCAGGCGACGGAGAGGGTGGTGGTGGGGGCGGGGGGGTCGGTCTCGGGCACTCCGGGG
>JBBSME010000144.1:0-6913 GCA_038233335.1 Acidimicrobiales bacterium | reverse complement strand
TTCTTCTGGAAGAACCCCTGCCGCTCGACACCGTCGGGGAAGCGCTGGAGCACCAGTGGCCGCCCACCGACGTGGGGGAGCATGACGTCGGCGACGCGCTCGTAGTGGTCGAGCACGTCGCCCTTGGTCACCCCATCGTCCGGGAAGAACACCTTGTGGAGGTTCGAGGTCTCCAGGGCCCGGCCCGCGACCGACCGAGTGGTCGTCGCGCTGCTCACGGGGCGCTCCCGGAGACCACGTCTGCGGCCGCCTCGTCCAGCCGAGGGCTCACCGCTCCCCCACCCCGTCGTCCTTGCAGGCATCGACCATGGCGGATTCCTTCCCGGTCCGTCGCCCGGCAATCGCCGCGCCCGTTTCCCCGGAGGCCGGCGGGGAAGGTGGAGGGCTCCCGACCTAGGAGCAGAACCACATGCCCGACGGCGAGATCCGCGAGCCCGAGAACAGCACGGTCGACGACTGGTTCGGCCAGGACGTGGCCCGAGACGAGGATGTGGCCGAGAAGGCGGCGGCCGAGAACGACACCGAGGAGGAAGCCGAGGCCCAGTTCAACCGAGAGGCCAAGGGCAAGGAGACCCACGACCTCGGCTACCCGCGCCCCGACGACGCCGAAGGCGGCGGGCCCGCCTGAGCCCCCTCACGATCCCGTCACCGACCGGGCCAAGCCCCGCAAGGTCGACCTCGGTCGCAAGGCCATTCCGCACCGGCGACTGACGCTGCGCGCCGCGGCGCAACACCCGTTCGGGTGATCCGCGCTCAGGCCGTGCCCTGACGGGTAGCCGTTGCTCTCAAGCCCACCAGCGAGGCCACCATGTCGAACGACGCAGCAGTGACCAAGGACCTGATCGAGACCCTGGAGGACGGCAAGGAGGGGTTCGCCCAGGCCGCGGACTCGCTGGCCGACTTCGACACCCCCGGCCTGGCCGAGCCCATGCGCCGGTTCAGCCAGCAGCGGGCCGAGTTCTCCGACGAGCTCCAGGGGATGGCCAAGTGACCGCCACCGGGGTGCGAGACGGCCGCGCCGGCTCGGCCTTCCCCGAGCCGCCCCCCACCGACGAGGTCGAGTGGGCCCGGATCGTCGCCCGCGCCCCTGAGCTGCCCATCTCGGCGCGACCGGTGGTCGTGGTGGCACCACACCCGGACGACGAGTCGCTGGCGGTCGGCGGAGTCCTGGTCGAGCTGGCCGCGCACGATGTGGAGGTGGAGGTCGTCGCCGTCACCGACGGTGAGGCCTCTCACCCCGACCTGGGGAACCTCGGGACACTGAGGACGGAGGAGCAGCGACGGGCCCTCGCCGCGCTGGGCATCGAGTCCCCGCCGGCGCGACTCGGCCTCCCCGACGGCCAGGTCAGCCACCACGGACCGGCGCTGATCGACGCACTGACCGAGCGGAGCGGGCCGGAGACGCTGCTCATCGCCCCGTGGGCCCACGACGGCCACCCGGACCACGATGCCTGCGGCGTCGCCGCGGTCGAGGTGGCGCGCCGCACCGGATGCGGGCTCTGGGCCTATCCGCTCTGGGCGTGGCGGTGGGCGAGCCCCTCTGACCTGGCGCCGCTCTCGCTCCGTCGGGTGACCCTCAGCGCGAAGGCCCAGGAGGCCAAGGCGAAGGCCATCGCCTGCCACCAGACGCAGACCACCCACCTGGACGGGCCACCGATCCTGGCCGACGACGTCCTGGCCCACTTCCGGCGGCCGTGGGACGTGATCATCGATGGCCGCGACCTCATCGGCGACTGACGTCCCACCGCCGCGCCCCCTGATCGACCGGGTGCGGGCGCGACTGGCGGGCGGGGGCCTGGATCTGCCGGCCCTGGCCGAAGGTCGGACACCGGAGCGCTGGCGGGCCCTGGCCGACGTGGCGAGGGCTGATGTCTCCGAGGCCCGCCTCGTCGAGGCCCACGTCGATGCCGTGCAGATCCTCCGGGAGGCAGGTCGACGGCCGACGGACGGCGCGATCTACGCGGTCTGGGCCTCCGAGCACCCTCGCTGGACCCTCACCGCGACGCCGCGGGCCCGTGACTGCTGGGAGCTGAGCGGTGCGAAGGCGTTCTGCACCGGCGCCGGGCTGGTCGACCGAGCCCTCATCAGCCTCTGGCCCGAGCAGGCCGGCGGCGGACCCGGGGACGAGAGCCTGCTGGTGGACGTCGATCTGAAGGTCTTCGACGAGGGCCGCATCGATCGGTCGGCGTGGGTCACCTCGGCGCTGGCGGACACGGCCACCGCCGTCGTCGACCTGACCGGGCTCCAGGCCGGCCCGGACCAGGTGGTGGGCCAGCCCGGCTGGTACCTGGAGCGGCCGGGGTTCTGGGACGGCGCGGTGGGCCCGGCGGCCTGTTGGGCCGGCGCGGCCCAGGGCCTCGTCGATGCCGCTCGTGCCCAACCTCCGACCAGCGCGCACAGCCGCGCCCACCTCGGTGCGCTCGTCGCGCTGGACTGGCACCTGTCGTCGACCCTCGACTCCGCCGGCCGGGAGATCGACGCCCGCAGCGGTCAGGCGGACACCGACGAGGCGCGCGCCACCGCTCTCACCGTCCGGCACCTCATCGACGTGGCCGGCGCAGAGGTCCAGGACCGCTTCGCTCGCGCTCTCGGGCCCCGGGCCCTCACCGCGGACGCCGAGATCATCGCCCGCAACGATGCCCTCTTGATCTATCGCCGCCAGTGCCACGCCGAGGCCGATCTGCAGGTGCTCGGCGACCTCCGGGTGTCCCGAGACGGCTCGACCAAAGGCGGCTGAGTCCTCCCCGACGCTCTCAGCCGGCGATGCCCAGGGGCGCATCGGCGGTCGCGCGCACCCCGAGGGCTCGGAGGTCGGATGCGAAGCCGCCATCGACGCGACTCTCCGGCCGACTGCTGGTGGTGACCCACGAGCAGGTGGCGGACACGACGGGCCACCGCCGCTCCTTCAGTCGCGCCCACATCCGATGGTCCTCTCCCACGCAGAGGTCCCGGCACCAGCCCCCTGCGTCCAGGTACGCATCGCCGCGCACCCCCAGGTTGGCCCCGTGGACGTGGGGGTGGGTCCCATCGGCGTGGAGCGCGTAGGTGGCGCGGTGGCGAGCGGCGACCAGGTCGTCGGCCGCGTCGTCGAGCACCACGATGCCCGCAACTGCGGCCGCCCCGGCATCAGCGAGGGCGAGCTGGGTCCGCAGCCAGTCCGGCGGGACGATGCCGTCCGCGTCGGTGGTGGCCAGCCACGTCCGGGCTGGGTCGGTGCCGTCGGCCGTCAGCAGGCGAGCCGCGCCCAGACGGCGGGCGGCCCCGGCCCGCCCGACTCGACTGATCACCACCTCGCCATCGCCGCCGACTGCCTCCCGCGCCAGGGCGGCCGTCTCGTCCGAACAGCAGTCGGCGACCACCACGATGCGTCCGTCCGCTCCCGACCACCGCAGCGCCTTCCGGACGCTCTTCACGCAGGCCCCGACCGAGCGAGCCTCGTCCCGCGCCGGCACGACCACGCCGATCGTCCAGCCTCTCCGAGCGAACGGAGGTCTTCCGTCGGACCCCGCAGCGGTCGTCGGCGACCTCGTCACAGAGTTCACCGTCGCCGCCACGACGCCAGGAGGTAGGTGGGGCCATCGTCGTGGGCGAGGAGCTCCAGGTCGGGATGCCCGCCGATGGTCTCGTGGACCGTGGCTCCCGCCAACACGTGGTCCTCGCTGGTACCGGTCCAGTGGCACGCCACCAGCTCACCGCCCGGGGGGATCGACGCGACCACGCCGTCGACCACGCCCACCAGCGCCGGTCGGGAGAAGTAGTACCCCACCTCGCTCAGGACGACCAGGTCGAAGCGTTCCGGCCGACGGTCGGTGACCGACCCCACCTCGACCCGGACGCGGGGCATGCTCCGACAGCGCTCGGTCGTCCTGGCCACCGCCGTCGGGGCGACGTCGACGGCCACCAGCTCATTGCAGCGTGCCGCCAGGCGCACGGTCAGGGCCCCGATCGAGCAGGCCGGCTCGTACCCGGTCTCGTAGCGCTCGCGCCGCAGCAGGCCCACGATGGCCTCGTAGCGCTGCTGCTCAGCGGGGGCGGACGCGAAGGCCCAGGGGTCGGGGTCGGCGCGGTACTTCGCCTCGAAGGCAGCCGGACTGCACGGATCGATCACTCGGGCTCCAGACCAGGGCGACAGGGACCCGATGTCACTTCCCGCGTCCGACCTCGGGACCCGAACACCACCCCATCGGATGAACGTCCGCTCCACCGTCGACCTTGGGGCGGAGGGCACGACAGCCGGAGCGGGTGGGTGTCGACCAGGCGTCAGGGGGAAGGGTCTGACGATGTCCTCTCCGTCGTTCTCCGCCGCCATGTTCGCCGGTCGCCTCGAAGGCGACATGGTGACCCCGTTCCCCACGCCCGACCCGAGCGAGGTGGAGAAGGTCAAGCGCCTGGTGAGCACCCTCCGGGAGGTCACCGCCGACTACGACCCGGCCCAGGCCGAGGCCGACCGCTGGGTGGGCGACGACCTCCTCCGCGACCTGGGTGAGGCCGGGCTCATGGGGCTCTACATCGACCCCGCCTACGGGGGCGCCGGGCTCTCACAGACCGGGTACTGCCGGGTCTTCGAGGAGATCGGCCACATCGACGCCACCCTCTCGGTGGTGCTCGGGGTCCACCAGTCGATCGGCATGAAGGGCATCCACCTCTACGGCACCGACGAGCAGAAGGAGCGGTACCTCCCCGACCTGGCCTCGGGCCGCAAGCTGGCCGCCTTCGCCCTCACCGAGCCCGGCGCCGGCTCCGACGCCTACCACCTGGAGTCCTGGGCCGAGCGCCAGGCCGACGGGTCCTGGGTCCTCAACGGCCACAAGCACTACATCGGGAACGGGTCGAAGGACGTCATCGTCACCTTCGCCCGCTGCGAGGAGGGACACGTCGCCCTCATCCTCGACGGGGGCATGGACGGGCTCGAGGTGGGCGAGCGCCACGACACCATGGGGCTGCGGGCCAACGACCTGCGCCGCCTCACCTTCCGCGACGTCCGGGTCGCTCCCGAGAACGTGCTCGGCCCGCCGGGCGACGGGTTCTCGGTGGCGGTGAACGTGCTCAACAACGGTCGCCTCTCTCTCGGCACCGGTTCGGTCGGAGCGGTGAAGCACCTGCTCAGCCTGGCGGTGGAGCACGTCTCCGAGCGCCAGCAGTTCGGCCAGCCCCTGGCCGACTTCGAGATGGTGCAGGAGAAGCTGGGCTGGATGGTGTCCTACCTCTACGGCCTCGAGTCGCTCTGCTACCTCACCACCGGCATGGTCGATCGGGGGGTCGAGGACTACGCCATCGAGTCGGCCATGGCCAAGGTCGCGGGGACCGAGTTCCTCTGGTACGCCGCCAACCGGGTGTTCCAGCTCGGAGGCGGCCGGGCCTACATGCGCGACGAGCCGTTCGAGAAGATCCTGCGCGACATCCGCATCTTCCCGATCTTCGAGGGGGCCAACGACGTGCTGCGGGCCTTCATCGCCCTCACCGGGCTCAAGCCCCTGGCGGAGCAGGTGGAGGGCCTGGCCGACCTGGACCTCTCCCGGCCCCTGGGCAGCCTGGGCACCGTCGCCGGCTACGTCCTGGACCGGGTGGACCGCCAGGTCCGGCCCGATCGCCTCGACGTCGACTCCACGCTCAAGGGCCTGGCTGACCCGGTGTCGGACCAGGTCTCGGCCCTGCGCGACGCGTCGGAGGGCGCGCTGCGGCGCCACGGCGAGGGCATCAAGACCGCGCAACGCTCCCAGAAGCGCCTGGCCGAGGCGGCCATGGACATCTACGCCCAGACCGCCACGCTGTCTCGGATGTCGACCGTGGTCGAGGACCGGGGCCCCGAGCTCTCGTCATCCGACCGGTTCGTGGCCGAGACCTTCTGCACCCGGGCCGCCCGCCGGGTCGAGCGCAACCTCGAGCACCTCGACGATCCCGACGACGAGCGCCAGCACACCATCGCCCGGGATGCCCTCGCTGCCGGCGGCTACCGCTACGAGATCCTGCCGCTCTGACGCTCGCATCGGGCCGCCGGCGACGCGGCCAGGTCAGGGACCGAGCTGACGAAGCCGGTCGCGGCCCTAGTGGTTGCGCAGGGCGTCGATCAGCTCGTCCTTGGTCATGTCCGAGCGACCCTCGATGTCCAGCTCTTGCGCCCGGTCGACCAGCTCGTCCTTGGTCCACTCGTCGTAGGGCGGGGAGGACCCGCCTCGCTCCCCCGCCGTGGTCCGATCCGTGTTGGCGATGCGAGCGGCCTTCTCCTTGCTCGCGCCATCGCGGCGCAGAGCCTCGTACTGCTCGTCGTCCTTCACGCTGGGTCCGGGTTCCTTCGCACCGGGCACGGCGGTCTCCTCTCGTCTCGTCGTCGGTCGGCAGCGCGGTCTACTGCTCGGACTTCTCCTGGCCGGCGTGGCCCTCGGCCTTCTTGCGGTGGGCCTCGGCCTCCGCCTCCTTGGCCTCGGCCGTCTCGGCCTCGCGCGACTTCTCCTGCTGGGCCTTGCCCTCTCGCTCGAGATCCTCCTTGCCGGTCGCCTGTCCGGCGACCTCCTTGGCGGATCCCTTGATCTTCTCGGTCAGCTTCTCATCGGTCATGCCTTGCGTCTACCCGCTCAGGCAGACCTCACACAGGACGACCGATCAGCTGTAGCCGCGCTCGGGCATGGGCGACCTCCGGGTCGATCTGGCCGACCCACCTTATACCTCCCTGGGGTATCTCACGCCGCACGTCCGGCGTCTCAGTAGGGCGTGAGCGGAAGCCAGGACGTGTCGATGCCGTCGGTGACCATGGCCGCGTAGACCCGATCGGCGGCCTCGCCGGTGAGGCGCTGCACGTACTCGATGCCGTCGAGGTGGTCGATCTCGTGCTGGCAGATCCGGGCCACCACCTCGTCGAGCGTGGCCTCCACCACGTCACCGTGGAGGGTGCGGGCCCGGACCTGGAGGCGTCGCG
>JBBSME010000143.1:0-6960 GCA_038233335.1 Acidimicrobiales bacterium | reverse complement strand
TCGGCCGAGCGCAACGCCGAGGTGGGCCAGCTGGTGAAGCTCGACCCCTCGAAGCCCGAGGACCCCGTCGTCTGGTCGGTCGCCGACGACCGAGGCATGTGGGCCACCCCGGGCCTGGCCGACGGCGTGATCATCGCTCCCACCGACAGCGGCCGCATCCTCGGCGTCGACCAGGCGTCGGGTGACGTGTTGTGGGAGAAGGACCTCCCCGGCCCGACCTGGTCCTCGCCGGTGATCGTCGACGACGTCTGGATCCAGGGCGATTGCGACGGCACCGTCCACGCCTTCGACCTGTCCGACCCCCGGGTCGACCCGCCGGAGCTGTGGTCGGTCGACCTCGAGGGGTGCGTCGAGTCAACCCCCGCGCTCTGGGAGGGGCGGCTCTACGTGGGGGCACGGGGCGGCAAGGTGTACGCCATCGGCGACCGCTGACCGCAGCGGCCTCATGGTCGCCGCCCTCGGGCCGATGGAACGCCATGTCGCGCCCTGGACCAACCGCCGCGCCGCCCCGCCCCGACTGGCGCTCCTCGTCATCATCGCCGCCGCCGGTTGCGCCCGTGAGGTCGCGGCACCGACCAAGGCGGTGTGTGCTCTGGCGGTGACGCGCAGATCGGGGAGGCGGGGGCGGCTGGTCGCTGCGAGTAGCGTTCTTGGCCGTTCTTGTTGCCTGTCCGTCACCCCTGAGGAGATCTCGTGCCTGCGACCGTCTTGGTCGGCACCCAGTGGGGTGACGAGGGCAAGGGGAAGTTCACCGACCTCGTCGCCAAGGAGGCGTCGATGGTCGTGCGCTACCAGGGGGGCCACAACGCGGGCCACACCCTGGTGGTCGACGGCGAGAAGTTCTCCCTCCAGCTGCTGCCCAGCGGCATCCTCTACGACCACATCACCCCGGTCATCGGCAACGGCGTGGTGGTCGACCCGCAGGTGCTGATCGCCGAGATGGACGCCTTCTCCTCTCGCGGCGTCGACGTCTCCCGCCTCCGGGTCAGCGGCAACGCCCACCTGATCCTCCCGTTCCACCAGGAGATCGACCGCCTCACCGAGCGCCGCCTGGGCCGCTCCAAGCTGGGCACCACCAAGCGCGGCATCGGCCCCACCTACGCCGACAAGTCCTCGCGGGTCGGCCTGCGGGTGCAGGACCTCCTCGACGCCAAGATCTTCCGGACCAAGCTCGAGGTGCTGGCCAAGGAGAAGAACCAGGTCCTGGCCAAGGTGTACAACCAGCTCCCGCTGGACGCCGACGAGATTGCCGACCGGTACCTGGACGAGTTCCTGCCCCGCATCCGCGACCACATCGCCGACACCGTCGGCCTGGTCCACGACGCGCTCGAGGCCGGCCAGCACGTGCTGTTCGAGGGGGCTCAGGCCACGTTCCTCGACCTGGACCACGGCACCTATCCGTTCGTCACCTCGTCCAACCCGGTCGCCGGGGGGGTCTGCACCGGAGCGGGCGTCGGACCGCGCTACATCGATCGCGTCGTCGGGGTGGCCAAGGCCTACGTCACCCGCGTCGGCACCGGCCCCTTGCCGACCGAGCTGGCCATGTCCTACGACGCCGTCGGGGGCAAGGACCGCGAGGGTGTCGACGAAGCCGAGATCGCCCTGGGCGACCACTTCGTCGACGTGGGCCACGAGTACGGCACCAACTCGGGCCGCCGCCGCCGGCCGGGTTGGTTCGACGCGGTGATGCTCCGCCACGCCGTCCGGCTCAACTCCCTGTCCGAGCTGGCCATCACCAAGCTCGACATCCTCGACACCCTCGACACGGTCAAGCTGTGCGTGGCCTACGAGGTCGACGGCCAGCGGGTGACCCAGCTCCCCTACCACCAGACCGACCTGCACCGGGCCGTGCCCGTCTACGAGGAGATGCCGGGCTGGAACACCGACCTCTCGTCGGTCACCGAGCCGGGTGGTCTGCCTCCCGCCGCCGCGGCCTACCTCGACCGCTTGGAGGCCGAGGTCGGCGTGCCCGTCACCCTGGTCGGCACCGGGCCCGGCCGGGCCCAGTACGTCCACCGCCGCGACCCGTGAAGGTCTGCGTCGTCGGCGCGGGTGGCCGGGAGCACGGGCTGGCCCTGACCCTGTCCCGCACCGCGGAGGTCGTCGTCACCCCTGGCAACCCGGGCATCCCCGGCTCGGTGGCCGACGCTCCCGAGGATGTCGAGGCCGACCTCTACGTCATCGGCCCCGAGCAGCCACTCGTCGACGGCCTGGCCGATCGGCTGCGAGCCGAGGGTCGCCGGGTCTTCGGCCCCGGCGCCGATGGGGCCCAGGTCGAGGGGTCCAAGGCGTTCATGAAGGACCTGGTGGCCGAGGCCGGGGTCCCGACGGCGCGCTACGGGGTGTTCTCCGAGGTCGAGCCGGCCCTGGACCTCCTCCGCTCCCTGCCCGGGCTCTACGTGGTCAAGACCGACGGGCTGGCCGCGGGCAAGGGCGTGCTGGTCACCGACTCGTTGGCCGACGCCGAGGACGACGTCCGCGACAAGCTCTCGGGCTCGTCCTTCGGGGCCGCGGGGCGCACCGTCGTGATCGAGGAGGGCCTCACCGGACCGGAAGCCTCCGTGTTCGTGGTGTGCGACGGCCAGCGCAGCGTCGCCCTGCCGCCGGCCCAGGACTACAAGCGCGTCGGCGACGGCGACACCGGGCCCAACACCGGCGGTATGGGCGCGTGGAGCCCGGTCCCCTTCGCCGGTGCCGACCTGGCCGACCTGGTGGTCGACCGCTTCGTGGAGCCCACGCTCGGTGCCCTTCGGGACCGGGGCATCGACTACCGCGGTGCCCTCTACGCCGGCCTGATGCTCACCCGGGAGGGCCCCAAGCTCATCGAGTACAACATCCGCTTCGGCGACCCCGACTCCCAGGTCGTGCTGCTGCGGATGACCTCGGACCTGGCCGCGCTGCTGGCCGCCGCGGCCGACGGGGACCTGCGCACCGCCGGGCCGGTGACGTCCTCCGACGAGGCCGTGGTGCTGGTCGTGGCCGCGTCCGAGGGGTACCCGGCCTCGCCCCGCACCGGTGACCGCATCGAGGGGCTGGAGGCGGCCCGCGCCGTCGAAGGGGTCGAGGTCCTGTGCGCAGGCGTGGCCGGCGACGACGGTGGCGCCCTTACCACCAAGGGCGGGCGGGTGCTCAACGTGGTCGGTCGCGGCCCGGACGCGGCCTCGGCCCGAGCCCGGGCCTATGAGGCGCTGGGCCGCATCTCCTGGCCCGGGATGCACCACCGCACCGACATCGCCGCGCCACCCGACCCGCGGTAGCGGTCAGGCCGGGCGGGTCCCGGCTCAGGCAGCCACGGGCGCGAGCTCCATCACCTCGGCGACCAGGCGCAGGGACCGCAGGCGGTGGTCGGGGCCGTGGGCCATGGTCGTGAGCATCAGCTCATCGGCGCCGGTCCGCTCCACCAGGGCGTGCAGGCCGGCGCGCACCGTGTCGGGGTCGCCGATGACGTGGCCCCGGGAGAAGCCGTCGACGCCAGCCTGCTCGGCCGGGGTGAAGGCGTGGGCCGCTCGCCCAGCAGCTCGGGGAGAGGGTGCAGGCTCCCTGGCGACAACATCAGCCGACCCCAGCCTCTTCCACGATCTCGTGTGCAGCACCAGTGAGGGCGGCGACTACCTTCGCCACCATGACCGCTCGCAAGGTTGCCGTCCTCATGGGTTCGCCCAACGATGCCGCCAAGATGGAGCCGGCCCGTACCACGCTGGAGGCCTTCGG
Source organism: Acidimicrobiales bacterium (assembly GCA_038233335.1). Classification (GTDB taxonomy): domain Bacteria; phylum Actinomycetota; class Acidimicrobiia; order Acidimicrobiales; family Iamiaceae; genus Iamia. The sequence continues at coordinate 3,249 of JBBSME010000143.1, read as the reverse complement.
GCTCGAGGCCGACGTGCGGGTGATGTCGGCCCATCGCACCCCGGCCGACGTGGCCGCCCTGGCCTCGACCGCCCGCGAGGAGGGGTACTGCGCCTTCATCTGCGGGGCGGGCATGGCTGCCCACCTGGCCGGGGCGGTGGCGGCCCACACCACCCTCCCCGTCGTCGGCGTTCCCCTGTCGGGTGGTGCCCTGAACGGGATCGATGCCCTCTACGCCACGGTGCAGATGCCCAAGGGCGTGCCGGTGGCGACCGTGGCGGTGGATGGGGCCATCAACGCCGCCCTCCTCGTCGTCCAGATGCTGGCCATCGGGGATGAGCACCTGGTGGCCCGTCTGGCCGAGGACCGGGCCGAGCGGGCCGGAGCCACGCCCGCGCTCTGAGGATCAGGTCGGTCGGAGCCGACGCAGCAGGGCGCGCTTGACCGGAGCAGCCGCGGCCGGCGCCGCGCCAGCGCCCACACTGGTGGCACACCCGGGCCGACACCTCGAAGGGGTGAAGGACGCAGTTCTCCGTGCTGATCGGGGCATCGTCGAGGCCAGCGGACGCCTCTCCCTCATCGGACCGGGCCGGTCGTTCTTGGGCCTCCCTGGAGCCCCGTCGAGGCCCAGCGGTACCATCGACGGGTGACCGACGACCTCCCCAACGTGCTGGCCCAGCGCTACGCCAGCCCACAGATGGTCGACCTGTGGTCACCGGCCACCAAGGTCGTCCTCGAGCGTCGGCTGTGGCTGGCGGTGCTGCGGGCCCAGGGCCGGCTCGGGATGACCGTCGGCGACGATGTCGTCGCCGACTACGAGGCGGTGGTGGATCGGGTCGACCTCGAGTCGATCGCGGCGCGGGAGCGGGTCACCCGCCACGACGTCAAGGCGCGGATCGAGGAGTTCTCGGCCCTGGCCGGCCACGAGGCCATCCACGCCGGGATGACCTCGCGGGACCTTACCGAGAACGTGGAGCAGCTCCAGGTGCGCGACGCCCTCCGCCTGGTGCGCCGACGCATGGTGGCGGTCCTCGCCCGCCTGGCCCGCCTGGCCGCCGAGCACGAGGCCCTGGTGATGGCCGGTCGCAGCCACAACGTGCCCGCCCAGGCCACCACCCTGGGGAAGCGCTTCGCCAACGCCGGACAGGAGGTGCTGGTCGCGCTGGCCCGCCTCGACGACCTGCTGGCCCGCTACCCGCTCCGCGGGATCAAGGGCCCGGTGGGCACCCAGCAGGACATGCTCGACCTGCTCGGCTCGGATGGTGCCGTGGACGAGCTGGAGGTCGCGGTCGCGGCCGAGCTCGGGTTCGACCAGGTGCTGGCCAACGTGGGCCAGGTGTGCCCCCGCTCACTCGACCTCGACGTGGTGTCGGCTCTGGTGCAGGTGGCCGCCGGCCCCACCAGCCTGGCCACCACCATCCGGCTGATGGCTGGCCAGGAGCTCGTGACCGAGGGGTTCAAGCCGGGCCAGGTCGGATCCTCGGCCATGCCCCACAAGATGAACACCCGGTCGGCCGAGCGCATCTGCGGGCTCTCGGTCATCCTCGGCGGGCACCTGGCCATGGTCGCCGCGCTGTCCGGCGACCAGTGGAACGAGGGTGACGTCAGCTGCTCGGTGGTCCGCCGGGTCGCCCTGCCCGATGCCTTCTTCGCCCTCGATGGCCTGTGCGAGACCACCCTCACGGTCCTCGACGAGTTCGGAGCCTTCCCCGCCGTTATCGGCCGCGAGCTCGACCGTTACCTCCCCTTCCTGGCCACCACCAAGGTCCTGATGGCGGCGGTGCGCGCTGGTGTGGGCCGGGAGCAGGCCCACGAGGCCATCAGGGCCCACGCCGTCGCGGTGGCTCTCGAGATGCGGGAGAAGGGCGCCGAGGGCAACGACCTCCTCGATCGGCTGGGCGCCGACGAGCGCCTGGGCCTCGGCCCCGACGCCCTCGCCGCGGTGGTCGCGGAGCCGCTCTCGTTCGTGGGCCGGGCCCCGGCCCAGACGGCGGCGTTCGTCGCTGAGGTCGAGGCGTTGGTCGCCGCCGACCCTGACGCCGCGGTCTACGCGCCGGCGCCGATCCTGTAGCCGCCCGACCTGCTTCCGGTCGGGGTGGGCACGGCCGGTAGGTTCTGCGGCGATGGCCTCGATCTCCCTGCCCCACCTGTCCTCCGGCAAGGTCCGCGACATCTACGACGCGGGCGACGACCGCCTCCTGATGGTGACCTCGGACCGGCTCTCCGCCTTCGACGTCGTCATGGCCGAACCCATCCCGGACAAGGGCCGGGTGCTCACCGCCATGTCGGCGTTCTGGTTCGATCGGCTGGCCGACGTCCTCCCCGGGCACCTGATCTCCACCGATCTGGGCGACCTGCCCGACGGCGCCCGCGACCCTGCTCTGGCCGGGCGGATCATGTTGTGCCGGCGGGCCGAGATGCTCCCCATCGAGTGCATCGTGCGGGGCTACATCACCGGCTCGGCCTGGAAGCAGTACCGGAGCGACGGCACCATGCACGGCAGCCCGCTGCCCACCGGGCTGCGGGAGTCGGACCAACTGCCCCAGCCGGTGTTCACCCCCTCGACCAAGGCCGAGGTGGGCGACCACGACATCAACGTGTCATTCGACGACGCGGTGGACCTGGTCGGCGCGGACCTGGCGGCGCGGGCCCGGGACGCCTCGCTCGAGCTCTACCGACGGGGTGCCGAGTGGGCTGCGGCCCGAGGGATCATCATCGCCGACACCAAGTTCGAGCTCGGTCTGGTCGACGGTGAGCTGGTGGTGGCCGACGAGATCCTCACCCCGGACTCGTCCCGCTTCTGGCCGGCTGACGCCTGGGAGCCCGGGACCACCCCGCCGTCGTTCGACAAGCAGCCGGTCCGCGACCACCTCGATGCCCTGGACTGGGACAAGACCCCGCCGCCGCCGGCCCTGCCCGACGACGTGGTGTCGGCCACCAGCGCCCGCTACCGCGAGGCCTACGAGAAGATCACCGGTCAGTCCCTCGCCGCCTGGCCGGGGTGAGCTTCGTCGTCACTCGCTCGCTGGCGCTCGCTCCGTTCCGACGAGTTTTGTCGTGCGGCCTGCGGTCGCGCTGAACCATCCCAGCGGACGAGGGCTCGTGCCTCGCCCCCGATCCGCTTCGTGGGGGGGGGCCCCCCCCCCCCCCCCGGCGGCGCCGGGGGGGGCCCAGGGCTGCGCCGGGGCGCCCCCGGGGGCGCCGGGCCGCCCCCCGCCCGGGGGGCGGGCCCGGGGTGGGGGGGCGGGGGGGGGGGGGGGGGCCTGAGGG
>JBBSME010000142.1:0-6986 GCA_038233335.1 Acidimicrobiales bacterium | reverse complement strand
CCCCCGCCGCCGACCCCCCCCCCCCCCCCCCCCCCCCCCCCCCCCCCCCCCCCGGCCCGAGCCGCGGCCATGCCCTCGACCACCACCCGCCCGAAGGGCTCGGGATCCGTGGAGCTGTGGACGACCACCTCCGACAGGGCCAGGATCTCGGGCACGTCACGCCGGGGACCGGTGAACGCCACCCGGTCGGTGATGCCCAGCTCACCGACGATCGCCTCGAGCCGGCTCCCGAACCCGTCGTCGGGTCCGTCGCCGGCCCCCCCCACCACCAGGGCGAACGCCGAGGGGTGGCGCGCGACCACCTCGGCCATGGCCCGCAGGAACACGTCCTGTCCCTTCCACGCCACGATGCGCCCGATGTGCACCACCACCCGTGCCCCCTCGGGCACGCCGAGCACCCGACCCAGCTCGGGCGGCGGCGAGACCACGTAGTCCGACGGGTCGAAGGGGTCGTCGAGGACGGTGATCCGGGACGTCGGGATCCCCAACGGACGACACCCCTCGGCGATGGCCTGGGACATGGCGAGGAACGCCGAGACCCGTCGGGCCAGGACCTTGTCGATGGCCAGGGAGGCGTCGCGCCGATAATGGTGGATCCAGCGGACGTGCACCACGACGGGCACCCGCGCCAGGACCGCGGCGATCACCGCATCGCGGTTCGACAAGACGTCGTTGTTGGCGTGGATCAGGGCCACGTCGTGGTCGCGGACCACCCGCCGGAGGTGGAGGGCGTGGGGCACATCACGACGGATGAGGCGGCTCAGCTCCCGGCGCGTGGTCGACCGGGCCAACCGGGCCCCCCACCGGGCGGCGGGCCGGGGCGGCGGCGCGACCGCGCCTGCCGGTGAGGTGCCGGCCGAGGGGGCGTCCGTCGTCGGCGCCCCGCCCAGGACGACCACCTCGGCCCCGGCCCGGCGCAGCTCGTCCTCGAAGGGGTTGGCGGCCCGGAAGCTCACGACGGGACGGAACCGGGTGTGGTCCAACCCGCGCACGAGATCCAACAGGCCCGTGATCGACCCCCCGTCGGAGTAGTGCTGGATCATGAGGACGCCGACCGGACCGGTGCCGTCGGTCGACGGCCCCCGACCTCGGCGGGTCAGGTCCTCGCCGCGGGAGGTGCACCGCCCGCCCCCCCGTCTGAGCGCCCCAACCGGCTCCACCGCGTCACCCTACCGGCCTCGGGATCGACGGCTGAGACGCCGGCTCCACTTCGCCAGCGCCTCCGGGCGCACTCGGACCGACGGGGCCGGGCGGGGCTGTACCCTCCCTTGCGATGGGGTCCGAATCGAGCATGGCGCTCGTACAGCGGGGGTTGCGTCGGGGTACGAGGATGGCGCGGCGCGCCGCGCTCCAGGCGGCGGTGCGGGTGGCCGGTCGTGATCCGGTCGTGGTCTACACGCTGCCCAAGACGGGCAGCTCCGCCATCGCCACCTCCCTGGAGCGGGTGCGGGTGGCCCGCCCCGTGTTCCAGCTGCACCTGCTCAGCGACGAGGGGATGGCCCGGGCGCGCGACCTGCGGGCGGAGGGCGCCCGCATCAGGCAGTCGAACATCGACCAGATGGTCGTCGCCCGGGCTGCGTTCGACGACGCCGAGGTCCGACCCCTCGTCGTGACCATGGCTCGCCACCCCCTGCGCCGGGCCATCTCGTGGTTCTTCCAGTCCTGGCACCGGGACTTCCCTTGGGCGGCGCCCGGCCCGCAGGACCCGGCGCGCGTCGACGAGCTCGTCGACGGGTTCCACGAGCGCCTCCCGACGACCCTCGGCGTCTGCGACCGGTGGTTCGACGAGGAGCTGGCCGCGGTCACCGGCCACGACGTGTTCTCCCGCCCGTTCGACGGCGACGGGGGCTGGGAGCTGCGGAGGCTCGACGGCTGCGACCTCGCCATCGTCCGCACGGAGGACCTCGACGGAGCCTTCGCCCCCATGTGCGCCGCCTTGCTGGGCACGACGGTCAAGCTGGAGAGGGTGAACGAGGCCTCCGGGAAGCCCTATCGCGACCTGCGGCGCGCCTTCCTGGCTCGGTTCGAGCTGACGGAGGTCGAGCGTCGGGCGGTGGCAGCGACCCGCCACGCCCGACACTTCTACTCCGCCGAGGAGCTGGAGGCGGGGATGGATCTCTCCCCTCGCTGACGCTCGCGATCATGCCCTCTGGTCAGGATGGCGCCAGGGCCGTCCGGGCGAAGCGGGCCCCCGCATCGACCTGCGTCCGCGCCCGCGCTCGCAGGTCCGCGCCCCGGGCGGGGGCGTCCTCCCACAACCGGGCCACCGTCGCTTCGAGCTCGGTCGCGAACGTCGCGGCGGTGGGGTCCAGGACGCAGCCTGCACCGGCGCCGAACAGGCCGAGGACGCCCTCCAGCTTCTGGTGGTAGTAGGGCGATCTCGCCAGCCCGATGACGGGGATGCCCATGCCGAGGGCGAAGACGGCCGCGTGGTAGGTGCCGGTCACCACCAGTCGGCAGCGATCCAGCGCCTCGATGGCGTCGGCGACCCGCAGGGCGTTCGGGCCCTCGACCGATGTCACCTCCGCCGCGACCCGCGCCCCTGCCCGGGCGTCGGACACGATGGGAGGCTGCTCCATGAAGCTCAGGAGCTGCACGGGCACGTCGGGCAATGCGCCTGCGAGGGCGACGCCGACCTCGGTTGCGATCGACGCCTCGACCTCGGAGGCAGCGTTGACGCGGATGCTGACACCGATCCGGGACCGGGAGAGTGGCGGCGGCCGCTCGGCGACCAGGGCGAGCGCATCGTCGCCCGTCACCTCGACCACGGGCCCCCGGACGCCGATCCGCTCCACCACGTCCCCCGAACGCTCGTCTCGCAGGCCCAGGGCCGACACCGCGGCCAGGGCGTCTCCGAGCTCAGCCGCCAGGCCCTCGGCCTCGAGGGGACCGACACCCTGCCCGAGCAGCACCGACGGCACGCCGGCCGCCGCGGCCAGCCGCAGGACGTCCGCGATCCGCTCCGCCCGACGCGCGGAGCCGTCGTGCAGCCCGCCCTGGCCGCAGACCACCACCAGCGCGGCACCTCGCACCAGGTCGACGAAGTGGTGGACGTCAGCGTTGACGCGGCGGCCTCGCAGCCGCAGCAGGGCCAGGGCCAGACGGGGGCGTCGGTAGGCCACGTCAGCAACACCTGGGAGGCGCGCCGTGCCGCGCCGCCACTCGTGGACGCGCCGGCACCATGAGGTCCAGCCGTCGAGTGCGACGGTGGTGACCTCGCCCAGCCCATGGCCCTCGGTCGCGCCCTCGACGGCGAGGAGGACGGGACGCACACCGGGCCGAGCCCGCCGCAGCCGTCCCAGGGCGACCTGGCACATGGCGATGTCACCGACGTTGTCGAACGTGGAGGTCCCGGCGATCAGGAGGACCCGATCCTCGACCGGCGGGGCCGCGCCGGGGCTCACCACACCTCGGGGACGGGGGCCAGCGGGCCGGACGCGGCCAGGGCGGCGATGTGGGCGTCGGCCTCGCCCTGCACCGCCGGCGTCATCCCCCAGCCGTCCAGCAGCGTGCGCCACGCCGACCGAGTGAGGCGACGGTGGTCGAACGCCACCGGGTCGACGTGACCCACATGGCTGGTCAGCAGGGTCCCGAGCAGGCAGGCCGCGCCGATGACGACGCGATCCATCGAGGGTCCCGGCTCGAGCGCGGTGGCCTCGACCGCGGCATCGATGGTGTCGCGGCCCATGACCAGCAAGACGACGGCCGTGCCGAACACCCGTCCCAGCTCGGTGGCGGGCACCACCTCGCCCTTCTCGGCCATCACCGAGAAGAGGAGGTGTGACTCCTCCGGGAAGGCGTCCCAGGCGGCGATGTAGAACTCGCCGTAGAGCACCAGGGCGGTGGCCGACCGATGGAGGTCGTCGGCGCCGCCGAGGTCCAGGAGGGCGCGACTGCGCTCCTGGACGTGTTGGAGCGAGCCGATGAGACGGAGCACCGCGGCGTTCTGCAGGTCGGCGACCAGGTGACCCTTGGAGGGGAAGTGGGTGTAGATGGTGCCGATGGCGCAGCCGACCTCGTCAGCCACGCTCTGCATGGTCAGCGCGGTCAACCCGTCGCGTGCCACCACTCGCATCGCTGCACTCAGCAGGGCCGACCGACGGGCCTCCCGACGCGCCAAGCGTCGATCTCCCCCGACGGTGGACCCGATCCCCGGGGCCGTCACCCGACCGAGGCTACTGGTCCGACGCCCGCCGCGCCCACGTGCCCAATTAGACGAAACCCTTGCCGGCCATGCAGTTGATCATCATGGCCTGGAACGTGACACGCTCCAGATAGAACACTGCGTCTACCCGCGCGCTCGTTCCCGACAGGCCGCTACTGATCTCGTCGAGGAGCCCTTCCGCCTCGACGACCGAGGGCGACGATGCGGCTGCCCCATTGTCCCGATCGGCCCTCGCGTCGTAGTGCCCACTTCTCTGCCAATCGAACCAGACCGTCGTGCACCCGGACTGCGTGCCGCGCCGATCAGCGTTCAGCGCGACGGAGTGCACCACTGGCTCGCCTGTCGGCCGGGTGGTCTCAGCCGCCGTCGGTGCCAGTCTCGGGGACCGGCGCCAGGTCACCGGCCTCGAGGGTGCCGCGCAGGTTGGCCAGGTAGGCCGAGGCGTCGAAGCCCTCATCGGCGAAGTCCTCGCCGTCGGAGGAGTAGAACGCCATCGGCTCGTACTCGGGGGCGTGGGTGCCCACGTCGCGGTACTCGGGCATGCCCGTCCCGGCCGGGATGAGCTTGCCGATGATGATGTTCTCCTTGAGCCCGAGCAGCGAGTCCGAGCGGGACTCGATGGCCGCCTCGGTGAGCACCCGGGTGGTCGCCTGTAACGAGGCCGCCGACCGCCAGGAGTGGGTGGCCAGCGACGCCTTGGTGATGCCCATGATCTCGTCACGGGCCTCCGAGGGTGCCTTGCCCTCCTCCACCAGCACGCGGTTGGTGTCGCGGAAGGACTTGCGGTCGATCCGCTCGTCGGGCAGGAGCTCCGACTCGCCCGGGTCCGACACCGCCACCCGGCGGGTCATCTGCCGGACGATCAGCTCGATGTGCTTGTCGTGGATCGACACGCCCTGGTCCCGGTACACCTTCTGGACCTGGGCCAGGAGGTAGTTCTGCGTCTCGCGCAGCCCCTTGATCTCCAACAGCTCCTTCGGGTCCCGGGGGCCGGGGACGATGGCGGCACCGGCCGCGACCTCGTCGCCTTCCTCCACGTCCAGGCGGGCCTGGACCGGGATGGTGTGCACCTCTTCGGCGCCGTCGTCGCCCACGACGGTCACGACCCGGCCCTTGCCCTCGTCGTCGCCGATGCGGATGACGCCCGAGGTCCGGACCAGGGTGGCCTTGCCCTTCGGGCTGCGGGCCTCGAACAGCTCCACGACGCGGGGCAGGCCGCCGGCGAGGTCGCCGCCACCGGGGGCGACGCCGCCGGTGTGGAAGGTCCGCATGGTGAGCTGGGTGCCGGGCTCGCCGATGGACTGGGCCGCGATGACACCGACGGCCTCACCCAGCTCGATGGCGCGACCGGTGGCGAGGGAGCGCCCGTAGCACTTGGCGCACACCCCCAGCTCAGCATCGCAGGTCAGGGGCGAGCGGACCCGCACCCGGCTCACGGTCTCATCGTCGCGCAGGGCGGCCATGAGGTCCTCGTCGACCGGGGTGTCGGCCTCGATCACGGTGCCGTCGCCGAGGGTGACGTCAACGGCGAGGCAGCGCCCGAACAGGGCCGTCTCCAGGTAGGTCCGCCGCATGGTGTCGGTGGGCTCCACCTTCTCGGGCCCGACGTAGGAGCCGGCGGCCGAGAAGTAGCCGTCGGGCCAGACGTCCTCGATCCAGATGCCGCGAGCCGGACCGCCGTGGCGGCAGTCGTCCTCGCGGACGATGAGCTCCTGGGCCACGTCGACCAGGCGACGGGTGAGGTAGCCGGAGTCGGCGGTTCGCAGGGCGGTGTCGACCAGGCCCTTGCGGGCACCGGGCGTGGCGATGAAGTACTCCAGCATCGCCAACCCCTCGCGAAAGTTGGACTTGATGGGCCGGGGGATCATGTCGCCACGGGGGTTGGCCACCAGGCCACGCATCCCCGCGATCTGGCGGACCTGCATCATGTTCCCTCGGGCGCCGGAGCCGACCATCATCTCGATGGGGTTGAACTGCTCCGCTCGCAGGCCGACCTCCATCTCGTGGCGCACCTTGTCGGTGGCCGCGGTCCAGATCTCGACCTCCTTCTGGCGTCGCTCACCGTCGGTGATGATGCCCCGGCGGAACTGGTCCTCGACCTTCTGGGCCCGGGTCTCGTGCTCCTCGAGGATCCCGGCCTTGGACTCCGGCGTCTTCACGTCGTCGACCGAGATGGTGATCCCGGACTTGGTCGCGAAGCGGTAGCAGAGGTCCTTGATGCCATCGAGGCTGTTGGCCACGACCGCCTTGGGGAACCCGTGGGCCAGCTCGTCGACGATCTGTCCCATGATCTTCTTGTCGACCCGCTCGTTGACGTAGCGGAAGTCGTGGGGCAGGGCGTCGTTGAAGATCAGGCGACCAGGCGTGGTCTCCAGGTCCTCGACGGCGCGCTCGCCGTCGTCGTCGATGGTGACGGTGCGGAGGGTGACCACCGCGTGCAGGGCCAGGTGGCCGGCCTCGTTGGCCCGCTCCACCTCGGGGAGGTTGCGGAAGATCCGGCCCTCGCCCAGGGCGTCCTCGACCCGCTCGGTGAGGTAGTAGCCACCGATGATGAGGTCCTGGGTCGGCGTGACCAGCGGACGGCCGTGGGCCGGCGACAGCACGTTGTTGGCCGACAGCATCAGCACCCGGGCCTCGGCCTGGGCCTCGGCGGACAGGGGCAGGTGGACGGCCATCTGGTCACCGTCGAAGTCGGCGTTGAAGGCGGTGCAGACCAGCGGGTGGATCTGGATGGCCTTGCCCTCCACCAGCACCGGCTCGAAGGCCTGGATGCCCAGGCGGTGCAGCGTGGGGGCCCGGTTCAACATGACCGGGTGCTCCT
>JBBSME010000141.1:0-6986 GCA_038233335.1 Acidimicrobiales bacterium | reverse complement strand
TTCGGTCGCGCCGATAGCCTCCTCAGGAGTCGGCACCACTGTGTGCCACAGGAGGCAATAGGAGCTCCTGCGCAACACCCTCAAGACCCACGTCCTCCTCGACGGGATGGGCGGCCTCATGGTCCTCGTCGGATCGTTCTTCGGCACGGGCGGGGCCATCATCGGCCTGGGCCTCGGCCTGGTGTTCGTCGGCGGCTCGTACTGGTTCAGCGACAAGATCGCCATCAAGGCGGCCCGGGCCCGCGAGGTCACCCAGGCCGAGATGCCCGAGTACTACGGCATGGTCCAGGACCTGGCCATGCGGGCCGAGATGCCGATGCCCAAGATCTACGTCAGCCCCAACGAACAGCCCAACGCCTTCGCCACCGGTCGCAACCCCGACCACGCGGCGGTGGCGGTGACCGAGGGGATCCTCCAGGTCCTCAGCACCGAGGAGCTCCGAGGCGTGCTGGCCCACGAGATCAGCCACGTCGGCAACCGTGACATCCTCATCTCCTCGGTGGCCGCCGCGGTGGCCATGGGCATCACCTTCATGGCCCGGATGGCGATGTGGGGAGCGATGTTCGGTGGTGGAGGCGGCCGGAACCGCAACGACAACATCTTCGGCCTCTTGGCCATGGCCCTGCTCGCGCCGATGGCGGCTGGCATCCTGCAGATGGCCTTGTCCCGCAGCCGGGAGTACGAAGCAGACCGCGCCGGTGCCCGGCTCATCGGCGACGGCGAGCCCCTGGCCCGGGCCCTGGAGAAGATCGACGCCTACGCCCACCAGGTGCCGATGGAGGTCAACCAGGCCCAGGCCCAGGCGTACATCATCAACCCGCTCAGCGGGCAGAAGGTGCGCTTCGCCAACTGGCTTCGCACCCACCCGCCGACCGAGGACCGCCTGGCCCGCCTCCGCGACGGCTCCTGGCGCTGACGCCGGACCCCATCCCCGTCGCTTCTCGCGCGGTCGGCCCGCAGATCTGCGGCCTGACCGCGCCAGAACGGGTCATCCTGGTGGGGCCGGCGCTTCTTGCGCGGTGGGTCCGCAGTTCTGCGGCCTGACCGCGCGAGAACGGCGACGGGGTTGCGCGGGGGAGGGAGGGGGTAGGCCTGCTGCGGACCGGACCGGACCGGACCGGGCCGAGGCGGGACGGAGCGGGATCGCGCCAGTCGGCGACGCTGAGAACGGCCCCGCACCACCAGGGGCCGACCCGCCACCTCAGGGGTCCGCATGCCCGCAAGCACCGCCGTCTTGGCCCATGCCGGTCGCCAGCTCGGGCATGTCACGCGAGCGCAGGCCCGGCAGGCCGGGATGAGCTCAGACACCGCCCGTCGTCGCGTCACTTCGGGCCAGTGGACCCAGGTGGGCACACGCACGTTCCGCCTGACCGGCTGGCCGGCGACGGCGCACGGCCACGTCCTCGCCGTCTGCCTCGACCTGGATGGCGTGGCCTCGCACTGGACCGCAGCGTGGCTCCACGGGTTGGTTCCGGCTCCGAACGAGATCCATGTCTCCTGTCGCCGCCGGCGTTCGGTGTGGCTCGGTGACGCGATCGGTCCACCGGTCCGCGTCCACACGTCGACCAACCTCCCCCTCGACGACGTGACCTCCGTCGGTGCTGTCCCGGTGACCAGCGTGGCCCGGACGCTGCTCGGCCTGGCCGCCATGGTTCCTCACGAGCTGCGACGCGACCAGCTCCTCGATCTCGTGTCGACCTCGATCGAGCGTGGGGCAGCATCGCTGCCCTGGCTGTGGTGGATGCTCGATCGCCGGCGGTGCCGCGGTCGCGACGGCGTCGTCACCCTGGAGACTGCGCTCGTCGCTCGATCGGACCTGGGACCGACCGAGAGCTGGCTGGAGCGGGAGGTCCTGTCCATCCTGGACGAGGCCGGCATCGACCGACCCGTCCTCCAACAGGTCATCCCTCGCCACGGCTCCTCCAACGCCCGGGTCGACTTCCTCTACCCGGCCGAGTGGGTGATCCTCGAGGCCCTCGGCTATGCCTTCCACCGCACCGAAGGACAGGCGCTGGCCGACACGACTCGGGCGAACGACCTCACCGTGCAGGGCTACCAGGTCCTCCAGTTCACGTCTCGTCAGATCGCCTCGGACCCGGCATCGCTGGTCGCCACGGTGATCGCGGCACGCCGCCTCGGCCGCCGACGCGCCGCGTCCTGATCGCCGTGTTCCGGCGCAGCAGCGGGGCGAGACGGCGACATGCGATGCCGGGACCCAACCCTCCGGCGCCACTCCCCCCATGTCCGTCGCCAGCCGTCGGTCGCCACGGCATCCAGGGGCCCGGCGGTGGTCGCCGCCTCGGTCGGCCCAGCCGGCCGTTCTCGCGCGGTGAGGCGGCACCGATGCGGCCTGAACGCGCGAGAACGGAAGGGTGTTTGGCGGTGCGGCGTGGCCCCCAGAGCTGGTCAGTCGCGGCGGTTGCCGAAGGCGATGGGGATGCCGAAGTCGCCCTCCTTCAGGGCCGTCATCACGGCCTGGAGGTCGTCGCGCTTCTTGCCCGACACCCGCAGCTCGTCGCCCTGGGCCTGGGACTGGACGCCCTTGAGGCCGAGGCCCTTGACGAACTTGTTGAGCTCCCGGGCCTTGTCCGACGAGATCCCCGCCGCCAGGGTGATGGTCTGGCGGACCCGGGCGCCGGAGGCGTCCTCCACGTCACCGTAGGTGAGGGCCTTGAGCGAGACCTTCCGCTTCACCAGCTTCTCCTCCAGCACCTGGCGCAGGGCCCTCAGCTTGTCCTCGCTGGAGGTGGCGAGGGTGATCTGGGCATCGCCCAGGTCGATGGAGGAGTCGGTCCCCTTGAAGTCGTACCGGTTGGCGATCTCGCGCGACGCCTGGTCGACCGCGTTGCGGACCTCCTGGTCGTCGACCTCGGACATGACGTCGAAGCTCGGCATGGCGCCAAACCTAGTGCCGACGGGTGTCGCCACCCTCGGGCGGGACCGGACGCCGGGGCCCGGCGGCGGAGGACCCCGTCGGCGTCGGCGCGGCCATTCGGCTGGCCCTGACCGGGGCGGCCACGGCTATCCTGCGCCGTCCCAGGGTCAGTGCCCGAGCGGCCAAAGGGAGCAGACTGTAAATCTGCCGGCACAGCCTTCGGAGGTTCGAATCCTCCCTGGCCCACCACACGCAAGGCCCGTTCCGTCGGGGCCCCGCCCCCTCAGCCGGGGTCGAGGGCGCCCGATCGGGCCAGCCACCGGCCGACCTCGGCCGACACGTTGCGGCCATCGGCCACCGCCGGGGCGCCTTCCACCGCCGCCACCTTGCGGTTGACCCGCTCGATGGCCTTGCGGGTGGAGTCCCGGGACCGCCCCAGGCGGCGGGCCGCGTCGTCGTGGGCCCGCGGGGCGACGGCGGCGGTGCGGGGGAGCAGGGCGAAGTCGGAGTAGTAGGCCAGCACCACGTCCCGCTCAAGCAGGGTGAGCGATAGCGGGGGCGGCCCCACCAGGTCGGTGGTCAGGTCGTCGTCGGGGCCGTCAAGGCCGTCAGGCAGGGTCGGTCCGGTCGGGCCCACGACGCCCGGGCCCCGGTGGTCATCGGTCTCGCACACGACGTGCGCTTGCGGCCCCGGCCGCCCCATGGCGTAGCACCAGCGGTGCCGTACCGGGACCCAGGGGCGGCCGGGCTCGACCGGCACCTCCTCCCAGCCGGGCTCGTACACCTGGAGGAGACCGGGACGGGCGCTCAGGTTGAGGGTGCTCCAGCGGGTCCCGTCCCACCGCAGCTCGGCGTGCACCCGCGAGACCGTCCAGCGCCCGCCCACCCGTTGGTGACCGACTCGCACGTCGTTCGCCGCACCCCGACCGATGCGGACGACCGCGTCGAGCCCGTGCGGCGCCGACCACGGGCCGGGGTCGACCCGGATGCGGAGGCTCACCGCCCCGGACCCGCGTCCAGCCCACGTCGCACGACCACCGCGGTGGCGTTGTCGGCCGTCCCGGCCGCCAGCGCCGCCTCGACCAGGGCCGCGGCCGCGCCCGCCGCGTTCGGTGCCGCCTCGACCGCCGCCGCCACCTCCTCGGCGCCGAGGACGTCGGACACGCCGTCGGTGGCCACGACCAGCGCGGCGCCGGGGGCCAGCTCGACCTCCAGCACGTCGGGATCGGCCCCCTCCCGTGCCCCGGCCACCCGGGTGACGAACCGCCGGCCAGGGTGGTGGGCCGCGGCCGCAGGTTCGATGGTGCCGGCGGCCAGCAGCTCGCCGGCGACGGTGTGGTCGGTGGTGACCTGCATGGCCCGGCCGTCCGCCACCGTCCAGGCCGGGGAGTCCCCCACGTGGCCCACGACCCAGCGGGCGCCGGAGCCGTCGGTCGCCCAGGCCGCGGTTACGGTGGCAGCCATGTTGTGGACCGTCGGGTCGACCTGGCCGTCCCGCACCGCACGGTGGGCGGCCCGCACCGCATCCCGAACCAGCGACGGCCCGGCGCCTGCGGCAAGCACCGCGGCGGCGGCATCGGCAGCCAACGCCGCGGCACGAGCCCCGCCGGCGTGGCCGCCGACGCCGTCGCACACGACCAGCAAACCCGGCCCGTGGGCGGCTCGGTCCTGGTTCTCGGCCCGCTGCCCGACGACGGTGGCCCGGCCCACGTCAGAGATCGAGGTGGCGGGCGGATCTCCCGCCTCCGGCAACGGCGCTGCGACCGGGTCGGTCCCACCCACCGTCGAGGAGCGGCGACCGACGAGACGGCGGAAGGATGGGCGGGCCATGGGTCATGGGTACCCCACGGGCAGGGCCCCGCGGAAGGGCCACTTGTGGCCCTCGGAGAGGGTCAGTCGGCCAGCTCGGGGGTGAGGCGGTCGACGAACTCGGCCACGTCGCTCTCGAGGTCGTGGCGCGCCAGGGCGAAGCCGCCGATCACCTCGGCGCCGCGGTCGGCCACCAGGGCCACCAGCTTCTCCAGCGTCTGGCCCGGGTCGATGGCGTAGGTGCAGTAGACGACGGCCTTCTTGCCCTTCAGCGAAGGCAGCGCCTTCAGCTTGCGGGCTCCGGCGGGCTTCTGGCCCATCACGATGATCCCGTCGGTCCACGTCCCCACGATCACCAGGTCGGCGTCGGCCACCGTCTCGTTGTCCACGTCGCCGATGGCGACCGGGGTGGCCTCGATGCGCAGGGCCTTCATCTCGCTGGCGATGCGGTACGCAGCCTTCTCGGTGGTCCCGGTCAGACTGTTGTAGATGATCACGGCCTGCATCGGGTTCCTCCTGGTGCCGCGGGGCGCACCATCTGTCTAGCAGCGCGCCTTCCACCCGGCCCATCGTCGTCGGGCGGAGCGGCGGGCCGTCACTCACGCCAGCAGCCGTTGGACGACGACCACGTCGAGCCAGCGGGAGAACTTGCGCCCCACCTCCCGCTCCACCCCGACGGTCTCGAACCCGCAGGCGTGGTGCAGGGCCACGGAAGCTTCGTTGTGGCCGGAGATGCGCCCGATCACGGCGTGGAAGCCATGGTCGGTGGCCGTCTCCAGCAGGGCGGTCAGCACGGCCCGACCCACGCCCTGGCCCTGGTGGGCCGGGTCGACGTAGACCGAGTCCTCCACCGTGGTCTGGTAGGCCGGCCGCGGGCGGTACTGCGAGAGCGAGCCGAAGCCGAGCACGACCGGCCCATCGACGGCCACGACCACGGCGTGGGCCCCCGAGCGGTCGGTGAGCCAAGCCTGGTGCTCCTCCGCGGTCCGGGGGCGGAGGTCGAAGGTCGCGGTGCCCTCCAGGATCTCCCTGTTGTACAGGGCGCGGATGCCTTCGGCATCGTCGAGCTGCGCCAGTCGGACCTGCATCAGGGCGAGGCTACGGCCCCGCGCCCACGGCCCGGCGCCGCCGATCCGGCCCCGACCGGAACTGCGTCTCTGGCTCGCGCCGGGCCCGACTGAGGTACGCAGCTTGCGGGGTTCTGGGGGAGGGGCCGGTCAGGCCACCACGCCATCGGCGGCGCGCACCGGCTCGGTATCAGGCGTGGGCTCCAGGACGGCGACGGCTTGACCTGGAAGCCGAGGTAGGACCGGGCGCCGGCCGCGTCGAGCGCGGTCTGCTCGGCTTCCTCGGCCCTGTCGACCCGCCCCTTGAACAGGAACGCGGCGGCGAGGGTGACCATGGCGATGATGACCAGGGGGAGGTCCATCACCGGCGAGAGGAGCGCGGCCGGCACGCATCCCAGGACCCCGACCGCCGGTGACCAGGGTCGCCAGCCGTCGAGAGCGGTTCAGGCGAGAGCGGTTCAGGTGCTCGAGGGCGCCCTCCAGCTGGGCGTGGCGGGCCTCGATCTGGTCGATCAGCCCCGCATCCTCGGGGGCGGCCCCGGCGGCCGCGGACTCCGCCTGCAGGGCTTCGTCGGTCACCCGCACCCGGGCGGCGGCGGCCCACAGCGCGGTCTGGTCCAGGTCGGCCAGGAGGGCAGATCGCGGCGGTCCCCCTCGCCGGTCGGGCCGCGGCCCGCCCCTGAGCCCTCTGGCCCCGGGGTTTCGGGCCCCCAGAGCGTGGCCGCGATCGGGTCGGCGGACGGGATCGCGCTTGGGGGAACCCACTCGGACTCGCCTAGGATGCCCCCTCGGCCGTCGGCCCCTCGGGGTCGGTGGACCAGGCCTCCTTAGCTCAGTCGGCAGAGCGTTTCCATGGTAAGGAAAAGGTCGTGGGTTCGATTCCCACAGGAGGCTCGTCACCAGGCCAGGTCGCCTCTCCCCCCGGGGTGCGGCGGCCCCCTGGACCCGGCGACGTAGCTCAGTTGGTGAGAGCACTCGGCTCATAATCGAGGGGTCGTCGGTTCGAACCCGACCGTCGCCACCACCCAAGTTCCCACAACCACCCAGACCGAGGCCGGGCGCCGCCCGGCCGACGGACGCGCCGAGGAGGCACCACCATGGCCAAGGAGAAGTTCGAGCGGAACAAGCCGCATCTGAACATCGGGACGATGGGTCACATCGACCATGGGAAGACGACGTTGACGGCGGCGATCACGAAGACGTTGCACGAGGCGAACGGGTCGTCTGCGTTCACG
>JBBSME010000140.1:0-7017 GCA_038233335.1 Acidimicrobiales bacterium | reverse complement strand
TCACTCGCTCGCTTGCGCTCGCTCCGTTCCGACGAGTTGGTGGTGCTCGCTGCGCTCGCGCTGAGGGATCCCAGCGGGCGACGGCTCGTTCCTCGCAGCCACCCGCTTCGTGCGGGGGAGACCCCCGCCGCCCCCAGCGGCTGCGCCGGCGCGGAGCTCGGGTGTGAGGTCGACTCCGTCGGCGGCTGGCGCCCCGTTCAGGTGAGCGGGCGGGAGCGGACGCGGCGGGTGTGGTGGAGGGTGAAGGCGAGGCGATCGTAGAGGCGGCGCGCCGGCTCGTTGTCGGACTCGACGTAGAGCATGGCCACCGGAACGTCCTGCTGCGCGAGGTGGTCCAGGCCGGCCACGGTCAGGGTCCGACCGAGCGAACGGCCGGTGGCGCCCGGGTCGATCCCGATCACGTAGATCTCTCCTCGGGCGACCTCGCCCCCGGCTGCCGGGTGCACGCGCGTCCAGCAGAACCCGTCGAGGTGGCCGCCGTCGTCGACGCCGGGCTCGCCGTCGACCAGCAGCAACCCCGCCGGGTCGAACCACGGTTCGGCCATGGTGGCCCGCAACGACCGCACCGTCTCGTGGCCCTGGTCGGGGTGGTCGACGAAGGCCCGGTTGTTGCACCGGACCCAGGCCGCCTCGTCCACCGAGCCGGGCCGGAACGGTCGCAGCACGAGCTGCGGCGTTGCCGTCACCAGGTCGGTCTCCAAGGGGAGGGGGCGCCGGAGATGGAGGATGTCGCGGCGTCGGGTCAGGCCGAGGGCGCCGGCGACGGCGTCGACCACGCCCTCGGGGTCGTCGGTCTCCCAGTGGACGACCTGGGCGCCGTCCTCACGGGCCCGCTCCACCAGGGGCTCCAGGAGGGAGACCAGGGTGGCGACCTCGGGGCCATCGGCGGCCGCCTCGTCGGCCAGGGGCTCGGTGGCCAGCCACCGCTCTCCGTGACGGGTGCGGGCGGTGGCCACACGGGCGTCGCCGGGCCCGAGGTAGAGGGTCCCCCCGCCGGCGTCGTCGAGGTCGAGGCGCGCCACGAACGGCGACCCTACCGGCGGACTCGGCCCGGCCCGTCGGACCCCTCGGGTCGGATGGCGACCGACCTAGCCTCACCTCATGGCCCGTCCCCGATCCCCCAAGGGCCGCGCCCGCGTCGCCCACGCCCGCCTGGCCGAGGCCTACCCGGGCACCGCGACCGAGCTGTGTGCCCTGGACCACCGCAACCCCTACGAGCTCTTGGCCGCGACCATCCTCTCGGCCCAGTGCACCGACGAGCGGGTCAACCAGGTCACCCCCTCCCTCTTCGCTCGCTACCCCACGCCCGGCGACCTGGCCGGCGCGGACCCCGCCGTGGTCGAGGAGCTCATCCGCCCCACCGGCTTCTTCCGCAACAAGGCCAAGAGCCTGCTGGGGATGGCCCACGCCCTCGACACCCGCTTCGACGGCGAGGTCCCCTCGGCCATGTCCGACCTGGTGACCCTCCCCGGGGTCGGGCGCAAGACGGCCAACGTGGTGCGCAGCGTGGCCATGGACCTCCCGGGGCTGCCGGTCGACACCCACGTCGGGCGGCTGGCCCGACGGCTGGACCTGACCCAGGAGACCGATCCGGTGCGGGCCGAGAAGGTGCTCAACACCATGGTGCCGGCGGGGGAGCGGGGCGTGTTCAGCCTCCGGCTCATCCTCCACGGACGGGCCGTGTGCCGGTCGCGGGTGGCCCGATGCGGCGAGTGCGTCCTGGCCGACATCTGTCCGTCGGCCGGCCGCGCCGACTAGCGCGGCTCAGGTCAGTCCACCCGGAGGACGGGTCGCGGCAGGTCCTGTCAAAGAAATCTGTTGCAGGACTGGACGGGCGCCCGGCCACGTCTACAATGGCGGACGACCAGGTTCCCGCCACCTGGTTCACCGCGACGTCAGGATCCGCCGCCTGACGTCGCCCGACGGGGGCGCCTTACGGCGCCCCCGTCATCTTTTTCACCCGAGGGACGGGTGGACGAGCCTCCTCAGGCCATGGCCTTCTCGGCCCGGACAAGGCTGCGGCGGGCGGCCCGCAGCCCCCGCTCGGTGTCGTACAGGGCGGCGGCCACCGCCTCGGTGGGACTGCGGTCGCTCGCCTCCGCCAGCCGCCCGATCTGCTCGCCCAGCTCGGTCACCTGCGCGGTCAGGGCGCTGAGCGAGACGACGGTGGGAACCTCGGGGTCGGCCATCGTCCCAGTCTGGCCCGCGCCGCGCCCGGCCCGGCATCCCGTGGCCGGGCGCGACGCGGGCTTCGGTAGCGTGCTGGCGTGCTCACTCGACACGACCTGCGCGGGGCCGCCGAGGCCGACCTCGCGGGCCTCCTGCCCCCTGTCGCGCTCGACGACGACGGTCCCCGGGCCGCGGTCCGGTCCGTGCTCGACCAGGTCCGGGCCGGCGGGGACGCCGCCGTGCGCCAGCTGACCTCCCAGTTCGACGGGGTCGACGTGGCCGCCACCCGCGTCCCGGATGCCGCCCTCGACGCCGCGCTCGGCGCGGTCGACACCCCGGTGCGCGAGGCCCTCCGGGCTGCGGCCGCAGGCATCGACGACTTCCACCGTCACCAGGTGCGCCCGCCGTCCACCTACAGCCGCGACGGCATCACGATCACCGGCCGGGCCCAGCCCGTCGACCGGGCCGGCTGCTACGTGCCCGGGGGGCGGGCCCTCTACCCGTCGACCGTGCTCATGACGGCCATCCCCGCCCTGGTGGCTGGCGTGGCCGAGGTCGCCCTCTGCGTGCCCCCGGGGCCGGAGGGCGAGGTGCCCACCCTCACCCTGGCCGCCGCGGCCGTCGCCGGGGTGCGCGAGGTCCACCGCATCGGCGGCGCCCAGGCGGTGGCGGCCATGGCCTACGGCACCGAGAGCGTGGCCGCGGTCGACGTCATCGTCGGACCCGGCAACGTCTACGTGGCCGAGGCCAAGCGCCAGGTCGCGGGGGAGGGCCGGGTCGGGGTGCCGTCCGCGTTCGCCGGGCCGTCCGAGGTCATCGTCATCGCCGACGACTCGGCGCCCGCCGCTCTCGCCGCGGTCGATGTGATCCTCCAGGCCGAGCACGGCCCCGGTGGCCGGGCCTGGTTCATCACCTGGGACGAGGCGGTGGCCGATGCGGTCGAAGTCGAGCTGGCCTCGCAGGTCGCGGCGTCGACCCGCCGAGGCGACATCGAAGCCACCTTCGCGGCCGGCGGTCACCTGGCCCTGGTCGACGGGCCCGCCCAGGCCGCCGCGGTGTCGAACCTGGTCGCGCCCGAGCACCTCGAGGTCATCTGCGCCGACGGTCCGGCCCAGGAGGTGGTGGGCCTCATCCGTCACGCCGGGGCCGTGTTCGTCGGACCCTGGGCCCCGGCCTCGGTCGGTGACTACGTCGCCGGGCCCAGCCACGTCCTGCCCACCGCCGGCACGGCTCGCTTCGGCTCCGCCCTGACCGTGGCCGACTTCACCAAGGACATCCACGTGGTGACCATGGGCCGCGACGCCCTGGCCCGGGTCGGGCCCCACGCCGCCGTGCTCGCCGATGCCGAGGGCCTGCCCGCCCACGCCGACTCCATCCGCCGACGCCTGCGGGCTGAACCATGAGCACGGTGCCCCACCCTCGCGTCGAGCCGCGGTCTGACGTCGCGCTCATGGCCGGCTACCACTCGCCGCAGGTCGACGTCGACGTCCGCCTCAACACCAACGAGTCGCCGGTCCCGCCCCCGGACGGCTTCCTCGACGCGGTGGCCGCGGCGGTGGGTGGCGTCGACTGGAACCGCTACCCGGATCGGGCCGCCACCGAGCTGCGGGCCCGCATCGCCGGCCTGCACGACGTCGATCCCGGCCAGGTGTTCGTGGCCAACGGGTCCAACGAGGTGCTCCAGACGCTGACCCTCGCCTACGGCGGTACGGGCCGGTCGGTGGCGGTGTTCGAGCCCACCTACGCCCTGCACTCCCACATCGCTCGGATCACCGGCACCGCGGTGGCCGAGGGGGAGCGGACCGACGACTTCTCCCTCGACCTCGACGAGGTGCGTCGGGTGCTGGGCGAGTCCGACCCGTCCCTCACCTACCTGTGCTCGCCCAACAACCCCACGGCCATGGTCGAGCCCCCGGCTGTGGTGGAGGAGGTGCTGGGGCTGGCCCCTGGCCTGCTGGTGGTGGACGAGGCCTATGCCCAGTTCGCCCCCTGGTCGGCCCGGGCGCTGCTGGACGAGGACACCCCTCTGGTGGTGACCCGCACCTTCTCCAAGACCTGGTCCATGGCCGCGGCCCGCCTGGGCTACCTCCTCGGCCCGTCCTGGGTGGTCGACGAGCTGCAGAAGGTGGTGCTGCCGTACCACCTCGACGCGCTCAAGCAGGTCGCCGGGGTCGTGGCCCTCGACTTCGTGGACGCCATGGAGCAGCGGGTGAGCCACCTTGTCGAGGAGCGGCGGCGGCTGGAGGCCGCCCTGCGAGATCTGCCGTGCCAGGTCTGGCCCTCGGCCGCCAACTTCATCCTCTTCCGCCCCACCGGCCGCGACGGCGCCCAGGTCTGGGCCGAGCTGCTCGCACGATCCGTCCTGGTGCGTGACTGCTCGTCGTGGCCCCGGCTCGACGGCTGCCTCCGCGTCACCGTCGGCACCCCCGACGAGGACGACCGCTTCCTCACCGCCCTCCGAGAGGTCCTGACATGACTGACGCGCGCTCCGCCTCCCGCCAGCGGACCACCAAGGAGACATCGATCTCCATCGACCTCGACGTCGACGGTCCACGTGGTGAGGTGTCGGCCTCGACCGGCCTCCCCTTCTTCGACCACATGCTCGACCAGATCGGGCGCCACGGCGGCTTCGACCTCACCGTGGCGGCCGAGGGCGACCTCCACGTCGACGGGCACCACACCGTGGAGGACGTCGGCATCCTGCTGGGCGAGACGTTCCGCGAGGCCCTGGGCGACAAGGCCGGCGTGCGCCGGTTCGCGTCCGGCCTCTACCCGCTGGACGAGGCCCTGGTGGAGGTGGCCCTCGACCTGTCGGGCCGGCCCTTCGTGGTCTACGACGTGCCCTTCGGCGAGGTGCTGCCCCTGGGCGACCCGCCCTTCAACCCGGAGATGGCCGAGCACTTCTGGCAGTCATTCGCGACCTCGGCCGGGATGACCCTCCACGTCACCCGCCGGGCCGGCCACAACACGCACCACGTGCTCGAGGCCGCGTTCAAGGGCGTCTCCCGGTGCCTGCGCGACGCGGTCCGGGTCGAGGGCACCGCCGTGCCATCCACCAAGGGCACCCTGTGACCGAGCGGCGCGCGGGCGTCGTGCTCGACGACGGTGTCGGGCGCAGGAGCGAGGCGGAGCGATGAGCGAGGCCGTCGGCGCGTTGTCCGATCGTCCCGTGGTCGCCGTGCTCGACTACGGGATCGGCAACCTCCGGTCGGCCCAGAAGGCCCTGGAGCGGGTGGGCGCCGACGCCCGCCTCACCGCGGACCGGGACGAGATCGCCGCGGCGGACGGGGTGGTGCTGCCCGGCGTCGGCGCGTTCGGTCGGTGCATGGAGTCGCTGCGGGCCGCGGGGTTGGAGGAGGTCGCCCGGTCCGGCGTCGCCGACGCGGTCGCCGGCGGACGGCCCTTCCTCGGCGTGTGCGTGGGCATGCAGATGCTCTTCGAGGGGTCCGACGAGACACCCGGGGTCCCCGGCCTCGGTGCTCTGCCCGGGTGGGTCCGACGGCTGCCCGGCGAGGTCAAGCACCCCCAGATGCAGTGGAACGTCCTGGACTGGCGTCGCCGCCCCGCCCTCACCGACGCGCTCCCCGATCCGGCCTGGGTCTACTTCGTCCACTCCTACGCGGTGGAGGCCCCGGAGGATCTGATCACCGCGACCTGTGACTACGGCGGCCCGGTCACCGCCATGGTCGACCGGGGTCGGTGCTGGGCCACCCAGTTCCACCCGGAGAAGTCCTCGGCCACCGGCCTGGCCCTGCTGGCCGGCTTCGTCGCCGAGTGCGCCGGTGCGCCGGTCCAGGCCGGAGCGGGCTGATGGACCTGTTCCCGGCCATCGACCTGCGCGGCGGGCACTGCGTGCGCCTCACCCAGGGGGACTTCGCCCGCGAGACCGTCTACGGCGACGACCCGCTGGCCCAGGCTCGGGCCTTCGTCGACGCCGGGACGCCGTGGGTCCACGTCGTCGACCTCGACGGCGCCCGCACCGGTGAGGGGGCCAACCGGGAGGTCATCGCGGCCATCGCGGCGTCGTTCGGCACCCCCATCCAGACCGGCGGCGGGATCCGCAGCGACGCGGACGTGGACGAGCTGCTCGGGGCGGGGGTGGCGCGGGTCGTGATCGGCACCGCGGCGCTTGACGACCCGGCGTGGGCCCGCTCGGTCGCGGCCCGGTACCCGGACCGGGTGGCCCTCGGCCTCGACGCACGGGGCCAGGAGGTGGCCGTCCGGGGCTGGGCCGAGGGGTCGGGCCGCCAGCTGCTGGACGTGGCTCGGGAGATGGACGACGTCGGCTTCGCCGCCTACGTGGTGACCCAGATCGAGGTCGACGGTGTGGGGTCGGGCCCTGACGTGGACACCTACGAGACGCTGCTCACCGAGGTCGAGACGCCCGTGGTGGCCTCGGGCGGGGTCGGGGCGATCGAGCACCTGCGCGACCTGGCCGCCCTCGAGGTCGGCAACCGGGTCCTGGCCGGCGTCATCGTGGGCCAGGCCCTCTACGACGGCGCCCTCGACATCGACGAGGCCCTGGCCGCCGCCGGCTCCGCCTGACCCCGGCCCCGTCACGCTCCTCCACCCCACCATCTTGCGAAGTGGTCGGGGGTGGTGGGGCCCTGACCCCACGAACGCCGACCACTTCGGGTGGTGCGGGGCGGTCCGGACGCGGGTGGTCAGTCGCCCTCGACGGCGACCACCAGCTTGCCGGTGTTGCCCCCGGTGAACAGCAGGTTGAGCGCGTCCGGCGCGTTGGCCAGGCCCTCGACGACGTGCTCGGAGTGGCGGACATTGCCGTCGGTGACCCAGCCGAACATCTCGGCCTGGGCCTCGGGGAAGCGATCCAGGTAGTCCAGGATC
>JBBSME010000139.1:0-7047 GCA_038233335.1 Acidimicrobiales bacterium | reverse complement strand
TGACCGAGGTCTCCGAAGCCGACCTGGCCACCCACCTGCCCGGCTTGTACCGGCTCAAGGCCATGGTCGACGCCACCATCGTCGACGCCGTCGGCGTGTTCGACGGACAGAAGCAATGGGCCCACGACGGAGCGTTCTCTGCCGCCGCGTGGATCTCGGCCCGCACCGACACGCGACGGGCCCACGCCTCCGCCACCGTCACCACCGCCCGCCAGACCCGCCACATGCCCCACGCCATGACCGAAGCCCGCGCCGGACGGCTCAACGCAGATCAGCTGCGCCTCCTGGCCAACGCCCGCGGCGTCTCCGAACGCACCGCCAAGGAGTACGACGACGACGAGCCCCGCCTGGTCACCACCCTCCAGCACCGCCACATCGAAGCCGCCGCCCGCCTCATGCGGAACTGGGCCGCCATCGCCGATCCCGACGCCGACGACGCCGCCCACAAGGAACGCGACCAGAAGCGCAAGGTCAACCTCTCCACCTCCCTCGACGGCGCCGGCTACCTCGACGGCCTCCTCACCGCCGAAGCCAACGCCGTACTCCGAGCCCAGCTCGAAACCATCACCGACGACCTCCACCGCTGGGGCCTGTCCACCGGAGCCGACGGCACCCGCCTCACCGCCGCCCAGCTCCGCCACGACGCCCTCGTCGAGATGGTCCGCCGGGCCAGCGCCTCGGCTACCACCCTCGACGTCCGCCGCGACGCCCGCGCTCGCGCCGACCAGGCCGTCGCCCAACGAGACGCAGCCCAGGCCGCCTCCAACGACGAGGGTGCCGGAGCCGGTGCCGGGGCCGGATCCGATGGACCCGCCACCGACGGAACCGAAACCGATCGCAGCTCAGCTCCCGGGCCTGAGGCCGCGACCCCCAGCTCGGCCAAGGTCCCGGAGGCGACGGTGCCCCCGACGCCGAACCCTGCTCCACCCTCACCGCCGCCCAAGGCCTCCTCCTCCCACTGCGAGTTCCCCGGCTGCACCGCCCCCTGGGAGTGGTGCCAAGCCCACCACCTCGACCACTGGACCAACACCCACCGCGCACCGCCCTCGACGACCTCGCCCTCGGCTGCAACGGCCACCACGACCTCCTCCACCGACCCGGCTGGGCCATGACCCGCAACGCCGACCTCACCATCGTCGTCACCCGCCCCGACGGCACCACCCTCACCGACCCCCACCCCTGACCGGCGAGGGCTTGCCAGCTCGCCTGCGGCTCGGGCCCGACCGTCCCTCCGACGCCGACATGCTCCGACCATGGCGTGCGGGCGCCAGAGCGGAGGTTGCGGCAAAGTCCAGGGATCGATCAGCGTGGCTCGCCGGGCGTCTCAGGCCACCACCTGTGGCGCTGAGGACGAGACCGACTCAGCGGAACCGGCGCATGTGGACGTTGAGGACCAGGCCCACGCCGATGAAGGTCATGATCACCGACGACCCGCCGTAGCTCATGAAGGGCAGGGGGATGCCGGTGATCGGCATGATGCCCATCGTCATGCCCACGTTCTCGAAGATCTGGAACACGAACATGGCCAGCACGCCCATGCAGATCATGGTGCCGGCCGCGTCTCGAGCCAGCTGGGCCGTCCGCCAGATGCGCCAGACGATGACCCCGTAGAGGGCCAGCAGCCCGGCCGCTCCGGCCAGTCCCAGCTCCTCGCCCACCGCAGTGAAGATGAAGTCGGTGTGCTGCTCGGGGACGACGCCGCCGCGCGTCTGGGGTCCGTTGAACAGGCCCTTGCCGGTCACCCCGCCGGAGCCGATGGCGATCTTGGACTGCTCCAGGGTCCACGCCGCGTCGCGCTCCTCGTCCAGGGTCCGCTCCTGCTCCTGGGTGGCGAAGACGGTCAGCCGATCCCTCTGGTACTCGTCGAGGACGCCGCTGGTGAGCACCAGGGTCGCGAACACCACCGCCAGGAGGCCGAGGCCGACGAGGTAGCGCCCCCGCACCCCCGCTGCCACCAGCAGGGAGAAGGTGATGCAGACCGAGACCAGGGCGGTGCCCAGATCGGGCTGGAGCAGCACGAGCAGCACCGGCACCCCGCCGACGGCCAACAGGGCGCCCAGCCGTCGGGCGTCGATGTCGCCGTGGAACTGGGTGGCCAGGTAGGTGAAGCCCAGGATGAGGGCCAGCTTGGCGAACTCCGACGGCTGGAGCTGGAAGGGTCCCAGCTGGAACCAGCCCTGGGTGCCGGAGCGACTGGACCCGACCAGCTTCACCGCCACCAGCAACACGATGGTGCCGCCGTAGATCATGGGGGCCGCGTCGAGGATCTTGTGGTAGTCGATCACCGCCACCCCGCCGGCGACCAGCAGCCCGAGGACGACGAAGAAGGCTTGCTTGGTCAGGAACGAGGTGTCGAACGGCGCGGTGGCACCCCGGGTGGAGCTGTAGACCATCACCACGCCGAGGCCGGCCACCGCCAGCAGCGAGGCCACCATGACCCCGTCGATGTGGTGCCAGATGGCCGAGGGGTCGCGCCGCATCGAAGCTATGGGCCGACGTCGGGTGATGGGGACGGTGCTGGCCATCAGTCCTGCCTGTCCGTCGCGGGCGGCAGGAACTCCTCGGCCGCAGCCTCGGCGTCGAACCAGCCGCCCTTGGGGGCCTCGGGGAAGGCGCTGGTGCCCTTGCCGAAGGGCTCGATGGTGCAGCCGGCGGCGGCGAAGGGCTCCAGCAGCTTGCGGGTGAACGGCGCCGCCGCCTTGCCGCCGAACCCGGCCTGCTCGAACACCGTGGCGGTGGCGATGGTGGCCCCCTGGCTGGGGGCGAAGGAGGTGAACAGGGAGGAGTCGTTCTTGTTCAGGGCCTGGGCCGTGCCCGTCTTGCCCGAGATCGAGCAGCCGGACTGGTCGAAGCCCGAGAAGACGCCCGAGGCCGTGCCTCCGGTCCCGCGCTTGGTCACGCCGTCGAAGCCCGCCATCAGGGGGTCGCGCCACTCCGGCGGCAGCTTCACCTGGCCGGTGGCCTCGGGTTGGGGCACCTCGGGGTTGGCCCCGCTGGCCAGGTCCGTGACCTGGAGGACCAGCTCAGGCCTGTACAGGGTCCCGCCGTTGGCCAGGGCGGCGTAGCCGTTGGCCAGCTGGAGCGGCGTGACCAGCACCGAGCCCTGGCCGACCATGGTGTCGGCGCTGGTGCCGCCCCGCCAGGTGCCGGCCTCCTCGGCCAGAGCCGGATCGTCGGCGTTGATGTCGTTGGAGAACTCTCGCAGCCACTCCGGGGTCGGGATGCGGCCGGGCTCCTCTCCCGGGAGGTCGATCCCCGTCCGCTCCCCCAGTCCCCACGTCATCATCTGGTCCTGCATCGCCGTCTCACCGATCACGTCTCGGTGGAGCCAGGCCTCGTCGCCCAGCTTGTAGAAGTAGGTGTCCGAGGACTTGGTCAGGGCCTCGGTCAGGTTCACCGCCCCGAGCCCGCTGCACCCGGCGTTGCACTTCTTGTTGCCGGGGCTGAACTCGTAGCGGCCGGTGTCGTTGTAGACGTACCCAGGCGTGATCTCGCCGGTGGCCAGCCCGGCGTGGGCGCTGAACAGCTTGAAGGTGGAGCCCACCGCGTAGGTGCCGCCGATGGCCCGGTTGAGCAGGGGGTTGTGGTGGATGTCTTTTCGCTCCTCAGAAGCGATGGCCTCGTAGTCGCGGGTCGGGATGCCGCCCACGAACAGGTTGGGGTCGTAGGTGGGGTACGAGGCCATGGCCAGGACCTGACCGTTGCGCGGATCGAGGGCCACCGAGGCCGCCCCGGGCGGATCGCAGGCCTTGACGAAGCAGCCGGTGTCGCTCACTCCCTTGCGGTTCTCGATCTCGGCGGCCAGTCCCCTCTCCATGAGGTACTGGAGGTTGATGTCGACGGTGAGGTAGACGTCGCGACCCGGCTTGGCCGGGGTCTCCGACAGCTTCTTGATGGGTCGGTTCCGAGCGTCGACCTCGTAGACGATCTGTCCGGGCGTGCCTCGCAGCTCGCGCTCCATGCCCCGCTCGATGCCGCTCTTGCCGACGTCGTCGTCGTTCTCGTAGGGCTTCTCGCCGTTCTGGAACTCGGCCAGGTCCTCGTCGGTGACCGAGCCGACGTAGCCGAGGACGTGGGCCAGGAGCGCTCCGTAGTTGTAGGCCCGCACGGTCACCCGCTCGACGGTGACGGTGGGGAACTCCTCGGGCCGCTCCCGCAGCGAGATCTCCAGCGCTTCGCTGATGTCGTTGGCCACCGGGACGGGCTTGAACTTGCTGACCCGGTCGTCGTTGAGCTGGCGGCGCAGGGACTCCTCGGTGACCGGCTCCGGGGTGGGATCCGCGACCTCGGTCTGGCCGTCGGGGTTCTCGGCGCCGGTGGCCACCCCGGCCGGCGGGCGGCGGGTGGGGTCGTCCTCCGGGTCCTCGCCCGGGGCAGCGGGATCGTCCTCGGACGGTGCGCCCTCGTCCTCGGTGGCCGGGCCCTCCGGAGCCGTGTCCCCGGCCGGGGCGGTCTCGGGGTCGTCCCCGTCGACCGGCTCGGCACCGGGGTCGTTGGGCTCGACGTCGCCACCGTACTGGAGCCACTGGTCCTCGCTGAGGCGGTCGGCCAGCCGCCGGAGCAGCTCGCTCTGCTCGGGCATCTCCAGGTCGATGAAGTCCTGGAAGTCGATGCTCACCTGGATGGTGCGTCGGTTCTCGACCAGGGGCTCGGCGTTGCGATCGAGGATCCGCCCACGAGGGGCCTCGATGATCACCTCCTGGGTGCGGTTGTCCTGGGCCTGCACCTCGAACTCCTCGGTGGTGAGGACCTGGAGGTACCAGAGGCGGGTGAACAGCGCGGCAAACAGGGCCAGGGCGACGATGCCGAGGACGTGGTGGCGAGCGCGGGGGTTGGCGTGGGTCATGGGCGCGGGGCAGACATCATCGGAACACCAGCTCGTCACGGCGGCGGGTCTGTCGTTCGGGGCCGAAGGCCCAGCGGAGGGCCCAGCGGAGGGGTGTGCTCAGCAGAACGTTGACCACCGCGACGACCGCGACGATAGCGGGGAGCTCGGCGGGATCGACGGTCACCCCCAACACGACAGCAATGCTGGCGTAGAGGAGCGTGCCCCCCGCGGATGCCACCGCGACCAGGGCCAGGTTGACGAGGCGCGACGACCGCAGCACCAGGTCCTTGGCCGAGCCGACGGTGTAGCCGACCAGGGCCATGGTGAGGGCCGAGAGCCCGGCCGGCGTGTTGAGCAGGAGGTCGAAGGCCAGACCGAGGGCGAAGCCGCAGATGGCCCCGCGCCGAGCGTCGGTCTCCAGGGCGGCGGCGATGGCGAACAGGAGCACGAGGTTGCCCCGCGCCCCGGCCACCGAGATCTGCGAGACCATGCACACCTGGAGGAGGAGCACGACCAGCCCGACCAGCGCGACCCGGACCGCGATCACCGGATCACCGTCACGTGCAGTCCGCATCGCACAGGAGGACGGCCACGAACTTCAGGCCCTCCAGGCTGGCCGTGGGCTCGATGATCGCCGTCTGCTCGGCGCGGTCGGAGGTGCGACCGACCGACAGCACCGACCCCACCGGGATGCCGGGTGGGTAGTTGTCGTCCCGGCTGCCGCTGGTGACCATCTCGTCACCGCGCTCCATGTCGGTGTCGAGCTCGATGCCCCCCTCGACATCCACGTTCCCACCTGTCCCGGGCACAGCGATGGATGCGTCGCCCGCGTCGACCAGGCGGACGCCCACGCCGGGGAAGTCGGGGTCGGTGATCAGCTGGATGCGGCTGCGCCCGCCCTCGACCTGCACCACCCGACCGACGAAGCCGGCGTCGGTGACGACCGCCATCCGTTCCTTGATGCCGTCGCCGGCGCCCCGGTTGATCTCGAGGGTGGCGTCGAAGTTGGACAGCGGGGCCGCGACCACCTCGGCCACCACCCGCTGGATGGCATCGGTGACGGGGAGGTCGAGCATCCGCCGCAGCTCGTCGTTCTCGGCCGCGGCGTTGGCGTCGACCACCTCCTGGCCCTTCATCTCCTCGATCTGGGCCCGGAGCTCGTCGTTCTCGTCCTTCAGGTCGTCGTAGCCGAAGATGCCGTTCCACCCGTTGCGGAACGGGGTGGCCACCGCATCGCCGACCGAGCGGAACGGCGAGAAGACGGTACCGGCCACGCCGCGGACGCCCTGGACCGGACCGGTGTCGCGGTAGTCGAGCGTCAAGATCGTTAGCGACGCCAGGATCAGCACGATCAGTGTGAAGCGCGAGCGTCCGAAACGCCGGGACCGGGGCACCTGGGAGGGGTGCCGGTCAGGTCTGCGGACTGGAGGAGAACAGCACGCCCTTCAGCGCCTCGAACTCCTCGAGCGACTGGCCCGAGCCGATGGCCACGCAGTGCAGAGGGTTGTCGGCGATCACGATGGGCATGCCCGTCTCGTGCTCCAGCCGATGGGGCAGGCCGTGGAGCAGCGCGCCCCCGCCGGCCAGCACGATGCCCTGCTCCATGATGTCCGCCGCCAGCTCGGGCGGGGTCTTGTCCAGGGTGGCCTTGACCGCGTCGCACACCGCAGAGACCGGCTCCTCGAGGGCCTCACGGATCTCCTCGGTGGACGTGACGATCGTCTTGGGCAGGCCGGTGACGAGGTCGCGACCGCGGATCTCGGCGTGCAGCTCTTCCTCGAGGGGCCAGGCCGACCCGAGGGCCATCTTGACCTCCTCGGCGGTGCGCTCGCCCAGGGCGAGGCTGTACTCCTTCTTGATGAACTGGATGATGCCGTCGTCGAGCTCGTCGCCACCGACCCGCACGGACTGGCTGGCGACGACGCCGCCGAGGGAGATGACCGCCACCTCGGTGGTACCGCCGCCGATGTCGACGATCATGTTGCCGGTGGGTTCCTGCACCGGCAGGCCGGCGCCGATGGCCGCAGCCATGGGCTCCTCGATGATGTAGGCCGGCTTGCGGGCTCCGGCGTACTCGGCCGCCTCCTGCACCGCTCGCTGCTCCACGCCGGTGATGCCGGAGGGGACGCAGATCACCATGCGAGGCTTGGAGAACCGGCGCTGGTGGACCTTGTGGATGAAGAAGCTGAGCATCTTCTCGAAGATCTCTAAGTCGGCGA
>JBBSME010000138.1:0-7051 GCA_038233335.1 Acidimicrobiales bacterium | reverse complement strand
GTCGCGGCGCCGCGACGCTCGGTCGAGGCCTGGCGGGGCTCGGCCCAGGTGCAGGTCACGGTGGCCGAGGTGGCCCTCGACGCCCGCCCCGGCGAGCAGGTGTCGCTCCTGGCGTGGGGTGGCGATGCCCACGGGGTGAGCACCGAAGGCCTCCGCTGGACCCTGTCCGAGTTCACCATCGAGGACGGCTCCACCCGGGGCATCAGCAACGAAGCCCTGGCTCGCCCGGCGCGCGTCGCCGTGACCGGCGGGACCCTCGTGGTCGTGCGCCCCCACGCGCTCGATCCCGACGCCGATCCCGGCGATGTGGTGCCGCCCCGGCCCGACTCTGGCGACCGGCCATGACCACCGGTCCCCTCCCCTCGGGGCTCGCTCCACCGCCCGGTGGCCGGGCCGGAGGCGGGGGCCTGGCCGGTCGCATCCTCCCCCCGGCGGTGGCACTGGCCCTGCTCCTCCTGGCGTGGGAGGCATGGGTCCGCATCCGCGACATCCCCGACTTCGTGCTCCCCCCACCCAGTCGGGTGGCCCGCACCGCGATCGACTCCTGGCACCTGCTTCCGGAGCACCTCGGGACCACGTTCCTCGAGACCGTCCTGGGCCTGACGGCGGGGGCACTCGCCGGCGCCGGCGTCGCCCTCCTCATCGGCGGCCTGACCCTGGCTCGACGCAGCCTCGGCCCTCTCCTGGTGGCCAGCCAGACCATCCCCATGATCGTGCTGGCCCCGCTGTTTGCCATCGTCTTCGGCTTCGGCCTCACGCCCAAGGTGGTGGTGGTCGCGCTGGTCACCTTCTTCCCGGTGGCCATCAGCACCGTGGCCGGGCTGGACGGAGCCGACGACGAGCTCGTCGACCTGGTGCGGGCCCTCGGCGGCGGGCCCGCCACCGTCCTCCGCGTCGTGCGGGTGCCGGCGGCCATCCCGTCCTTCATCGCCGGGCTCCGCATCTCCTCGGCCTACGCGGTGGCTGGAGCCGTGATCGCCGAGGGTGCCGGCGGGACCCAGGGCCTCGGCTTCTTCATCACCCGCTCGCAGGCCAGCTTCCGCGTCGACCGCATCATCGTCGCCGTGGTCGTGGTGGCCGCCATGTCCGCCGTCCTCTACGGCCTGGTCGGCCTCCTCGGCCGGCTGGCCACGCCCTGGCAGCAGGCCGACGACCACGCCGTCCTCCCCGCCACCCCTGCCACTCCCGTCATCCCCAACCCGAAGGTGTCCACATGACCACCCGCCCGTCCCCCATCCGTCCCCGTCGGCGCACCGCTCTGGCGGTCGCCGCCGTCGTCCTGCTCGTGGGGGTGGTGGCCGGCTGTTCCGACGATGGGGGGGACGGCGAGGCCGCTCCCGACCAGGGATTGGAGAAGATGACCGTCGTGCTGGAGTGGAGCCCCAACACCAACCACTCGGGGGTGTACCTGGCCCAGGCCGAGGGCTGGTACGCCGATGCCGGGCTCGACGTGGAGATCATCGAGCCCGGCGACGCCGGATCGCTCCAGATCCTCGGCTCCGGGCGGGCCGACGTGGCCTTCACCGTCCAGGAGGAGCTGGTCCCGGCCCGGGCCGAGGGCGTGCCCGTGGTGGCGCTGGCCGCGGTCATCGAACCCAACACCTCCAGCCTGCTGTCCCTCGCCGAGGACGGCATCGCCACCCCGGCCGACCTGGCCGGCCAGGACTACGGCGGCTTCGGCGGCCAGCTGGAGACCGCCCTCATCGAGAAGATGGTGGAGTGCGACGGCGGCGACCCATCCGAGGTGGGCTTCGCCGACGTGGGCGAGGCTGACTACCGCCTGGGCCTGACTCGCGACCAGTACGACGCCGTCTGGATCTTCGACGCCTGGGACGGCATCCGCCTGGGCGACATCGAGGGCCTCGACACCCAGACCATCCCCTTCATCGACTACCAGGAGTGCATCCCGGACTGGTACACCCCGATGATCGCCAGCAGCGAGACCGTGATGGAGGAGCGCCCCAACGACCTGCAGGCCTTCATGGACGCCACCGCCCGCGGCTACCGCGAGGCCATGGCCGACCCGGAGGCGTCGGCCGATGCTCTCCTGGAGGCGGTGCCAGAGCTGGACCCGGACCTCGTCGCTCAGAGCAGCGAGTACCTGTCCACCCGCTACTCGGAGGACCCGGCGGCGTGGGGCCAGATGGACCAGGGCCGCTGGACCGAGTTCGTCGACTTCCTGGTCGAGGCCGGCCTGATCGAGGAGGCCATCGACGTCGATGCCGCCTACACCAACCAGTTCCTGAAGGAGACCTGACCCTGGCCGACCCTCCGCCCGACCATCCGAGCCCCGACCACCCGCCCGCCCCCGGACGGGTGGAGGTGCGCGCCCTGGACCACGCCTTCGGAGCGATCGAGGTGCTGGCCGGGATCGATCTCACCGTGGCGGAGGGCGAGTTCGTGGCCGTGCTGGGCCCGTCGGGCTGCGGAAAGAGCACCCTGCTCAAGGTGCTGGCCGGGCTGGTCGTGCCCGTCGCCGGCCGGGCCACGGTCGACGGGGTCGACGTCATCGGGCACCCGGGGCGCACCGCCTACCAGCCCCAGCGCGACGCCCTCCTGCCCTGGCGCCGAGTGGCGGCCAACGCGGCGCTCGGCGCCGAGCTGGCCGGGACCCCGAAGCCCCAAGCCCGAGCCGACGCCGGCGCGCTGCTGGCCCGGTTCGGTCTGGGGGGCTTCGAGCGGGCCTGGCCGGGCCAGCTGTCGGGCGGGATGCGCCAGCGGGTCGCGGTGGCGCGGACGTTCCTCATCGGTCGGGCACCGCTGCTGCTCGACGAGCCGTTCGGGGCTCTCGACGCCCTCACCCGACGAGACCTGTACGGCTGGCTGGAGGAGGTGTGGGGCGGCGAGGGCGGCCGGCCCAGCACCCTGCTCGTCACCCACGACGTGGACGAGGCCCTCACCCTGGCCGACCGCGTGGTGGTGCTGTCGGCCCGTCCCGGGAGGGTGGTGGCCGTGGAGCGGGTGCCCTTCGCCCGGCCCCGAGGCCCCGAGCTGACGTCTGGCCCGGACTGGTCGGCGGCCCGGTCCCGCCTCCTGGCCGCCCTGGCCGCCTGACCGCCGGCGATCGCCTCCTCAGCGGATCTGGCGAACCGGTGGATCGGTTCCCCACGCAGTGTCGGCGGTCCAGGCTTCGGCCTCGAGCCGGTGGGCGAGGGCCAGGCAGAGCCGATCGCCCAGCGAGAGGCCCTCCGCGGCCGTCCAGCGCCGGGCCGCCCACTCCCCGTCGCGACCTGTCACGGGCTCGATGTCGAGGTCGTAGCTCATCAGGAGGGCGCGAGCGAGGGGCCAGTCGCGCTGGGCCGCGAGCACCTTCTGGGCCACTTCCGACCAGTTGGCCGCACCACACGTGGCCCCCGCCTCGAGCGCCTGCTCGACCGTCCCGGCGCCCGCCTCGTCTTGGAGGAACGCCAGCAGAGCCGACGCATCCAGCACGGTCATGGGCGGTCTTCGACCGCCGCTTGGGCCCGTCGATCGGCGAGCAGCTCGCCGACCAGGTCCGCCCCGTCCAGGTCGGCCCGGACCCGGTCCCGGAGCTCGCGTCGTCGCACCAGGACCAGGCCGCCCGGGGCCTCGAGCAGCACCAGGACCTCTCCCTCCTGCAGGCCGGAGCGCTTGCGCACCTCGGCCGGGATCACCAGGCGGCCCCGGTCTCCCATCACAACGGTGTGTGTCCCACTCATTGATCTAACGTACCACACGCTGCCCTTGAATGGGACGGCGATGCCGCGGAGCGAAGGGGGTGGCCGGCGAGCGGGGTCGGCCCGGCGCGGTCGGGCATGCTGGGCCGGTGGACGTGACCGCCGAGATGCAGACCATCGCCTCGCCCCAGGCGGTGTTCGCCTGCATCGACGACCTGGCCCGCTACCCCCAGTGGCTCGGCCTCATCACCCGGGCCGTGCCCCTCGACCCCGACCCCGACGACATCGGTCCGGCCTGGTCGATCGACCTGCGGGGCCGGGTCGGCCCGCTCGCCCGGGCCAAGCGGCTGCGCATGGTCCGCACCGAGCACGACGCGCCCACCCGCGTGACCTTCGAGCGGGCTGAGCGCGACGGCCGCGATCACGCCCCCTGGGTGCTCCGGGGCGAGGTGGTCGACGACGTTGGAGGGGCGCGGCTGGTGATGCACCTGCACTACGGCGGCAGTCTGTTCGGGCCGGTGCTGGAGCGGCTGCTGGGCGACGAGATCGACAGGTCCCGGCCCCGCCTGGCGGCCCTGGCGGCTGGGTGACGGGCGGGGCGGGACCCGACCACCGGTAGGTTTGGGGGGCCGTTCCCCGCCACCCAGGAGACCGTCATGGTCGACGTCACCGACGCCACCTTCCAGACCGAGGTCATCGAGCGCTCCAAGGACATCCCTGTGGTCGTCGACCTCTGGGCGCCGTGGTGCGGTCCGTGCCGGCAGCTGGGCCCGATCATCGAGGACGTGGTCGACGCCACCGACGGCGGTGCCGTCCTGGTCAAGGTCAACGTGGACGAGAACCCGCAGATCTCGGCGGCGTTCAAGGTGCAGAGCATCCCGGCCGTGTTCGGCATCCGCAACGGAGCCGTGCTCGACAGCTTCGTGGGCGCCCAGGGCAAGGATGCGGTCGCGTCGTTCGTCACCGGACTGCTCCCCACCGCCGAGGAGGGTGAGGTGGCGGCGTTGATCGCCGAGGGCGACATCCCGTCGCTGCGCCTCGCCCTCGAGCTCGACCCGGCCAACGCCGAGGTCACCGAGGCGCTGGCCGAGGCCCTGGTGGCCGACGACCGGGGCGACGAAGCCGTGGAGCTGCTGGCCCGCATCCCCGAGACGGCCGCGACTCGGCGCATCGCGGCCCTGGCCCGCACCGGCGACGCCGCCGACGATGTCGATGCCCGGCTCGACGCCCTGCTGGAGAAGGCCGGCGCCGACGAGCGGGCCCGTCAGGAGTTCCTCGACCTGTTGGAGGTGCTGGGGCCCGATGACCCCCGCACCACCCCTTACCGCAAGGCCCTCACCTCCAAGCTGTTCTGAGCGGCCAGGAGGTGGAGCTCCGCCGTCACGGTGACCACTGGCTCTGGGTCGGCGGGCCGGTGCCACCGGGAGCGGCGGCCATCACCATCGGGTCGGTGGTCTCGGTCCGCCGTCGCTCCGCGGAGTCGACGCACCTGCTGGCCCACGAGGCCGAGCACGTCCGCCAGTACCGGGAGCGGGGCGTGGCCGGGTTCCTGGTCGCCTACCTGCGCGACTACTTGAGGTTGCGGGCCCGGTTCTGGCCCCACTGGGCCGCCTACCGCCGCCTCGGGCTGGAGGTCGACGCCGAGTGGCGGGCCCGCCGCCCCGACCTCGCGGTGGCGCCCCTTCGCCGCTGAGCGCCCGCCCTTCCGCGGGTGGCCGCGCCCTCCTACACTCGGCGTGGTCGTCCCCGGTTGCTCCGGGGGCCTGCGCTTCCCCCGTGCATCTGTCGTCACCGCGTCGCGCGGTGACCCGAGTCGGGAGGCGCTCTCGTGGCCCACCCCGCCCCATCTGGTCCGTCCCGGCGGATCGGTCCCTCCGATCTGCCCACCGAGGACCCCGTCGACAACCTGGACAAGGACCTCGACGACGTCTTCGACGACGACCCGCCTATCGAGTGGACGGCACGCCTCGGCGAGCTGCGCCACCGCCTGGGCCTCGACGTCCGGCTCCTCGCCTGGGGCGTGGCGGCGATCCTGGCCGCAGGGGTCGCGGCCTGGTTGCTGCGCCCGGCCCCGGCGCCCTTCGAGGAGACGCTGCCCACCGCCGCCTCCGAGCCGGTGGCCGCGGGCGCCACGCCGGGGGGGAGCGAGCCGGTCGGGCCGACCACGACGGCGGTGCCCACCGAGGTCGTGGCCCATGCCGCGGGGGCCGTCGCCCGACCGGGCATCTATCGCCTCGACCCCACCGCCCGGGTGGACGACCTGGTGCGGGCGGCCGGGGGACTGGCTCCCGACGCCGACGGGGCTCGCCTCAACCTGGCCGCCCCACTCACCGACGGGGCGCGCGTGTACGTCCCGAGGGTGGGGGAGGAGGCACCCCCCGAGGTGGCTGGGCCCGACGTGCCCGCGGGAGGTGGACAAGGCGCCTCGCCGGACGAATCGTCGGATGCGCCCATCAACATCAACACCGCCGATGAGGCCGCGCTGGACGAGCTGCCCGGGGTCGGTCCGGCCATCGCCGGCGCCATCGTCACCTACCGGACCGAGAACGGGGCCTTCTCCTCGGTCGACGAGCTGCTTGATGTGCGCGGCATCGGCGAGGCCAAGCTGGCCGATATCACCCCGCTGGCCACGGTGTGAACGCCGATCGGGCCGGTCGCCCGCCTCGCCCGCCCGACGGCGCGGACGCCGACGCCGACAGTCTGGGCCGTGCTCCCGGACCGGAGCCGGGTCGGTTGCCCGCGGCTCCGGTCCCCATCCGTGCCTTCGGGGCCTGGGGCGCGGTGGCCCTGGCCGGTGCCACCGCAGGTGGCGCGCTGGTGGGCCGGCCCGTCGCCCTGGCCGCACCTCTCGTGGTGGCCCTGGTCGCCGCCCTGGCCCGGCGGCCCGCCCTGCTGGTGGTGGCCGCGGCCCTCGCCGCCTCCGGGCTGGCGGCGCGGGCCGACGCCGGGATGGACCCCCCACGGGCCGGAGAGGTGGTCGGTGAGGTCACCCTGGTCAGCGATCCCGAGGCCCGCTGGGGCGGGGTCGAGGCGGTGGGGCGCCTCGACGGACGGCTCGTGCTGGTGGTGGCCGAGGGGACGGCCGCTCAGGTCGTTCGGCTCCGGTTGGCCGGCGAGCGCCTCCGGGTGACGGGCCGTCTCGGACCCCTTCCCGACGACGTCGACTGGCTGCGGGTCCGTCACGTCGCCGGCCGGCTGGTGGTCCGGGAGGCGGCACCGGGGACGGCGGCGTCGGTGCCGTGGCGGGCCGCCAACCACGTGCGGCGCACGCTCCGGGACGGGGCCGCGGGCATGGGCGATGATCGCCGGTCGCTGTTCGTCGGCCTGGTGCTGGGCGACGACCGGGACCAGACCCCCGAGATGACCGACGACTTCCGGGGCTCGGGCCTCTCCCACCTGCTCGCCGTCTCCGG
>JBBSME010000137.1:0-7378 GCA_038233335.1 Acidimicrobiales bacterium | reverse complement strand
GTCCTCGGCGAAGGGGCTGGCCTCGACCTGCTGGTCCTCGATCCACTGGTCGTACTGGTCGCGTGGCAGGGCGATGACCTTGATGCGCATCTCGGCGTGGGACAGGCCGCAGAACTCGGTGCACTGCCCGACGTACTCGCCGGGCTCGTCGGCCTGGATGTTCCAGGGGTGGCTGCGGTTGGGCACCGCGTCGCGCTTGCCGTTGAGGCGGGGGGCCCAGAAGAAGTGGATGACGTCGCGGGCGGTGATCTCGAGGGCCACCTTCTCCCCGGCCGGGATGACCAGCTCGTTGGCGGTGACGATCTCGTCGTAGACGCCGTCGTCGTTGAGGTCGTAGCGGTACTCCCACCACCACTGCTGGCCCACCACCTGGACCTCGACCGAGCCCTCGGGGGGCGTCTCGTTCAGCTTGAAGATGCCGACGACGCTGGCCACGCCGACCGCCAGCAGGATCAGGGCGGGCAGGATCGTCCAGCCGATCTCCAGGGCGTTGTTGCCGTGGATCTGGCTGGGCATGTCGTCGTAGTGCTCGTCGTCGCGGGCCCGGAACTTGAGGCCGATGAGCAGCGCACCGCCGAGCACCAGCACGAACACCACACCGGCGACGGCGAAGACGGGGTCGATCAGGCGGTCGATGTCGCGGGCGTACTCACCCTCGGGCTTGAAGGTGTCCTGGGGGGCGTCGGAGGCGCAGGCGGCCAGGAAGACCGTGGTCGCCGCGAGCGGGCCCAGGCGGCGGGCTCGGCGGAGGACGGACATGCAGGCTCCTCGAACGGGGGAGGTGGGGGCGGACGGCGAGGTCACCGGGGGCTCCCCGGGTCGGTGACGGTGACGGGGGCATCGGGAGCCAGCAGGGGGGCACCCTCGTGCTCCTCTTCCTCGTGCTCCTCGATGTCGCGGGGCCCAACGACGGCGCTGACGACGCCCCCGGCGAGGATGCCCAGGGCCCCGACCACGCACAGCCCGGCCACCACCGATCGGTTGATCCGGGGCCGAGCCGAGAGGACGAAGGCCACGACCATGACGGTGATGGGGACCAGGGCGAAGAGGAGGTACACCCCCAGCTCGGGCAGGGCCAGCAGCATCCGGGAGACGGCCAGGACGAACACCGCGATCCCGAGCGCCCCGAGGACCGGGACCTCGATCGGCATCATCACCTGGCGCCGGATGACCTGGTTGGCCGAGGGATCGTTGGTGGCCTTCTCGGCCCAGGCCGAGATGCCCCACTCGAAGGTGACGGCGAGGAGGACGACGACGCCGAGGATCACCAGGAGCTGGGTGGTGACGAGCCCGATGACCACCGAGGCGGCGCCGAAGGCTCCGACGACGGGCCAGTAGCTGCCCTGGGCCGGGGCGGTCAGGTCGGGGACGGTGTCCCGCCCGAGCAGGGCGGCCTCGGCCTCGATCGAGGCGTCGCGGAACGCGGCCGTGGTCGCCCCGAGGACGGCGCTGGCCCCGGCGATGCCCATGAGCACGACGTAGCCGAACTGGTCGCCGACGCCGCCCTTGTACCCGAGGGTCAAGACCCCCGTGAGGGTGTCCATGCCGACGTCGCTGGGGTTGGTGGCCCCGCCGTAGACGAGGGCTCCGACCAGCGCGACCGCAGCCACGCCGAAGAACCACTTGGATCCGGTGGTGAACAAGGTCGACCTCGCTACTTGGTCACGTACACGGCATACCAGATGACGCCGTGGACGACCGTGGTCAGGTACCAGATGAGGCTGGCAGCGGTGATGCCCTCGCGATCGCGCCCGGCGTACTCCCCGCCGAGGGTCCGCAAGGTCATGAGGATGGCGAAGACCAGCGCCCCGACGATCAGAGCCAGGTGGGCGCCGGTCACCGTGTAGAAGAGCAGCCCGGCGGGGGTGGTCTCCCCGGCGATGGGCAGGTCGATCTGGGTGTAGATGAAGGTGGTGGCGTTGATGACCGCGGCCCCGAAGAGGACGGTCATGACGAGGGCGAAGTAGGCGTTGCGCCGGTCGTTGCGGCCCACCGCGTCGACGGCCCAGAACATGGACACGCAGGACAGGAGCATGGTGCCGAAGGCCATGTTGGCGGGGGTGAGGGGGATGGGGTTGCCGGCGTCGGCGAACCAGACGGGGGCGACCCCATCGACGGCCTCGCCGGTGATCACGGCGTGGCGGGTGGCGAGGTACAACCCGATGAGGGCGGCGAACACCATGATGATCGCGCCGCCGGCGAGGGCGGTGCCGGTGAGGAGCACCCGGGGGCGGGCCACGGCGGAGTCAGGGACGGCAGAACCGAGGTCGAAGGCGGCGTCGTCGACCAGGGCGGGGGCGGCGGACATCAGGCGGAAGCCTCCTCGTCGGCATCGGCGGCATCGTCGAAGAGCGGCTCGGCCGAGGTGACCTCCGGCAGCGCGCCGTCGAAGTTCCCGAAGGAGGGGGGCGAGGCGGTGGACCACTCGAGGCTCTGCCCGCCCCACGGGTCGGCGGGCACGTCGTCGGACCGGCGCCCGACCAGGCCGACCGCAGCCAGCGCCCCGCCGAGCACGACGATGACGGCGCCGGCGAAGGCGACGCCGTTCAGGGCGTCGATCCCCGAGGAGGCCTCGCTGCCGTCGCCGACGAGGCCGGAGACGGCCTGGGGGACGGCGAGCACGAGGGCGCCGAGGGCGAGGATGAGCGGAGCGGTGCGACCGGCGGCCTCGGAGGCGACCCGTCCGAGGATCTTGGTCGACCAGTGGTAGAGGCCGGCGACCCCGGCCATCACCACCGCGACCAGCGTGAGCTGCGACTGGGCCGACTCCCACTGGGTGCCGGCGAGCTCCAGGGCGCCCTGGAAGGCGGTGGCCGCCCCGAGCAGGGTGGCGAGGAGGAGGACCAGCAGGGCGAGCACCGAGCCGACCAGGCCACTGGTGGGCTTGGGTCGACCGGCCTTCAGCGTGGCCCCGATGATCCCCAACACGACGAGGACCGGGAGGGGCGCAGCCAGCGCCATGAGCTTGGTGACCGGCTGGTCAGCGAACTCGGGGGAGATGGCCGACAGGGCGAAGGCGCCGATGCCCAGGACGGCGAAGGCACCGATGGCGACCCGGCCCACGACCCGGTTGGCCATGCGAGCCCCGGCTGCGGTGGCGACCACGTCGAGCGCCACCCCCAGGACCGGTATGGCGAAGGCGTAGACCTGCGGCTGCTGCGACACCCAGGAGACCCGGGCGTAGCTGGCCGCGATGCCCTCGGAGAACAGGATCTGGGCGAACCGGTGGTCGACGTACATCACGACCAGCACGGCGGTCAGGACCGGCAGGGTGAGGATCCAGACCGAGGCGGTGCAGAGCATCGACCAGGTGAACATGGGCACCCGGTCGAGGTCCATGCCCCGGGTGCGGGCGGCCAGCGCGGTGGCGGCCACGCAGATGGCGCCGAGCACGAGGGCGAGGGTCACCAGCGCCCAGGCCACCGTCCACAGGTCGACGGCGTCGGACCGCCCTCCACCGGGTCCACCGTTGATCGCGTAGGCGGTGATCGTGAGCCCCGCCCCCATCAGGAAGGTCCAATACGACGCGGCCGCAGCGCGGGGGAAGGCGATGGAGCGGGCGCCGACCTGCAACGGGACGAGGACCATGGCCAGTCCCAGCAGGGCGGGGGCGATGGCCAGCAGGGCGGCCGAGGTGGTGGCGAAGGTGACGACCTGGCCGGCGACCTCGCTGTCGAGGACCGAGCTGTCGACGCGATTCAGCCCGGCGAGGAGGCCGGTGACGGCCGTCCCCACGCCGAGGACCACGGCCGTGCCGATGTACAGCCGGCCGATGACCTTGTGGTCGGCCGAGCCGAGGATCCCGGCCAGTCCGGGGGTCGGTGCCGGTGCCGGTGCCGTCGCCGGAGACGCCGTCGCCTCGGGCGCTGCCGGGGGAGCTTGGGTTGCTGTCATCGGCGCGTGGACCTCGTCGGCGCCGCGCCCCGCGAGCGGGTCTTAGCGACGCCCGGTGAGAAGGCGATTCCTATCGGCCCGGACATTACACAGGGCCTCTTCGGGCTCGGAAAATCGGGCTGGAGCCCCGGTTCAGGCCTGTCCATCACGCCCCGCCGACCAGGAGCTGGTCGAGGGCCATGGCCCCGAACAGGAGGGTGACGTAGGTGATCGACCAGTGGAACAGCCGCATGGCCTTGGCCGGGTCCGGGTCGCGGGCCAGGTCGATGGTGAGCGCCAGGTAGGTGCCGCCCAGCACCACCGCGGCCACCAGGTAGAGCGTGCCCATGTCGGCCACCGGGGCGAAGAGGAGCGTGGCGGCCCACAGGGCGACGGTGTAGGCGACGATCCGCAGGGTGACCGACCGCATGCTGCTCACGACCGGGAGCATCGGGATGTCGGCCGCGGCGTAGTCGTCCCGGTAGCGCACGGCCAGGCACCAGAAGTGCGGCGGCGTCCAGAGGAAGATGGCGGCGAACAGGATCACCGGGGCCCAGGTCAGGCTGCCGGTGACCGACGACCAGCCGATCAGGACCGGGGCGGCCCCGGCGGCGCCGCCGATCACGATGTTCTGGGTGGACGTGCGCTTCAGCCAGAGCGTGTACACGAAGACGTAGAAGAGCGTGGCCGACACGGCCAGCACCGCGGAGAGCAGGTTGGCCGCGCCCCACAGCAGGGC
Organism: Acidimicrobiales bacterium; assembly: GCA_038233335.1. Classification (GTDB taxonomy): domain Bacteria; phylum Actinomycetota; class Acidimicrobiia; order Acidimicrobiales; family Iamiaceae; genus Iamia. Next base: position 2,766 of record JBBSME010000137.1, on the reverse strand, counting down.
GAAGGCGGCCACCTCCAGCCCGACGGCGAAGATCATCGCGGCCCGGGGGGTGATCTCGCCGGTGACCAGGGGCCGCCCCTGGGTCCGCTTCATCAGCCGGTCGATGTCGCGGTCGGCGACCATGTTGAAGGTGTTGGCTCCGCCGGCAGCCAGGGCTCCGCCCACCACGGTCCACAGCACCAGCCAGCCCGAGGGCAGGCCTCGCGCCGCCACCACCTGGGTGGGGACGGTGAGGACCAGCAGCAGCTCGATGATGCGCGGCTTGGTCAACGCGAGGTAGGCGGCGGCCTTGGACCGGGGTGTGGCGTCGGTCGCAGGGGCGTCCTCACCGGCGAGCGGCGCCGGGCGCTCCTCCACCGGGGGGACCCGGTCTGTGCTCCGGTGCAGTGCTCGACCCCGAGGCGTCGCCCGGAGGCCGTCCACCAAGGGAGCGGCAGCGGCACCAGGGGTCGGCAGGCTCACGGCGGCGAGACTACGACCGGATCGGAGAAGGGGCCAAAGGGAAGCGGAACTCTCACACGGACGGGTCTCCGCCTTGGCTGCGGGCCCCTGTCCGGCCGTAGCCTTGGAGCGTGACCGTGCTCGACCGGGCGCCCGTCCTGTCACCATCCACCTACCGCCGCATCACCCTCGTGGCCCTGTGGTCGCTGGTGGCCATCGTGGTCACCGGCGCCGGGGTCCGCCTGACCGGCTCGGGGCTGGGGTGCTCGACGTGGCCCGGCTGCGAGCCCGGGGAGCTGGTCCCGCACGGCGAGTCGTCCTACAATTCGTGGATCGAGTTCGGGAACCGGCTGATCACCGGCGTGGTCTCGGTGGCGGTGGCCCTGGCGGTGCTCGGGTCGGTGCGACGGGTCGGCCGCCGACGTGACCTGACCCTGCTGTCGTGGGGGCTCGTCGCCGGCGTCGTGGCCCAGATCCTGCTCGGCGCCCTAGTGGTGAGGCTCGAGGTCCACCCCGTCGTCGTCCAGGGCCACTTCCTCGTCTCCGCCCTCCTCGTGGGCGATGCGGTGATCCTCCACCACCGGGCCAGCCGGCCCGACGGCTCCGATGGCCGGCCCGAACCCACCACCGCGGCGGTCGGCCCGGCCGCGCTGCGGTGGGCGCGCCTGGCCGTGGCCATGGGGGCGGCGGTCATGGTGGCCGGGACGCTCGTGACCGGCGCCGGTCCCCACGCCGGCGACGCCGACGCCGAGCGCCTGGGCGTGGCCGTGCGCTCGGTGGCCATGGTCCACAGCGGGCTGACGTGGATCTTCCTTGCCGTGGTGGTGACCCTCGTGCTGCGGATGCGGCGGGAGATGGTCGGCGCGGTGGCCATGGAGCGGGGCACGGCCCTCCTGGCGATCGTGGTCCTCCAGGGCGGGCTGGGCTACCTCCAGTACGTCACCGGGGTGCCCGAGCTCCTGGTCGGCCTGCACGTGCTGGGCGCCATGTTGATGTGGGCCGCGGTGCTGCGCCTCCTGCTGGCCCTGGCCGAGCCGGTGCCGATCGAGCCCCGTGCCCCCCGGACCGTCGTGACCACCGGGCCGCCGAGCGCGCCCCAACCCGCGACCTAGCCGCTCCGCGCCGGCGCCTGTGAGGATGGAGCTCATGTCGACAACGGAGGTGGAGCCCCTCGAGGTCCTCGAGCCGTCCACCGACGAGGACACCGAGCTCGACCGACCCTGGCAGGTGGTCGTGTGGGACGATCCGGTGAACCTGATGCAGTACGTGGCCTGGGTGTTTCGGAAGCTGTTCGGGTTCTCCAAGGACAAGGCCAACCACCTCATGCTCCAGGTCCACCACGAGGGTCGGGCCATCGTGTCCTCCGGTCCGAGGGAGAAGGCAGAGCTCGACGTGTTCCGCCTCCACGAGCACGGCCTGTGGGCGACCATGGAGAAGCAGCCGTGACCCCGTCGGCCCTCACCCCGTCGCCCGTGGGGCGCTGAGCGTGGCCGCGGTCGTGCGCCGCCGGCGCGACGGCTCGTTCGTGCTCCGCCTGCCGGAGGAGACCATCGAGCTGCTGGCCGCCCTCGGCGCCCAGCTCGACCCGCTGCTGGACGACCAGTCGGCCGACGCCGGTCTGCGACGGCTGTTCCCACCGGCCCACGAGGACGACGTGCTGGCCGAGGCGGCCTGGCAGATCGAGCAGGGCGCGGCCCTGCGCGACTCGCGGCGCGGCGCCTTGGCCGCGCTGGCCCACCCCGCGGACAAGCCCATGGACGAGGACGAGCTGGTCACCTGGATGCAGGGCGTGAACGCGCTGCGCCTGGTCCTGGGCGAGCGCATCGGCCTGGGCCGCGAGGTCGACGAGGAGGAGGAGATGGTCGCCCTCGAGGCCGCTCTGGTCGACGCTGACGACCCCGAGGAGGTGGCCACCCTCGAGCGACGCCTGGGGGCCCGGCAGCTCTACGACCTGTTGAGCGCGCTGGTGGCCCACGCCGTGCGGGCCCTGGAGAGCGCCGAGCGCTGATCGGGCGGGTCAGGTCCTCAGGTGTTCTCCTCGGCTGCGCCTCGGAGGGCAACGACGCCGTGCTGGCCCACTCCTGCCGCCTCCTTCGTCGGCGGCGGGCCGCTCGGGCCCCGGGCTCGCCTGTCGGCTCGCCCACAAGCGCTGATCGCCTGGGAGTCGCGGCTGGCGCCGCGGCTACGGTCGCCCCGCCGCCACCGTGCGGCCCGGCCCCCGTCGTCCAGCGGCCCAGGACACCGGCCTTTCAAGCCGGCAACGCGGGTTCGAATCCCGTCGGGGGTGCTCAGGGCGGCGCGCGGGGTCCCCGTTGACCAGAGCCG
>JBBSME010000136.1:0-7452 GCA_038233335.1 Acidimicrobiales bacterium | reverse complement strand
CGGTCACCGGCGGTCGCCAGCAGCGGTGCGATCCCGAGCCCGAGGAGCAGGGTGATGGTGGCCGGTTGGGCGCTGGCGATCGACATGGCGGCGAAGGCGAGGGGGAGGGTCAGCCAGGCCCGACCGGGCGGGGCGGAGCCGACCAGGCGGCGGACACCGGGTGGTCGACCGATCGGTTCGGCGACCGGCCCGGCGGGCCGCGCCGCCGCGGCACCGGCCGGCCAGCCCGGCACAGGCAGGACGTGGCTCGCCGGTCGGACCGCGGGCGATGGCGCCGGCCATGGCGCAACCGGGGCTGTCCACTGCGGGGCCGGAGCCACGGGGGCGCCGGCCTCGGTGCGGAGCGACGGGCTGGCGGCGCGGGGCGGATCCGGTGCCACCAGCTCCGTCGGGCCCTCGGCGTCGTCGGCCTGGGTCGACGGATCCCCTGGCTCGGCGTCGACCTCGCCTTCGGCCCCGTCGTCGAGTCCCAGGTCGTCGGTGGGGACGCCCAGGCGATCGAGGAGGTGGCGCACCGTGGGGGGCCGGTCGGCGGAGTCCAGCGCGAGGGCCGCGCCCACCGCATCGCTCACCCGGCGCGACACGGTGGGGTTGAGCCGCCAGAGGGGAGCGAGCGGCATGCCCCGTTGGCGAGCGCTGGCGTCGGGCGGGACCTGGCCCGACAACAGCCGGTGCAGGGTCGCACCCAGGGCGTACACGTCGGCCCGGGTCGAGAAGCGGGCCGCCCCGGCGTACTGCTCGGGCGGGGCGTAGCCCGGGGTCACGATCCTGGTCATCGACGTGGTGTGGTCGTCGGCGAAGGGACGGGCCAGCCCGAAGTCGATCAGGACGATGCGGCCGTCGTCGGTGCGGACCAGGTTGGTCGGGCTCACGTCGCGGTGGAGCACGCCCGCCCGGTGGACCACCCACAGCGCGGCGGCCACCTGGCCGGCGACGTCCAGGGCCTCGGCCTCGGAGAACGGGCCGCGCCGGCGGCGGAGCTCCTCGCCCAGGGTCTGGCCCTCGAGGCGCTCGAGCACCAGGTAGGCGGTGCCGTGCTCCTCGAACACGCCGAAGATCCTCACGATGCTCGGGTGGCCGAACCGGGCCAGGGTGGTGGCCTCCCGGAGGAATCGCTGGCGGGCTCGGGCGAAGCCCTCGGCGGCCTCGCCCGGCACCACGACCGACCATCCCGACCTCCGGGCGCTGTCGGGGAAGAGCTCCTTGATCGCCACCGGTCGCTGCAGTCGGAGGTCGTCGGCCAGGTAGGTGATCCCGAACCCGCCCCGGCCCAGGGGCGCTCCCAGGCGGTACCGGCCGCCGTCCAGCGCAGATCCCGGCGGCAGCACTCCGTCGGGACCGGGTTCGGCGGCGGCGTCGTCCCGAGAGCCATCGAGGCTGTCGGGGGTGAGGGCGGCCACTGCGGAAGGTTACGCCGCCGACCGGGCGGGGCACCGGGCGGTCGGGCGGGGTGATCACCCCGGTTCGGCCCTCAGCCCGACGCCGGCCCGTCGATCTCGTCGTCGTCCGAGGCCTCGGCCGCCTCCAGGATCTCGTCGAGCTCCATGGGGGCCATGGCCAGGTCCAGGGCCGACCAGAGGGTGCGGGCGAAGGGGTAGAACGCGATGGGGACGGCCACGGCGACCACTCCGCCCACGGCCAGAGGCGGCAGGAGCGAGGCGTCGGGGTGCTCGCTGAGCCAGACGGCGAAGCTCATGACGATGACGAACAGCACGGCCAGGACTGCGGTGAGGTTCAGCAGGTACACGCCGGTGAAGTAGCCGGGCTCGCGGGCGAAGAGGAGCCCGCAGGTCGGGCAGCGGTCGTGGATGGCCCAGAAGGTGCGGAACAGCCCCCCCTCGCCGCATCGCGGGCACCGCCGTCGGGCCCCGCGGCGCAGCATCAGGGCCCAGTCGGCGGGCGGTTCCTCGGCCGAAGCGGGAGTGAGGTCGCGAGGCACAGCAGGTGGAGGTGCCCTACTCCACGGTCTTGAACTGACGGACGGCCACCGCCAGGAACACCACGCCGAGCGCGGCCACCAGGGCCACCACCACCAGCCCCAGCGAGGTGAGGGTGAACGACAGGAGGAACACCTCGCCCAGGATCACCAGGGCGAGCAGCGGCGTCATGGACACCCCCACGACCGGGGCCAGGAGCAGGATGTCGCGGGGGACGCAGTAGAGCTCGGCGTGGAAGCCAACGGCGGCGAAGTCCCCGTACCGCTTGACCAGCCCACGCACGGGGACGGCCGGCTCCCCTGGGCCCGGGGCGGGCGATGCGGTCATCAGTCGTCCAGACGGGGCGAGCGGGGTCCGTCGACCCTATCGGCGGACCAGCGGATGGTCACGCGCTGGAGGCCGCGTTCGACCCGCTCAGCAGGATGCTGGCCCACGAGCCGTGGCGGGCGTAGGCCCCACCGCCGGGCCGCGCCTCGTCGCCCTCCTGCCAGGACGAGAACGCCACTCGCATCCGCCCACCGGTGTCGGCGGGCGAAGGCCGGCGATCCCGGCCCCGGGGAGTTGATGCTCCTGGGGCCGTCGTTCACAGTGGGGCCGGTGGGACAGGAGGACGCGCAGGAGACGGTGGGCGGGACGGATCCTCCGCCCGTCCTGGCCGACCGGCCTCCGCCGAGCATGCGCTCCCGACGCCACGCGCTGATCGTCGCCGCGGTGATGGTGACCTGGATCTCCATCCAGCTCGTCGTCCCCGCCGTCCGGCTGGTGCAACGGGGGGGAGAGGACCGGCCCCGCACCTTCGGCTGGCAGATGTTCAGCCACCAGCTCTCCGAGCCCCCCGAGCAGTTCCGCATCACCACCCGCGACGGCACCCGCGAGGTGGCCATCGAGCCGCTCCTCACCAGCCCCATCCGCCGGGAGGTCGTGTACGGCCCCAGGATCGTGGCCGCCCTGTGCGCCGATCCCGACGTGCTGTCGGTGGAGGTCCGCACCGTCGTGCGAGGCACCTACTCGGTGTCGTGCCGATGATGGAGACCTGGGAGCGCCTGGTGGCCACCTCGGTCAGCGGCCGGCCGCTGGCCGCGACCCGGATGCTGTTCGCGGCGGCGGCCCTGGTCATGTTGAGCTCGGCCTGGCGGCGGATCGACGACGGCTTCGACCCTGACTGGGTCCACATCCCGTGGCCCGTCGTGCAGGACCACCTGGTCGGGTTCCCACCCAGCGTGGTGATCGCGCTGTGGGGAGTGGGCGCGGTCGCGCTGTTCCTCGGCCTGGTCCCCCGCCTGGCCGCGGCATCGGTGGTGCTGGGGATGGGGTCGTTCTACGCCGTCGACCAGCAGCACTACGCCAACGGCGGCTACTTCATGGTCCTGGTCGGGACCCTGCTCGTCCTGGCCGACAGCGGCGCCAGCTGGACCCCCTGGGGCCCGGATCGCCGGCGGGCCTCGTGGTGGCCGACGTTCCTGCTGGCCCTCCAGCTGTCGATCGTCTACCTGTACGCCGCGGTGCAGAAGCTCCGGGGCCCGGGCCTGCGGGGCGACACCATCGACTGGCAGCTCAACGGCCCGGCCATGGACCACATCGCCTGGTCACGTCTGCCCGAGGCCCTGAACCTGCTCGGCGGCGCGGGCGAGGTGGTCGTCGCCATCGGGCTCTGGTTCGCCGTCACCCGCCGCCCGGCGCTGGTGGTCGGGATCGCCCTGCACATCGGGATCCTGGCGTTCATCCGCGACTCCCCCGACCTGCTCGCGTTCGGGCTGGCCTCCTTCGCGCTCCACCCCGCCTTTTGGCTGGCCGCCCCGCCCCTGGCGGCCGTCCGGCACGAGCTGCGGACCTCCCCGCCAGGGTCCACCGAGGCGAGCGACCGACCCGAGCCGGTGGGTCAGGCTTGACCGAGACCGTCCTCGGCGAGGCGTGAGAGCCGGGCGTCGGGGTCGGCCTGGAGCGCGGCCCGAGCCTCGGCCCGCAACGAGGGCAGGGCTGCGGCCAAGGCGTCGCCGGGGCCGGGGGTGTCCCGGGCGTGGCGGTGACCGCAGATCACATCCGGGAGCGATCGTCCGTTGTCGAGGGTGACCGGTCCCGCCGGGTCGAGGCCGCAGGTCCGGCTCACGGTCACCACCAGGTCGAGCAGGGACGACCAGGCCTCCGGGGTCGGGGTCTCCTCGTGGAACCGCCCGGCCAGGGCCACCCCGAGCGTGCCCGGGTTGTGCCCGTAGGCGTGCCCCGCGACGACGGCCAGCGGTGCCGCGGCCGCAGCTGAGCCGGTGCGACCTTCGGCCACCCGTCCGTCCTCGAGGATCACGAAGGAGTACCCGATGTCGCCCCAGCCCCTCTCCACGGCGTGGAAGCGCTGCACCCGTCGCAGCCGGGACACCGGGTCGGGGCCGTCACTGGTCCGTCCGGTGTGGTGGACCACGATGGCGCGCAGCCGAGCGTGCTCCACCGGCCAGTCCACCGCCGGCTCCGCCCCCCACTCCTCCCGCGTCAGGAGCGGGGCAGCCAAGCCGTCGACGATCGTTGGCCCCGGTGCGGCCGCCATCACGGCGCCTCCGAGGGTCCGAGGGCCCGATCCAGCGCGGCGACGATGTCGTCCATGCCGTTGGTCCGGGCCACCACCCGGATCTCGTCCAGGTAGGCCCGATCGGAGCGGGTCTCGGTCGGATGGGCGGCCAGTGCCTCCACGTCGATGGCGTCCGGCAGGGTCGAGATCGACCCCAGCCCCCCGTTGGCCGCCAGGGCCACGTGGGTGCGGACGCACTTCTGGCAGTGGCCGCAGTTCACCGTGCCGGGAACGTTCTGCCAGCAGACCCGCAGCGTGTCGCGGGCCAGGCCCGACGCGGCCACGGCCGCCACCTTCTCCACCCGCGTCCGGGTCCGACCCTCGATGCGCATCTGGGCCCGCTCGTTGCCGAACCCGTGGCTGCGGAAGCGCACCGCCTCGGCCGGCAGGTGCCGGTCGGCCACCGAGGCCGCGCACAGGACGGTGTGGTGGGTCCGCTCCAGCAGGATGCTGGTGGCGATCAGGCCGCCGTACACGAACCAGGTCCAGTCGCACACCGGGTCGGAGAAGTGGCGGAGGTCGGTGTCGATGATGAGGAGCGGCTTGCCCACGGCCTCGGCCCCCGCGCGGATGATCGCCAGCACGTCCTCGTTCCGCTGGCGGTCGTCGACGTCGATGTCGAAGCCGCGCACGAAGATCAGGTCGTCGATGTCGTCGCCGTGCTCGGCCAGGAGGTCGAAGCTGTCGACGCCGGCGGAGAAGAAGGCTGCGGTCCGCCGATCGTCGTTTCCGTCGACCGGCGGACGGTCCCTCCGCCGCAACGAGTGGAGCGGAGCTCGGTGGTGCTGGGGGAACAGCGACAGGTGGACGCGCTGGAACACATCGATCTGCTGGCGGAACGAGCGGCTCAGGCGAGGCACGGACACGATCCGCTGATCGGTCTCCATCCCCATGAGCCGGGCGATGGCGGCGTAGGCCTCCGGGACGGAGGCGGGATCGGGGGCGACGCCGTCGAACCGGACGGTCGCGGCGGTCCGCCCGACGCGGAAGCGCCCCGTCGCGGAGGTGTCCGTCGCCGCGGCTCGCTCCAAGACGAGGGGTTGCCTCGATCCCATCAGCCGACCCGCTCGAGGGTCCGCGCCATCACCGACGTCGCCGAGGTCTCGAGGATCAGCCGGTAGCCGAGGCGCTCGTACATCGGGCGCGAGGACCGCTTCTCCCCCGCCACCTCGTAGCCCGACGAGATCACCGCCACCATGGCCCTCGCCCCCCGGTCCCGGCAGGCCCCCTCGACGTGGGTCACCAGGCGGGACCCGATGCCCTGGTCACGCGCCCCTGGATCGACGAGGAGCGAGGCCACCTCGGCGATGTCCGGGCCGAAGCCCTTGCACACCGCGTACCCGACGAGGGTCCCCTCCCGGCGGGCTGCGGCCGACGGCCACTCGTCCATCCACGAGCCGAGGAGGTCCAGGTCGGCGGGACGACCGGTGTGCCCCTCGAAGAGTGCACCCACCACGGGGAGGTCGGCGCGGGCCAGGGCGGCGATGGTCAGATCCGATGCCATGGTGTGCTCGCGCCCTCCCCCGCGTAGGTCACCCGTCGACCAACCGGCATCGTGACCCTAGCGCCGCGGCCCCGACCGCCCGTGGCGCCAAGGGCCGGCGGGCCGAGCTCAGCGGGGCGCGGCCCGATCGAAGTACTCGCTGCTGGCCACCAGGGCCGCGGCCATGTCGACGTCGTCGAGGACCTTCATCCGGGTCGTCCAGTGGTCCAGGCCGCCGGGCTCGGGGGCTCGGTGCAGGGAAGGACCGGTAGAGGCCGATGACCCGGATCCGGCGCGACTCCGACGATCCGTACGCCGCCCGGGCCAGCACCCACCGGGGGACCCCGGCCCGGAGCTCGCCGGTCAGGTGGTCCAGGCCGGCGGCGTCGACCCCGCGCCGGAGGATGCGCTGCTCGACTTCGAGTTCGCGGCCCCTGGCCGTCCCGTCTACGACCTGGCCCAGCTCGCTCGGCTGTGCGTCCCGATCGACGACGAGCTCGACCAGGCCCGGCTCGGCTGGCGGCCCGCCGACCGGCCCGCACGGCTGCGACTCGTCGCCGATGCCTACGGGCTGGACCAGGACAGTCGGGCCGAGCTGCTCACCGCCATGGACGATGCCATCGACCGCATCGAAGCAACCGTCCGACGCAGCGTCGACGCCGGTGACCCGAACGCCATCGCCATGTGGGACCGGACCGGCGACCGCGACCTCTACGACCGCCGTCGCCGCTGGTGGACCGATCACCACGACCGCTTCGCGGCCGGTCTCCGCTGACGCTCCTACTTGCCCGTGCGCTCGCGGTGCTTGCACCCCGGCCAGCAGCAGGGTCGACGCTGGCCCTCCTCCAGCTCCTCCCTAGTCCGGCGGATGCGCCGCTCCCGGGTCTTCTCCTGCTTGGCATCCTCGACCCAGCAGATGAACTCGTTGCGGGCCAGGGGTGTGATGTCCTTCCAGGCATCGAGCGCCGTGGCGTTGTCGACCAAGGTCTCGCGCAGGTCTCGTGGGAGCTTGTGCACCACCCCACCGGGCACTCGAGTGCTGGCCATGAGGAGACGGTAGCGGCCGTGCTCCTGGTGGGGTGGCAGCTGCGGTCGCTCGGTCGGGCCGAAGAGATCGCAAGAGGTGGGCCACCTTCGGTGCCGCGGTCAGGTCTGCGGGAGGGGGAGCGTCACCGCGGTCACGCGCACGGGCCGGCGCCTGGCGGTCGAGTCGAAGGATCGAGCCGTTCGCCATGGCGGGCGAGCAGGGCGACGAGGTCGGCGTTGAGCGCGTGGACCTCGTCGATGGTCATCCACCGCACCGGTGGCGGCGCAACACCTGGTTGAGTCGAGCCGCCTGGCGCGTCTGGTGGTCGCGTTCGGCCGTGCTCGGTGCGGTGTGGGCTGCGTCGGCGTAGAGCCGGGCCGCAAGCTCGAGATCGCCGTTCTCCTCGTGGAGGTGGGCGGCGAACGCGTCGCGCCGCGGGAAAGACGCG
>JBBSME010000135.1:0-7486 GCA_038233335.1 Acidimicrobiales bacterium | reverse complement strand
CCTGCTCCTCCCACAGCCCCGGCGGCATCTCGGGCAGCTCGAGCCGGGCCTCGTCGTCGGCAGGTTCGCTCACGCCGCGGACGCTACCGGCCCCCCGTCACCCGCCGTCCACGGGTCGGCGCCAGCCGTGACGGTGACGGACGGCTGCGTTCACTGGCACGTGCGGTCAGGGGGTGAGGGCGACCCGGAGGAGCAGAGGACGGTAGGACGCCACCGGGGCGGGCTCGACGTCGGGCGCCTTGCCGGCGTCGTCCCAGGCCCGGAGCCGGATGGCATCGGGCGCAGCGGGCAGGTCGGCGAAGCGGGCCACCTCAACGTCGTCCATGGGGCCCCCTTGGCGGGCCAGGCTGGCTCGCGAGCCCGCCGAGAGCCGCGCCACCGCAGCCGGGTCGATCCCGCACCGGTACCGCTTGGCCTGGACGTGGAGGGCGATCGGTCCGGTGACCGCAGGCGAGAACACCCGGGCCAGCCAGCGGGCCCCGACCCCCTCGTGACGGAGGTCGGCCTCGGGATCGGGGGCGCCATGGCCCTGTGTGTCCATGGCCAGCAGATGACCGACGTCGTGGAGCAGGGCCGCCGCCACCAGCGGCTCGGGAGCGTCGCCGATCTGGGCCCAGGCCGCCACCTGCGACGCATGCGACGACTGGCTGAGGGCTTCGTCGTAGGCCTCGTCGCCCCACCGGGCGTACAGCTCCAGCACCTCGTCGACGGACCCGGCCGGGCCTCGCTCGCTGCGGTCGTTCATCGGGAGGCGCCCGAGGCCGGGAGGAGGTGGGCCGGATCGCCCGCTCGGGCCACGGTGGCCGCGGTGGCCGAGGCCCCGCTCCCGCTCCCGCCGGAGCGGGAGCACGACGGGCCTTGGCGCACGGGGAGCACGCTCACACCTCCCGGCCTTGGAAGTCACCGATCAGCGACACCTGCACCCGGTCGGCGGCGGTGCCCTCCCGACCGGCGGCGAACCGGGCCCGCTTCTCGTCGTAGTAGGCGGCCCGGAGGTCGCCTTCGGCGAGGGCGTTGTAGGTCGGGTAGAGGGCCCGCCGGGACCGCTCCGCGCGGTTGGGGCCACTGCGATGCGGGGTGCGGGAGTGGAACCACAGCGTGTGGCCGGCCGGCACCGGCATGGGCTCCCAGTCCAGGGTGGACACCACGTCGGGATGGATGCAGCCGGTGTCATCGGTCGGCAGCACCTCGGCGTGGGCTCCGGTCACCACCTCCAGGCAGCCGTTCTCCTCGGTGGCGTCGTCCACCGCGACCATGCAGGAGACGTGCTGGTCGATGAAGGGGTACGCCGGCGCGTCCTGGTGAGGCGAGTAGCCCGCCCCGCCCGCCAGCTTGTAGTTGACCTTCTCCTTGTAGAGCACGGCGGATTGGCCCAGCAGGGCCCCGGCGGTGGCGAGCACGTCCCCCGCCGTGAGCAGGTCGCACAGGCCGGCGTGGAACGGGATGAGGTGCTCGCTGCGGCACAGGGCCGGGCCGTGGTCGGTCATCTCCCGGTGGTGCATCCACTCCCCCGCCTCGTCGGGCCACGCGGCCACCTCGTCGACCCACCCCTGGAGAGTGGCGGTGGCGTCGGGCTCCAGGGTGCGGGTCAGGACCCACCCCTGCTCCCGGAACGACGCCGCCACGCCCCGTAGGTCGGGGTCGGAGGCTGATCCCTCACCGGGCGAGACGCTGCGATGGGTCATCGGTCGTGGCTCCTGGACGGGGCGACCGGCGCGGCCCCCGCCGTGGGAGTCTGGCCGACCAGGGTGGCCTCGGGACAGATTCATGGTCACCGAGCGGAGCCGACGGCCGGGACGTCCGGGCCCGCCGTCGGCGCCCGCTCGCCAGGAGACGCTTCGGCGCGGACCCAGACCAGGACCTCGGCCACCACCCACCCCACGAGCAGACCGGCGACGGCGACCAGGCCCAGCGTGACGGCCTCAGGCCAACCACTCCAGGCCAACAGCGCCCGGGCCCGTCCTGCCGGCGACACCCCGGGGCCGCCCCACGACGCGACGAAGGAGCGCCGGAGCGCCACCAGCTGGAGGGCCAGCGTCGCGGCCAGCATGACCGCCGGGCTCGGCCGGCCCACCCACCGCCGGAGACCCGTCGCGGCGAGCACGGCGGGGCCCACGAGCCCCGCGAACAGGTAGCGGCCCTGGATGAAGGGGTAGGTGCCGCTCCGCAGGTGGAGGTCGAAGGCGTGGACGGCCACGAACGCGAGCAGCCCCACGGTCGGCGCGGCCAGCACCAGGGCCACCGGACGGGCCACCGTGGTCGCCGCCTCCGGGGGCGGGTCTGACCTCGCCGGCAACAGCGCCGACGCGATGGCGGCGCCGGCCAGTCCGGTGGCCAGGGCAACGACCACCGGACTGAGCTGCACGCTGTACCAGCCGAAGGACCCCCAGAACCGCTCGGTCAGCAGCTGGACGAACCGACCCGCGTAGGCAGCTGCGTCGGGTTGGAAGCCCGGGGGTCGGAGCGCGGCGGTCAGCCGAGCATCCTCGATCGTGGGAACCAGCTGACCTGTCCTGGCCCACACCCCGACATACCACCAGGCCGCCGCGACCACAGAAGCGACGCCCGCGAAGGCCAGCGGGGGCACCGCGGCGCGGATCCGGGCCGACCACCGGGTTGCATGCGCCCGCGCGCCGACCAGGTAGGCAAGGAAGACGGCGGGCGGGAACACGATCGCCGAGGCCTTGGTCAGCAGGGCTGCCCCCACGACCAGGCCGACCGCCAGCGCGGTCCGGGTCGTCCGGTCGCCCCGGGCCACCCCGGCCAGGAGGGCTACCAGCGCCGCGCCGAGGAGGGTGAGCAGGTTGTCGTTGTTGAGGGTGGAGCCGATGTGGGTGAGCATGGGGACGCCGAGCAGCGCGACGGCGGCGGTCACCCCCACCCCGTCAGCCAGGCCGCTGCGGCGACACGCCCACCAGGCCAGCAGCGGCAGCGGCGCCAGCAGGGCCGCGTTCACCAGGCGGAGGAGGGCCAGCTCCCGGTCGAGGGACCAGGTACCGCCGGTGATCGCCCGCTCGACTCGGAGGATGCTCGCCGCGCTCTGGTAGTAGAGCGGCGGGTGCTGGGGCATCTGGTTGCCCAGGCCAGTCGAGTCCCGACCGCCATCCTCCCTCCAGGTAGGCCGAGACCCCCGGCTCGGGCCCTCGTCGGCGGGATGGTCCCGGAGGGCAACGCTGTCGTCGGCGGCCTCCTGAGGGGTCTGGCACACTCGGGACGAGGTGGCGTAGGTCCGGCACAGGCGGTCGACCGAGACTTGGCGCTCGAGGTCGTCGAAGCGCGGGTAGTCGCCGCCGTCAGCCAGGTGCAACACCAGCCCCAGGTGGAAGTGCTCGTCGGGGGCCTCGGCGACGGGCATGACCACGGACCAGAGCCCGGCCAGGGCGCCGAAGGCGAGCGCGGCGGCCACCACCGCCAGCGGGACGCGGCCGGCGCGACGGAGGCGACGGGACCCGTCCTCCACGTCTCGACATGCCATTCGGACCGATCCTCTCCCTCACCGCACGATGGGCGCCGTGTCTACGATCGTCACTGGCCGTGCAGGTTGGCGTGCACCGCCTCCGCAACCCTGTCGGGCAACCAGGAGAGGGACTTGAGGTCCTCCAGGCTGGCCCTCTGCACGGCCCGGACGCCGCCCAGCTCCTTGGTCAGGCGCTTCTTCCGGGTCTCGCCCAGCCCGGGGATGCCGTCGAGCACCGACTTGGTCATGCGCTTGTCCCGCAGCTGGCGGTGGTAGCTGATGGCGAAGCGGTGGGACTCGTCCCGGATCCGCTGGAGCAGGTACAGCGCCTCGGACTGGCGGGGCAGCCGCACCGGATCGGCCTGGCCCGGCAGGTAGACCTCCTCGAAGCGCTTGGCCAGCGACGCCACCGGGATCTCCTCGTCCAGCCCGAGGGTCTCCAGCACCCTCATGGCCGAGGTCAGCTGGCCCTTGCCTCCGTCGACCAGCAGCAGCTGGGGCGGGTAGGAGAACCGGCCCTCCCGCTCGCTCACCGGCTTCTCCCGCTCGATCTGGTAGGCGGTGAGGCGGCGCGTGAGCACCTCCTCCATGGCCGCGAAGTCGTCGTTGCCCTCGACGGTCTTGATCTTGAACCGGCGGTACTCGGACTTCTTGGGCAGGGCGTCTTCCAGCACGACCATCGAGCCGACGTAGTCCGTGCCCTGGAGGTGGCTCATGTCGTAGCACTCGATCCGCAGCGGCGAGAGGGGCAGGTCGAGCGCCTCCTGGAGTTCGTTGAGGGCCCGAGCCCGGCTGTTGTGGTCGCTGGCCCGCTTGAGGCGGTGGCGGACCAGCTCCTCGGTGGCGTTCCGGGTCACCGTCTCGGCCAGGGCCCGCTTGTCGCCCCGTTGGGGGACGCGGATGGACACCCGGGTCCCCCGCTGCTCCTCCAGGAAGTCCTCGTAGAGGGCCAGGTCGTCGGGGTCGTCGGGCACCAGCACGGTCCGGGGGATGCCCAGCGGCGCGGGCTCCTGGTACAGCTCACCCAGGATGCGGCCGATGAGCTCACCCTCGGCCAGGTCCTCGACCTTGTCGACCACGAAGCCCTTGCGCCCGAGGACCCGACCCTTGCGGACGAAGAAGACCTGGACGGCAGCCTCCAGCTCGTCTTCGGCGATGCCGATGACGTCGAGGTCCTCACCCTTCTCCACCACCATCTGCTGGCGCTCGATGGCCTTGCGCACCGCGGCCAGCCGGTCCCGGACCCGGGCCGCCCGCTCGAACTCCAGGTCCGAGGCGGCGGTGGCCATCTCCACCTCGAGCCGTCGGACGATGTCGTCGGTGTCGCCCTCGAGGAACTTGAGCAGGTCGGCGACCAGCTCGTCGTAGTGCTCTCGCTCGACCTCACCCACGCACGGACCCGAGCACTTCTCGATGTGGAAGAGGAGGCAGGGCTTGCCCAGCTTGCGGTGCCGCTCCAGCTTGTTGTCCGAGCAGGAGCGCAGCGGAAAGGTGCGGAGCAGCAGGTCCAGGGTGTCGCGGATGGCGTAGGCGTGGGCGTACGGGCCGAAGTAGCGCACCCCCTTGCGGCGCTTGCCCCGCATGACCATCGGACGGGCCCACTCGTCGCCCACCGTCACCGCCAGGAACGGGTAGCTCTTGTCGTCCACCAGGCGGATGTTGAACCGGGGCCGGTGCGCCTTAATCAGCGAGTACTCGAGCATGAACGCCTCGACGTCGTTGCGGACCTGGATCCACTCGACGGTCTCGGCGGTGGCCACCATCTGCGCCGTGCGGGGCGGCATGCTGCGGGGGTTCTGGAAGTAGTTCGACAGGCGCTGGCGCAACGACTTGGCCTTGCCGACATAGATGACCCGCCCGTCGACATCCTTGAACTGGTAGCTGCCGGGCGCGTCCGGGACGGTGCCGGCGGGGGGACGATCGACCACGCCCCCAGGGTGCCCGATCGCGGGCCCAGTGCGCGCCCCGGGAATCGGCCCGGCGCCGTCAACGTTTGACCGGGTGACGGCGTACACTCGCCATCAACAGGCCGGCCTGGTATCCGGCTCCATATCGACTCCGAGACCGACATCCCCGTGGCGAGGCGACCAGGCTGTCCCCACCGGTCACATCGGCGTCCCTCCCCCGGAGGTCCTCCACCCATGATCCGGCTCCAACCCCCGCTCAGCGAGCGACACACCGATGCATCGCTCGAGGACCTCGAGGAACGCATCGCCGCAGCCAAGGCCACCCTCGGCGATCGTCTGTTCATCCTGGGACACCACTACCAGCGCGACGAGGTCATGAGGTGGGCCGATGCCCGCGGTGACTCCTACCGCCTGTCGGTCCTGGCCCAGCAGCGGCCCGAGGCCGAGTTCATCGTGTTCTGCGGCGTGCACTTCATGGCCGAGTCGGCCGATGTGCTCACCGACGACCACCAGCAGGTGATCCTCCCGGATCTCAACGCCGGCTGCTCGATGGCCGACATGGCCGACCTGGACGAGGTCGAAGAGGCGTGGGAGGCCCTGGCCGAGGTCATCGACATCGACCACGTGGTGCCCATCACCTACATGAACAGCTCGGCCGCCCTGAAGGCGTTCGTGGGCGAGCACGGGGGGGCGGTCTGCACCTCCACCAACGCTCGCTCGATCCTGGAGTGGGCCCTGGCCGGCGGGGGCGAGATCCCCGACGACGCCGCCGACCGCGACGCCGCGGCCATCGTGACCGAGGCCCGGGCCGAGGGGCGCAAGGTCCTGTTCTTCCCCGACCAGCACCTGGGCCGCAACACCGGCATCGACATGGGCTTCACCCACGACGACATGCGGGTGTGGAACCCCCGCCACGAGCGGGGCGGACTCAGCGAGGCCGACTGCAAGGAGGCCACCTTCCTCCTGTGGAAGGGCCACTGCTCGGTCCACCAGCGGTTCCGGCCCGAGCACGTCGAGGCCTTCCGGGCCGAGCACCCCGACGGCATCGTGATCGCCCACCCGGAGTGCTCCCACGAGCTGTGCTCGGTGGCCGACCAGGTCGGCTCCACCGACTACATCATCAAGGCCGTGGCCGCCGCCCCGGCTGGTGCCGCCATCGCCGTCGGCACCGAGATCCACCTGGTGCAGCGCCTGGCCGACGAGACGCCGGACAAGACCATCGTGTCCCTCGACCCGCTCATCTGCCCCTGCTCGACCATGTTCCGCATCGACGCCGCCCATCTGTGCTGGGTCCTCGAGAATCTGGTGGAGGGTCGGGTGGTCAACCAGATCAAGGTCGATCCCCGGACCCAGGAGCAGGCGCGCGTCGCCCTCCAGCGGATGCTCGACATCACCGAGGCCGCGGTCCACCAGCGAGGCTGACCGGCAGACCGTCCTCAGGACCGGGCGAGCAGAGGGGCCAGGAACCGTCCCGTGTAGCTTGCGGACACCTCGGCCACCTCCTCGGGGCTGCCGGTGGCCACCACCGTCCCCCCGCCGTTGCCCCCCTCGGGGCCCAGGTCGATGACCCAGTCCGCGGTCTTGATCACGTCGAGGTTGTGCTCGATGACCAGCACGGTGTTGCCCTGGTCGACCAGGCGGGACAGCACCGTCAGCAGCCGGCGGATGTCCTCGAAGTGCAGACCTGTGGTGGGCTCGTCGAGCAGGTAGATGGTGTGGCCGGTGGAGCGCTTGGACAGCTCCGAGGCCAGCTTGATGCGCTGGGCCTCGCCGCCCGAGAGGGTGGGCGCAGGTTGGCCGAGGCGGATGTAGCCCAGGCCCACGTCGACAAGGGTCTGCATGTGGCGGGCGATGGTCGGCTGGTTGGCGAAGAACTCCAGCGCCTCCTCGCACGGCATGGCCAGCACCTCGGCCACGTTCTTGCCCTTGAAGGTGATGTCGAGGGTGTCGCGGTTGTACCGGGATCCCTTGCACACCTCACAGGGGACGTAGACGTCGGGCAGGAAGTGCATCTCGATCTTGATGGTGCCGTCGCCCGCGCAGGCCTCGCAGCGACCGCCCTTGACGTTGAACGAGAACCGGCCGGGCAGGTAGCCCCGGACCTTGGCCTCCTGGGTCTGGG
>JBBSME010000134.1:0-7552 GCA_038233335.1 Acidimicrobiales bacterium | reverse complement strand
ATGCCCCCCACCAGGGGCGCCGACACCGGGACCACGGCCGAGCCGTGCTCCCGTCCGAGCAGGCCGACGGCGTCGACGCAGAGGGCACGCTCCCCGTCGCCGCCCGCCTTCCCGAAGATGGCTCCGTCGACCGGTGGGTTGGCGGTCGGGTAGCTCGACCAGGTGACGACGCAGCCGGCTTCATCGGCCTCGGTGCAGGCGGGGATCTCCGAGAAGGTCCCGCCGACGTCCTCGCCCTCGGGCACCTGCACCGCGGTGCCGAACAGGTGGGCGGCGACGAGACGGTCCGCCAGATCGGGGTTGCCGTCGATCTCCTCGGCCACCAGCCGACTGAGGATGCCCGCGCCCTGAGAGTGGCCGATCACGATGACGCCGCGCCCGTCGTTGTACTTCGACACGTAGGTCTTCCAAGCGTCGAGGGCGTCGCCGTAGGCGATCTCGCCTCCCTCGGCGAAGCCACCGGCACCGAGGCCCTCCAGCGTGACCTGCCGGTACACCGGCGCGAACATGCGGCACGACTGCGCGTACTGCGCGGCCTGGGCGACGACGGTCTGGGTCTCGGGGTCGTCGGGGCCGAACTCGAGGTCGCTGTTGATGCCGGGGTCGGACGACACCGTCGGGTACACGTAGAAGCAGTCGATCGGTGGGTCCTCGGCGGGTGACCGGGCCTCGACGGTGCGTTCCCCGGATGCGTCGATGGTGGTGACGTCCAGGTCACGGCAGGCGTCGTCGTCCAGGTCGCCTCGACAGATCCAGGTGTCGTCGGAGTCGTAGACCTCGCTGGTGTAGCCCTCGTAGGGGTCGCCGGCCGCGGGATCGGTGGTGTCGTCCCCGGGAGCAGGCTGCGAGGAGCCCTCGGTCGAGACCTCGGTGGTGGTCGTGGTGTCGGCCGCATCGCCCCCGTCATCACCGCCGCAGGCGACCACGGCCAGGGCCACCAGGCCGGTGAGGAGCAGGCGGAGCGGACGTGAGGTGAGCACGGTGGCCTCCTGGGAGCGCAGGCGGCTTTACCCGGCGGTCAAGCACGGCCTGCAGGATGGCACACGCGGGCCCCGGACCGGGGCCGGTGATCAGCCCGCGCCCTCGTCCCGACCCAGGATCGCCCGGGTGGCCGAGCAGCCCAGGCGGGACGCGCCGGCGGCCGCCATGGCCTGGGCGGTGGCTGCGTCCCGGATCCCGCCCGCGGCCTTGACGCCCAGCCGGTCGCCCACCGCGTCCCGCATGCGGGCCACGGCGTCGACCGTGGCCCCACCGGCCGGGTGGAACCCGGTGGACGTCTTCACCATGTCGGCCCCCGCGGCCTCGGCCGCGGCGCAGGCCCGCTCGATGCCGTCGCCGCTGAGGGCGGCGGCCTCGATGATCACCTTCAGCAACGTCGGGTGTGGCGCCGCGGCCCGCACCGCCGCCACCTCGGCCTCGACCGCGGACCAGTCCCCCGCCGACGCCGCGCCCAGGTCCATCACCACGTCGATCTCGCTGGCTCCTGCGGCCACGGCCAGCTCGGCCTCCCGGGCCTTGATCGGGCGCGAGTGGGCGCCGGACGGGAAGCCCACCACCGCGGCCACGCCCATCTTCGGAGGCAGCAGCCCCTGCGGCACGGGGAGCCGGCTGGGCGAGAGGCACACGGCGGCGACGCCCAGGTCAGCAGCCTCGATGCACAGCGCCCGGACCTCGGCATCGGTGGCCGTCGGGGTCAGGAGGGTGTGGTCGATCATCTCCGCCAGCGCGGTCGGATCGAGCGGGCGGTCGGCGTCGTCCATCGCGGTCAGACTGGCACGGTGCACACCACCGTCGTCGACCACCCGCTGGCCGCCCAGGCCCTGACCCGGCTCCGGGACGAGACCACCGACCGGGCCGCCTTCCGCGCCGCCATGGACGACCTGGCCGGGCTCCTGGTGACCGAGGCCACGCGATCCCTGCCCACGGTCGAGGTGGCCGTGACCACCCCGCTGGTGGAGACGACCGGCGTGCGGGTGGAGCCGCCGCCGCTCACCGTCCCCGTGCTGCGAGCCGGCCTGGGCCTGCTGCCCGGGGTCCTGCGGCTGCTGCCCGACGCGCCCACCGGGTTCATCGGGGTGGCCCGCGACGAGGACAGCCACGAGCCGGTGCCCTACATGGACTCGGTCCCCGCCGACCTCGAGGGCCGCCCCGTGCTCGTGCTCGACCCCATGCTGGCCACCGGGGGATCTCTGGCCTTCGCCTGCGACCTCCTCCAGGGCCGCAACCCGGGCCGCCTCACCGCGGTCTGCGTGCTGGCCGCACCGGAGGGGGTGGCCCGCATCTCCGCGTCTGGCCTGGTCGACGAGCTGGTGGTCGCCTCCATCGACGACCACTTGGACGACCGCGCCTTCATCGTCCCGGGTCTGGGCGACGCCGGCGACCGCCTCTTCGGCACCGCGTAGCCGACGCCGACAATCCCCGAGACGAGGGGTCAGTCGAGGCCGAGGGTGGCCGGGACCGCGGCCAGCAAGGCCTCCAGCCCGGCCTGGGCCTGGGTACGAGCCCGGTGGAGATCGCCGTCGCCCACCGGCTCCACCACCTCCACGTAGCACTTGAGCTTGGGCTCGGTGCCGCTGGGACGCACGACCACCCGGGCCCCGTGGAGGGCCAGGCCGACCACATCGGCGGGAGGCAGCGACCGACCTCCGGCGCCATCGGCCAGGTCGGTCACCGAGGCCACCGATCGGGACGCGACCTCGGTGGGCGGTGCACCCCGCAGGCGGCTCATGGCCGCGGCGATCCGGCACGCGCCCTCGGCCCCCTCGAGGCGGAGCGACCACTGGCCGGTGGCGTACACGCCGAAGCGGCGGGCCAGGTCGTCCAGCGCGTCGAACACGGTCAGCCCGCGGTCGAGCAGGTCGCTGACCAGCTCACAGGCCAGCAGGAGCGCGCCGATGCCGTCCTTGTCCCGCACCACGTCACCCACGCAGTACCCGAGCGCCTCCTCGTACCCCAGCACGAGGGTCTGGTCCGGGCGGGGTGCCCGACCGATCCACTTGAAGCCGGTGAGGGTCTCGACGTAGCCCAGACCGGCGTCGAGGGCGAGGGCCCGGAGGAGGGTGGACGAGACGATGGTGGTCGCCATCACCGCCCCCTCGGGCAGCCCGCCCCGCCGCACCAGGTGGTCCGCGAGCAGCCAGCCCAGCTGATCGCCGCTCAGGGTCTGCCAGGCCGCGGGGTCGCGGCGCTCGCCGACCGCGGGGTTCCACACCGTCAGCGCCAGGCGGTCGGCGTCGGGGTCGTTGGCCAGGGCCAGGTCCGCGCCCACGTAGGAGGCCTGCTCGATCAGCCGGTCCAGGGCGCCCGGCTCCTCCGGGTTCGGGAAGGCGACGGTGGGGAAGTCGGGGTCGGCGTCGGCCTGGGCGGTGACCTCGTGAAGGGTGATGAACCCGGCGTCCCGGCAGACCTGGTGCACCACCGGCGACCCCACGCCGTGGAGGGCGGTGTAGGCCACGTCGACGGGCGTGCGGTCTCGGGCCGCACCGAGCACGCCGCGACGCGTGGCCGCGACGTAGCTCTCGACGACCTCGGACCCGAGCAGCGTGCGTCGGGGATCGCCGGCGGGGGCGAGGGGCAGGTCGGTGACCCGCCCGGCCTCGGCCATGGCGGCGGCGATCGCCTGGGACTGGGGGTCGGCGACCTGGCACCCCCCCTCGTCGTAGACCTTGTAGCCGTTGTCCGTCGCCGGGTTGTGGCTGGCGGTGACCATGATCCCGGCACCGGCACCGAGATGGCGGATGGCGTAGGCCAGCACCGGGGTGGGCACCGGCGCAGGCAGCACCGACACATCGACGCCTGCCCCCACGAGGACGCCGACCGACTCCTCCAGGAAGGCCTCCGACCCGTGCCTCGCGTCGCGCCCGATGACGACCGACGGGCTGGCCCCCGAGCCCTGGACCCAGGCCGCGATCCCCGCTGCGGCCCGCCGCACCACTGCGATGTTCATCCGGTTCGGCCCTGGACCCACCGCGCCGCGCAGCCCCGCCGTGCCGAAGGCCAGCTCCCCGCTGAACAGCTCCCGCAGCTCCTGCTTGGCCACGGCGCTCCCCCCTCGGTCGACCGCACCGACCAGCTCCTCCAACCGGCCCGCGGTGTCGGCGGACGGGTCGTCGGAGACCCAGTCCCGCACGCGGGCCAAGAGGTCGTCGAGGGGCTCGGGCGGAGACTCCTGGGGGGTCACCGAGCTAGCCGTCCAGCAGGTGCACCAGCTGGGCCAGCGACAACCCCGGGCGGGCGCCGGTGTGGCCGATGACGGCGGCGGCGGCGATCGAGCCCAGCCGGCCGCAGCTGTCGAGGTCCATCTCCTGGGTGTGGCCGTAGAGGAAGCCGGCGGCGTAGAGGTCGCCGGCGCCAGTGGTGTCGACCCGCTTGGGCACCTCGTGGGCGGGGATCCGGTGGGTCTCGTCGTCCACCACGACCAGCGAGCCCTCGCGCCCGAGGGTGATGCAGGCGATGTGGCACCGGCCCCGCACCTTGGCCACGGCGTCATCGACGGCATCGACCTCGTACAGGCGGGTGATCTCGTCGCCGTTGGCGAAGAGGATGTCGACGCCCTCGTCGATCAGGGCCACGAAGTCGTCGCGGTGGCGATCGACGCAGAAGCCGTCGGACAGTGTCAGCGCCACCTCCCGACCGGCCTCGTGGGCGGCCCCGGTGGCGGCGCGGTAGGCGGCCTTGGCCTCGTCTCGGTCGAACAGGTAGCCCTCGAGGAAGGTGACCGAGGAGGCCCGGACCAGGTCCAGGTCCAGGTGGTCGGGACCCAGGAGCGATGACGCCCCGAGGTAGGTGTTCATCGTCCGCTGGGCGTCGGGCGTGACGGTGATCAGGCAGCGGCCGGTAACCGGTCCCTCGGGGGCGCGCGGCGAGGAGAAGTCCACGCCCAGGCTGGCCATGTCGTGGGCGAACACGGCGCCCAGCCCGTCGTCGTGGACCCGCCCCATGTAGGCGGCCCGACCCCCGAACGAGGCCACCCCGACGAGGGTGTTGCCGGCCGATCCGCCCGACATCTCGGTGCGCTGACTCATCGCCGCGTAGAGCTCCTCCACCCTCTCTTCCTCGATGAGGGTCATGGCCCCCTTGGTGAGCTCGTGGGTGCTGATGAAGTCCTCGGACTCGTGGCTGAGCACGTCGACGAGGGCGTTGCCGATGCCGAGGACGTCGAATCTGGTGGCGGTGGTCACGGGCGACGACCCTACTGCCGTGGGCTCGGCACCCCCTCAGAGGCGGTGCCCAGTGACCTCGGGCACGCTCTGCGCCGTTCACCTAGTGTTCACCACCCGGGGGACATCCAGAGGGAGAACGATCGCGTGCGGAGCGGACACGGCATCGCGGGGCCTCGACGGCGGCACCGCCTGGTGGCGGTGGCCACCGCGGCGGTCGTGGCCCTCACCCTGGTCGGCGGAGCCACGCCCTCGGCCGCGACCAGCAGCCGCGCCCTGGCCACGGGCGCCGCCGCGGCGCCCGGCTTCGGCGCGCCCGGCACCCCGGTCCGTCCCGCATCGGAGCGCTACGTGCGGGAGGCCTACGGCTCCATCCTCGGCCGCGGCGCCGATGAGCCCGGCCTGGCCTACTGGGGTGGGCGCCTCGACAGCGGCACGCCCCGCGGCGAGTTCGCCCGCCAGATGGTGCTGTCCCGGGAGTCGCTGACCGGCCACCTCCAGCGGGCCTACGTCACCGCCCACCACACCCCGGAGCCCGGCGAGCTGACCTCCGACATCGCCGCCGTCCGGGCCCGCCGCACGACGGTGGAGTCGGTGCTCATCACCCTGGTGAGCGCCCCCGACTACATCAACGGCCAGGGCGGCGGCCACCCGACCGGCTGGGTCGTGGCCCTGTACCGCGACGTGCTCGGGCGCACCATCACCGAGGACAGCCCGGAGGCGATGTACTGGAGCTCTCGCGTCGCGGGCGGTGGCGACCTGTCGAACCGCGAGGTCGCCCGCCTGATCGTCCTCTCGCTCGAGCGCCTCCGCCCGGTGGTCACCGACGCCTACGACCGCGTGCTGGGCCGGGTTGCCGACGCGTCCGGACGGGACTTCTGGGCCAACCGGATCCGAGCCGGCAAGAGCATCCTCGACATCGACCGCTTCTTCCTGGCCAGCGGGGAGGCCTGGGGGATGGGCTGCAGCGTGATCGAGGGCTCCGAATGCCTGCTCCCGTTCCCCAACGACGTGTTCACCCTGCCCGACGCCACCACTGCCACCGGCAAGCGGGTCGTCCTCAAGTCGCCCTGGGTCCCCGCCCCCGACGGTGGCGCCCCCTTCGATCCGACCGAGTGGAACCGCCAGGACGGCTTCAGCCCGGGCAGCGCCATCATCGTCCCCAGCAACGGCATCGACCCGGCGCAGTCCGGCCTGCCGCCGCTGACCGACATCGAGGCCTCCCTGGCCCCCGACTCCCCCATCGTGCTGGTCGACCTGGCCACCGAGGAGCGGATCCCGGTCTGGGCCGAGCTGGACGCCAACGCCCCCAGCGACGACGAGCGAGCCCTCTTCATCCGCCCTGCCCGCAACCTCCTCGACGGCCACACCTACGCCATCGGCATCGCCGGGGTCCGAGACTCCACCGGAGCAGCAGTGGCGTCGCCGGCGACCTACCAGCGCTGCCTGGACGAGGCGCCCCACCCCTACCGGCGGGTGCGCGAGCAGTGCGAGTCGACGAAGCTCGCCACTGCGGCCGCGGGTGATGCCGGGCTCGACGTGGGCGACGCCTACCTGGCCTGGAGCTTCACCGTGGCCAGCACCCGCAACCTGGCCGAGCGGGCGGTCCACATGCGCGACGAGGTCCTGGGCGGTGCCGCCGGGCTGGCCGCGGCTCCCTTCACCGTCACCAGCGCGACGCCGAGGGACGATGGCACCACCCGGGTCGACGGCACCTTCGAGGTCCCCAGCTACCTGACCGGTGACGGGGCCCCCGGCTCCCGCCTCAACCTCGGTCCCGACGACCTCCCGGAGCCGAACGGCACCTTCACGGCCCCGTTCACCTGCACCGTCCCCGACTCGGCCCGCACCACCCCGGCCCGGCCCAGCCTCTACGGCCACGGCCTGCTCGGCACGGGGGGCCAGGCCAACTCCGGGTACACCCGGGAGTTCGCGGTGGCCCACAACCTGGTGCTGTGCGGCACGGACTACGTCGGCATGGCCGAGGAGGACCTGCCCAACACCTTGGGGATCCTGAGCGACCTGTCCCGGTTCTCCGAGCTGGTCGACCGCAACCAGCAGGGGCTGCTCAACACCCTCGTCCTGGGTCGGCTGATGACCCTGCCCGGCGGCCTGGGGAGCGCGCCCGCCTTCCAGGGCGACGGGGGCGCATCCGTGGTGACCGACACGGGCGGCGAGGTCTTCTACTACGGCAACAGCCAGGGCGGCATCAGCGGCGGCGCGGTGGTGGCCCTGGGCACCGACATCCGACGCGGCGTCCTGGGTGTGCCCGGGATGAACTACAGCACGTTGCTCCAGCGCAGCGTCGACTTCGACCCGTTCTTCGGCTTCCTGGCCAACGGCTACCCCAGCGCGCTGGACCGCACGATCATGTTGTCGATGATCCAGATGCT
>JBBSME010000133.1:0-7878 GCA_038233335.1 Acidimicrobiales bacterium | reverse complement strand
TGGAGCCCGGCCCGGGTGGGCCAGGCGCGGGTGTCGATCAGCTCGCTTGATGGTCGCGAAGAACGATTCGGCCACGGCGGTGATGCTCCTATAGATCGTCAAGTGCGATCTACGCGGCTTCGAGGGCGGCGGGGGCCGAGCTGGTGGCGGGGAGGAGGGGATAGAGCTCGCGGATGAGGTAGCGCTTGAGGCAGCGGATGATGAACTTCTTGGACTTGCCCTCGGCGGTGCGGTTGGCGACGTAGGCGATGGTGGGGGCGTGCCAGCGCATCCGGACGATCACGGCCCGGTAGAGCGCCGCGTTGGCTTGGCGGTTGCCTCCTCGGTTGAGCCGGTAGGTGCCGTCGGTGCGGCCGGATCCGGTGGGGATGGGACAGACCCCGCAGAGCTTCGCGAACGCGGCTTCGCTGTGGACCCGGTCGGTGTTGTCGCCGGCGGTGATGAGCATCTGGGCGGCGATGTCGACGCCGACACCGAACGCGTCGAGCATGGCGGGCGCGGCCTGTCGGGTGAGGGTCTTGAGATGCACCGTGTGGGCCTTGATCTCTTCGTGGAGGGACAGGTACCGGTCGGCGAGGGCGGCGAGGGTGTGGGCCATGGCGACGTCCGGGTCGGCGATGTCACCGGTGGTGTCGAGCGCAGCGCAGGCCAGGACCAGCTTGTGATCGGTGAGCGGCTCGATCCTGGCCCGGAGGTCATCGGAGGCGGTCACCAGCACGGCCTTGAGGGTGATGATGGCGGTGGTGTGGGCCTTCACGGCGGTGTCGCGGGCGATCTTGACCAGGCGGATTGCTTCGATCTGGCCATCGGCGAGCTTCGGGGTCACGGTCCCTTCCCCGGACAGCACGGTCCGCGCTGCGTGTTCGGCGTCGATGGCGTCGCTCTTGCCTGACATGCGCCGGGCCCCGGCCCGTGGGGGACGGGACACCTCGACCGGTGGGTGGCCGTGGCGGCGTAGGAAACGGGCCAGGCCGATCCCGTAGGACCCGCAGCCCTCGACCGCGTAGACGTGCACCGGACCCAGGGCGTCGGCCCACGCGATCAGGGTGGCGTAGCCGTCGTTGGTGGCGGCGATGGTGAGCTCGTCGAGGCGGCCACCAAGGCCGTCCAATGCGACGGCGACGTGGGTGTGCTTGTGGGTGTCGACACCGACGATGACATCGGTGCGTGCGAGCGCGAGGCTGGGCATGGCTGTTGTTCCCTTCAGCGGGGTCGATGGTCGAGCCCGCCGGCCGGTCGGGAAGGACAGGACTGCGATGGGACCTGGTGGATCAGGCTCCTATGAGGTCACTGCCCGTCCGGCTGGCGGGTGCAGGGCACCGCCATCCCGGGCGACCGACACGTCAACGCCTGGACACGAAGTCGGTCCTAACAAGGGTCAGATCGCCCGGGACAACGGCAACCGAGATCCTCCCAGGCTTGGGCGAACCCCGATAGGACGATCCTCGCAGCCCCAGCAACGCGAATGGTCACTGCTACGGGGAGGGTAGGGAGGTGGCGGGGGCCGACTCGGCGGCGCGGACGCGGTCGCGGACCCGGGCCGCGGCCGTGCGGACGGCGGTCTCGGGATCGAGGTCGGCCTGGCGGGCGGCGTGGACCAGGGCCAGGAGCTGCTCACCCAGGTCGTCGGTGTCGTTCACCGCGATGTCGCCGGCCGCGGCCTCGGCCGGCGACCAGGGGTGGCCGGCGGCGTCGGCCTTGCGCAGCACCTTGTGGGCCCACAGCAGCGAGGGCAGCTCGTCGGGGAGCCCGTCCATCACGCTGGTGCGGCCGGTCTCGGCCCGCTTGATCTCCTCCCAGGTGCGGGTGAGCGAGGCCACGTCGGTCGCAGGCTCGCCCTCGACCCCCTCCGGGGGGAAGACGTGCGGGTGGCGGCGGACCAGCTTGTCGTGGATGCCCCGGACCACGTCGGCCAGGTCGAACGCACCCCGCTCCGCCCCGAGGGTGGCGTGGAACACCACCTGGAACAGCAGGTCGCCCAGCTCCTCGGCCAGGTGCTCGTCGGCGTCGACCTCGGCCTCGGTGCCGATCGCCGCGTCCCATGCGGTGACCGCCTCGACCACCTCGTAGGCCTCCTCCAGGGCGTGGCGGGTCAGGGTGACGTGGGTCTGCTCCCGGTCCCAGGGGCAGCTCTCCCGCAGGGTCCGGACCAGCTCGGCGAAGTCGACCAGCTCGGCCGCGACGGGCGAGGCCAGCGCCGGGATGTAGAGCGAGGTGAGGTGGTCGGGCTCCACGCTGCGATCGAGATCGGCCCAGTCCACCGCCGTGATCGCCTCGTCGGCCCCGCCCAGGCGCGCGATGACCAACACCGGCTCGCTCGGCGGGTGCTCGACCGCCAGCTTGATGTCGGACAGCACCCGACGGTTGTGGCAGTGGGCCACCAGGAGCGGGCCCCGCTCGCCGGCGGTGCGGGTGGCGAAGCGGTGGCCGTCGACCAGACGCACGCCCTCCTCCAGCGGATCGATCCCGAGGCGCACCCAGGCCAGATCGAGGAACGACAGCGCCGGCCGGACGTCGAGGTCGACCTCCCCTGCGACGGCTCGCTCGGCCAGCAGATCGACGGTGCGCTCCAGCACCCGGGGCGACCCGGGAACGGCGTAGACCACCTCCCCGAGCGCACCGGCCTGGGTGACGAGGTCGTCGGCGATCCGCCGGTAGACCTCGGCGAAGGTGTCCGAGGACTCGTACCGCGCGTCGTAGCTGGGGGCCCCCGGGATCAGCCCGGCCACGGCGGGGTGACGAGCGGTCCGCACCCACACCGGGCGGCCGCTGGCCAGCAGGTCCGCAGTGTCGCGGGTGACCAGGTCGGCACCGGCCGGTCCCAAACCGCAGGCGATGATGCGGGGGGCCACGCGGGCCCTCAGCCGGGCGGAGCGGCCGGGTCCACGCCCTCGATCTCCACTGGCGGCAGGTCCTCCGCGGTGGGCGCGGGATCGTCGGCTCCGCCCGGCGGCACCACGACCCCCTGGGCGGGGCTCCAGGTGCCGAACTTGGGATCGATGGTGACGTCGGCCTCGGGGACCTCCTCTTCGAGCAGCGCGGCGACGGCCTGGTCGCCCGCCGACGGCAGCTGCTGCAGGAGGAGGTCGCGGACCTCTTCGAACGGCGTGGTCTGCACGGCTTGGAGCTCGACCAGGACCACGTTGCCCTCGGCGTCGTAGGCGAAGGGCCCGACCACGTCGCCCTCGGCCCCTGCCGCCAGCTCCCCGAACGCCGTCGGCTCGAGCTGCTGCTGGAGCTGGCCGATCGCGGTGCACTGCGGCGGGCCCTGCACCGACTCGACGATCTGCGGATCGATCGACACCTCGGCGGAGACCTCGCCGAAGTCCTCGTCGGCGTCGAGCCGGTCCTGGATGGCGGGCAGGTCAGGCTCGGCCACGGCCAAGAGGCGCAGGCAGAGGACCCGGAACAGCTCCGGGTTCTCGTCGTAGTAGGCCCGAGCCGCCTCGTCGGTGGAGCCGGTCTCCTCGCCGACGACGCGGGTCAGGGCGAGGGCATCGGCCCGCAGGTCGATGAGGTAGTCCCGGGTGTCCTGCGACAGCGACTCGAAGATCTCGGTGTTGATCGCATCGGAGGGGCTGGTCTCGCCCTCGGCCGCGGGGGTCTCCTCCTGCACGAAGCTGGTGCGGATCTCATCCTCGGCCTGCGTCCGCTCCTCTTCGGTGGGGACGGCGTCGCGCTCGGCGGCCAGCTCCGACTGGAGGACCTGCCCGATGAGGCTGGACAGCACGTTGGTCACCGGATCCATGGAGAGCGTGTCGTCGCCCACGCCGTCGAACTGGCCGTAGGTCTCGGCGTCAGCGGAGACGTAGGCCTCCACGATCTCATCGACCCGGTCGGCGGAGATGTCGGCGCCGTTGACGGTGGCCGCCGGCGGCTGGCCGACGCCGCAGGCGCTCAGGCCGAGGACGAGGGCCATCGCGGCACCGAGGGCGAGGGCGGCGCGGCGGGGCTGGCGCCGGGGACAGGTCGGAGGGGGCATCGGGCGCCGATGGTAGGGGCCCGGCGCACGCCCCCCGCAGTCGGCAGGGTCGATACCGGTGTCCGCCGCCCCCACCTACAGTCCGGGACGACCCGGGGGCCGGTGATCGAGCGTCGATCGCCGGGGCCGCCGCACCAGGCGAGGCGCTATGGATCGCGAGGACGAACCCCGGGGAGCATCGGAGCGGTCCCGCTCACGGCGGTCTCGCGGCCTCCGGCTGGCCTCGCTGCCCGTCGCCCACGCGGGGCGGGCCGCGGTCGGGCTGGGTCGGCGCATCGGCGGCCGCCCGGCCGAGATGGTCAGCCGCGAGGTGCAGGAGCGCACCGCGGACCAGCTGTTCCGGGTCCTGGGCGAGCTGAAGGGCGGGGCCATGAAGGTGGGCCAGGCCATGTCGGCCATGGAGGCCGCGCTGCCCGCCGAGCTGGCCGAGCCGTACCGGGAGGCGCTGGTGCGCCTCCAGGAGGCCGCGCCACCAATGTCGGCGACGACCATGCGGCGCGTCCTGGCCGACGGCCTCGGGCCCGACTGGGCCGGGAGGCTGACGGAGGTGAACGATCGGCCCGCCGCCGCGGCCAGCATCGGCCAGGTCCACCGCGGCACCTGGCACGACGGGCGAGCGGTGGCGGTCAAGGTCCAGTACCCCGGCGCGGCGAAGGCCCTGGCGGCGGATCTGCGCCAGCTCGATCGCCTCGCTCCCCTGGTGCGGGTGGGTGCCCCGGGGCTCGATCCCCGGGCCCTGTTCGCCGAGCTGCACGACCGGCTGCTGGACGAGGTCGACTACGGCCGCGAGTCGGAGACCCAAGAGGCCTTCGCCGAGGCCTTCCGCGACGACCCGGACATCTTCGTGCCGGACGTGGTCGAGGCGGCCGACGGGGTGCTGGTCAGCGAGTGGGTCGGGGGGACGCCGCTGGCGAAGGTCATCGCCGAGGGCAGCACGGCACAACGCGACCGGGCCGGGCTGCTCCTGGTGCGCCTCCTGGCCTCCAGCCCGGCCCGGGTCGGGCGGCTGCACGGCGACCCGCACCCCGGGAACTTCCGCCTCCTGGACGACGGCCGCCTGGTGGTCCTCGACTTCGGCTCGTGGGAGCCGATGCCCGACGGCTGGCCGTCGGCCCTGGGAACCCTGCTGGTGGCCGGCCGGGACCGGGAGGCGCGGGCTCTGGGGGCGGAGGCGCGACGGGTCGGGCTGATCCCGGACCAGGGGGTGGCCCCGGCCGCCCTGCTGGACCTGGTCGACCCCGTGCTCGAACCGCTCCGCCACGAGGACTTCACCTTCGAGCGGTCCTGGCTCCAGGAGCTGACCCGACGGTCGTCGGACCCCCGCACGCCCCAGGCCAAGGTCCAACGCCAGCTTCGGGTCCCCGCCCGCCACCTCCTGGTGCAGCGGGTGGCGGCCGGTCTGGTCGGGGTCCTCTGCTCCCTCGGGGCCACCGTCCCGGTCCGGGCCGAAGCCGAGCGATGGGTGCCCGGCCTGCACTGAGCGTCGGGACGAGGGCGCGCCGAGGGAGGCGCACGCCGGCCATAGGCTCGCGCCACCAAGCGAAGGAGCAGCGGGACCACCATGCACGCGTCGGTCGGGAGGTCAGCGCGGCGGCGCCAGCGTCGCTCCGTTGCCGCCGTCCTGGCCGCAACCCTGCTCCTGGCCGACTGCGGGTCCGGTCCCGAGACCACCGACGCCGCGCCGGGCGGCGACCGTGCGGGGCCATCAGCCGAGTCGTCTCCCTTCACCGTGGGGCCCGCGCCCGAGGGCTACCGACTGGTCACCGCCGGGAGGGGGACGGACGAGCAGCTCTAGGGCTGGGACTGCTGCGGCTCCGACGAGCCCTACACCGTACTGTCCCCCGATGGCACGGCCGGCGGGGACGACGTCGTCGTCGTGGCCCTGACCGGCTACGCCGACCAGCAGGGCGGGTTGTCCCAGTCCTCGGCCGGCTACCCGGGCACCGAGTTCAGCCACGAGGGGCAGGACGCGATCTTCGGGCCCACCGGCAGCCTGCCCAGCGGGACGGCGGCGTGGTGGCCCAGGACGACAGCCTCGCCATCCGGGTGACCTCCCCCGCCGCCACCCGCGACGAGATGCTGGCCATCCACGACCAGGTCGACGCCTCGGGCGGTCGGACCAAGGCACCCAAGGTCGACGTGCCCGGCCTCCAGGTCGTGGGCTCCGTCGACGCCGCCGCCTTGGTCGCCCTCCGGTCAGGGGTCCGCCCGAACAGCGACGAGGTGCCGGGGCCACCCGCGGCCCACAGCGTGGCCTGGGGTGGACCCGGCGACACCGAGCTGTTGGTGTCCACCCTGCCGGGCCAGGCGATCGACGTGGCCGCGGTGGGCATCGACGGATGGGAGCCGTTCATCACCGGGCTCGACCCCATCGTCCAGCGGACCGAGGTCGCCAGCCGCGCCGCGGTGATCATCGACGGGACCAGCGACGAGAGCGACTTCCGGTCGCGCACGGTGGTCGCCGAGACCGGCTGGGGCGACGTGGTGGTGGCTCGCAGCAGCGGCGCCGCTCCCACCAGCGAGGCCGACATGCGGGCCTTGGTCGAGACGGTGGAGCCGACCGACCAGGAGTCCTGGGACGCGTTCGTGATCGAAGCCACCGGTGGCCCCGGTCTGAACCCGGACCCGGGGCGGACGGAGCTGGCCCGCGACGAGGTCGATGGCCTCGAGTGGCTGCTGCAGACGGAGCGCCGAGCAACGGGCCCGCAGCCGCCGACCCGGGACCAGGCGTCCCGCCGGAGGTGGACACCTGCCTCAAGCTCTCGAACCGAAGCCGCAGCTGCACGACCGGCGGGGCGGGTCGATCAACGATGCGGTCTGGTTCGCGGACCGCGACGCCCACCTCTCGGACTTCGTCATCGTTGTGACCCCCGAGGAGGTGTCGTCGGTCCGGGTGACGACCGCGACCGACGAGGCCGACGCGCCCGTCGTGGCCGTTCCCGGCGGAGACCTCTGGACCGCGGTGGTCTTCGTGGACGATCCCGGCTTCGCCCTGTGCGGCTCTGTCCCCGGGATGACCGTGCCGGAGACGATGTCGCCGATGCGGGTCGAGGGCTTCGATGCCGAGGGCGAGCCGATCGGGTGCCTCTCAAGCGGTTCCGACGACCTCGGTGGGCCCTGACCGCCCACCCTCGAACTGGTCCCGATCTTGGTCGCCAGGACGACCATTCTCGGGACCGCTACGGGGAGAGGCCGCGGGATGCCACAGAACCGATCCGGCCAGTCGGTCAGCGCAGAACAAGCCCGCCGCTGGGTCAGGCCGGGGGGATGAGCTCACGGAGGAGGTCGACCAGGGTGCCGGCCAGGTCGGGGGTCTTGGGGATGGGCAGCATCAGCATCTCGGTGCCCTCCTTGTAGATCGCCCCCTTGAACAGGCGCTGGAGGCGGATCTGCTGGCTCTGCTTGAGCACCACCGGCGACACGCGAGCGGTGTAGGCCGGGCCACCGAAGGCCGGACCCTTGGTGACGTTGATCTCCCGGGCGCCGATGCGGTGGGCCTCGGCCCGCAGGCGGGCGATCTCCAGCAGCTGGGCCGCCGGGTCCGGCACCGGGCCGTAGCGGTCCTCCCACTCGGCCCGGATGTCGTCGACCTCGGAGCGAGCGGTGACGGTGGCCAGGCGCCGGTAGGCCTCCAGGCGCAGGTCCTCCCGGGGGACGTAGCTGTCGGGCAGGTGGGCGTCGAGGGGCAGGTCGAGCTTGACCTCGGCCGGCTCCCGGCGCTCCTCGCCCTTCAGCTCGGCCACCGCCTCGGACACCATCTGGACGTAGAGGTCGTAGCCCACCGCCGCGATGTGGCCGGACTGGCCGGTGCCCAGCAGCGAGCCCGCGCCGCGGATCTCCAGATCGCGCATGGCGATGCGGAACCCGGACCCCAGCTCGGTGGCCTCGCCGATGGT
>JBBSME010000132.1:0-7965 GCA_038233335.1 Acidimicrobiales bacterium | reverse complement strand
GGTGAAGGCGATGTTGGTGTTGGCCGGGTCGCTGCAGGTGGTGGCCACCAGGGCGGCGGCCCCCACCCGGGCGGCCCGGTAGGTGTCGGGGTTGTCCAGGTCGCCGACCATCACCCGGTGGCCGGCGTCGTGGTGGGCCAGGGCCTCGACCGGGTCGGGCTCGATCAGCACGTAGGGGACACCGGCGTCGGAGGCCCGGCGCACGACCGCCCCGATGACCGGGCCCTCTCCCACCAACACGACGTGGCCGGCCGTGTCCTCCGGGAGGCGACGCGGGGTGCGGTTGGCGTCGCGCCACGCCACCCACGGCATGAACACGAACTGGATGAACACGAAGGGCAGCAGGACCAGGATGAACAGGGCGCCGCTCACGAGCACGACCACCGAGAAGATGCGACCGGCGTCGGACTGGAAGGTGATGTCGCCGAAGCCGAGGGTCGACATCACCGTGAGGGTCCAGTAGACGCCGGTCGCCCAGCTGTGGTCCTGGCCCTCGCGGGCCATGAGCACGTGGAACACGACGGTGTAGGCGACGACCAGGACCACCAGGACGGCCACCAGGGCCCCCACCAGCCGCAGGTTGCGCTGCCGGGAGGATCCCGCGAGGTAGCCGAGGATGACGCCCAAGGACTTCATGGCCAAAGGGTGGCAGACGGGGAGGCGTGAGGTGGGGGCTCCGGCCCGTCGTCACCCGGCTCTGATGGCGCGCACCGTGGCGATGGTGTCGGCCTCGGTGGCCGCCTTGTCGGGGCGGTAGCGCACCACCCGGCGAAGCGCAGGGCCACGCCGCCGGGGTAGCGGGTCGAGCGCTGGACGCCGTCGACCGCCACCTCCACCACCAGCTCCGGTCGGACGCGGACCACCCCTGTCTATGGGCCGCCCCACCGCTCCTCCCCGAAGGTGGGCCCTGGAGCTGAGCGGTCTGCCAGTTCAGGAGCTCGTCTCTGAGGCCCTTGAACGTCTTGCCCACCATGACCAGTCCCGCCCCGCCCTCCTCGCGGGCACCGAGGTGGAGGTTGGACAGCCATCCGGTGCGTCGCCCGTGGCCCAGTCTGACCGGTCAGGGCCAGGACCGGACGGAGGACCCAGGAGTAGACTGCCCGGGTGACCGCGGACAGCAGTGACGATGTCGACGGTTGGCGTCGCACGGCGCCTGTCGTCGATGAGCTTCCACTGGTCGACGCCGAGCTCTCACCTGCCCGTCGGCTGGAGATCGTCTTCGAGCTGTTCGAGGTGGGCGGTCGGATGCGGGCTCAGCGCCACCTGAGGGACCGTCCGGAGGCCGACGCGGCCGAGGTGGACGCGGTGGTGCGCCGATGGCGCGCCGAGCGCCCGGGTGCACCGATGGGCGATGTCGGAGGGCGGGTGCGGGCTCGCCCGGCCCGATGACGACGGATCTGGAGCGCTGCCTGGACCACGTCGCCGCGTGCCTGGTCGACCAGCAGCGGACGTGGGCTCTCGTCGGTGGGCTGGCGGTCGCTCTGCGGGCCAACCCCCGTCTCACCCGGGATGTGGATGTGGCCGTCGCGGTCGCCGATGACGCCGACGCCGAGTCAGCCGTGGTCGACATGCTGCGGGCTGGGTACAGCGTCAGTGCCGTCGTGGAACACGACCCGTCGGGTCGCCTGGCCACCGTGCGTCTGGCTCATCCGGATTGGAGCGGAACGCTGACCGACGTCCTCTTCGCCTCCAGCGGCATCGAGCCTGAGGCCGCCAGGGGGGCCGAGCAGCTGCGGGGCCCATCCGCCCTCGAGGTCCCGGTGGCCCGTGTCGGCCACCTCATGGCCATGAAGGTGTTGGCCCAGGACGATCGGCGGCGACCGACCGATGCCGACGACCTGCGCGCCCTGGTCGAGGTGGCCGACGCGGACGAGTGGGACCTGGCCCAGCGATCGGTCGACCAGATCACCGAGCGCGGGTTCGCTCGGGGTCGCGATCTGCGCGGCGCGCTGCGGTCGCGTCGGCCCTCGGACTGACCAGGCCTCACCGGTCGGTCCCCGCCCTGTTCACCTCCCGCGTCGGTGCCGGGAGCCCGGGCTTGGACGCGCGCCGTGCCCCTCGGTACAGTGTCCCCTTCGTGCATGGGAGCTGACCCGGTCCTCGGACCGAGCAGCGACCAGCCACCCCCAACCGACGTCCTGGAGCGCCCGATCTCTCGGCCGGGAACCTCCAGGCACAACCGAGACAACGCTCCGCCGGGCCCGCCCGAGCGGAGCGTCCGCGTGAACGGACCGCCCGTTCCTCCGCGAGAAGAGAGAGACATGGCAACCACAGCGATCGTCGGGTCAAAGCTCGGCATGACCCAGGTCTGGGACGAGGAGCGCAACGTCGTCCCCGTCACGGTCCTGGAGGTCGAGCCGGTCCGCGTGGTCAGCATCAAGACGCCCGAGCGCGACGGCTACAGCGCCCTCCAGGTCACCTTCGGGGCCAAGAAGGCCACCAAGTTGTCCAAGCCGGTGGCCGGCCAGTTCGCCTCGGCCGACGTGGAGCCCGGGCCTCGCCTGGTCGAGCTTCGCATCGACGACGTCACGCACTACGAGGTCGGCCAGACCCTCAGCGTCGATGTCCTCGCCGAGGGCGGGCGCATCGACGTCACCGCCGTCAGCAAGGGCAAGGGCTTCGCCGGCGTCATGAAGCGCCACGGCTTCGCCGGCCAGCGGGCCAGCCACGGCGCCCACCGGGTGCACCGGGCCCCCGGCGCCATCGGCGCCTGCGCCACCCCCGCCCGCGTGTTCCGCGGCCAGAAGATGGCTGGCCGGACCGGCGGCGAGACGGTGACCACCTTGAACCTCGAGGTCGTGCGCACCGACGCCGAGCGCAACCTGCTCCTCATCAAGGGCGCGGTGCCCGGGCCCAAGGGCGGGCTGGTCCTCGTGCGCGACTCGGTCAAGACGCCGGCCGGGAAGGGGTCCTGATGACCAAGATCGACGTGGTCGACGCCAAGGGCAAGAAGACCACCACCGCAGACCTCGACGACTCCGTGTTCGCCATCGTGCCCAACGGCGCGGTGCTCCACCAGGTCGTCACCGCCCAGCTGGCCGCCCGTCGGGCCGGCACCCAGTCCACCAAGACCCGGGCCGAGGTGGCCGGCGGCGGCGCCAAGCCCTGGAAGCAGAAGGGCACCGGCCGAGCCCGTCAGGGCTCCATCCGCTCCCCGCAGTGGGCCGGCGGCGGCGTGGCCCACGGGCCCAAGCCCCGCTCCTACGCCCAGCGCACCCCGAAGAAGATGGTGCGCCTGGCCCTGCGCTCGGCCCTGTCGGACCGCTCCTCGGACGGCAAGGTCAAGGTCGTCGACTTCGGCTGGGATGCGCCCAAGACGGCCCAGGCCGTGGCCGCCCTGGCCGACCTCGGCATCGAGGGCAAGGTGCTGCTGGTCCTCAAGCCCGACGACCACGCCACCTGGAAGAGCTTCCGGAACCTGGGCGACGTCCACATCCTGACCCCGTCGGAGCTCAACGCCTACGACATCCTGGTCAGCGATTGGGTCGTGTTCACCCCGGGCACCGTCCCCGCCGACACCCCGCTCTCGCGAGGAGGCCAGGGGACGACGAAGGCCTCCGGACAGCCTGCGGCCCGCGGCGGGGCGCCGGGCGATCGGGACGAGGTGCCCACCGTCCCCGCCGACGCGGTCGAGGCCCCGGAGCCCTCCGAGGACCACGTCGAAGCCCCCGTCGCTGATGCCGGTTCGGAGGAGGAGTGATGAAGGACCCCCGCCAGGTCATCCTGAAGCCGGTCGTGAGCGAGAAGTCCTACGCCCTGCTCGAGACCAACCAGTACACGTTCATCGTCCACCCCACGGCGTCCAAGCCCGAGATCCACGACGCGGTGGAGTCCATCTTCGACGTGAAGGTGCTCCGGGTGAACACCCTGAACCGCCGGGGCAAGTCGGTGCGCAACCGCCGCACCGGCAAGCTCGGCTCCAAGGCCAGCAGCAAGCGGGCCATCGTCACCCTCGCCGAGGGTGACTCGATCGACCTGTTCGAGAACTGAGGGAGAGGACGACATGGCCCTTCGCAAGCGCAAGCCCACCAGCCCGGCTCGCCGGTTCCAGACCTCCTCCGACTTCGGTGAGGTCACCAAGGACCGTCCCGAGAAGTCGCTGATCGGCCCGAACCCCAAGACCGGCGGCCGCAACAACGGCGGCCGCAAGACGGCCCGCCACAAGGGCGGAGGCCACAAGCGCCAGTACCGCCAGGTCGACTTCCGTCGCACCAAGGACGGCGTGCCGGCCAAGGTCGCCGCGGTCGAGTACGACCCCAACCGCAACTGTCGCATCCTGCTGCTGCACTACGTCGACGGGGCCAAGAGCTACATCCTCGCCCCGCGGGACGTGAAGGTCGGCGACATGCTCCAGTCCGGCCAGGGCTCGGAGATCCGCTCCGGCAATGCCCTGCCCATGCGCTACATCCCGGTGGGCACCACCATCCACAACATCGAGCTCAAGCCCGGCGGTGGCGGCCGCATGGCCCGCAGCGCCGGCTCCAGCGTCCGCCTGGTGGCCAAGGAGGGCGACTTCGCCACGGTGCGCCTGCCCAGCTCAGAGATGCGCCGGGTACCCATCGACTGCCGGGCCACCGTCGGCATCGTCGGCAACGCCGAGGCCGAGCTCATCAAGGTGGGCAAGGCCGGCCGCAACCGCTGGAAGGGCGTCCGCCCCCAGACCCGTGGCGTGGCCATGAACCCCGTCGACCACCCGCACGGTGGCGGCGAGGGCAAGACCTCCGGTGGTCGCCACCCCGTCTCCCCGTGGGGCAAGCCCGAGGGCCGCACCCGCGACACCAACAAGCCGTCCCAGAAGCTCATCGTCCGGCGCCGCCGCACCCGCGGCTCGCGGAGGTAGGTCATGCCCCGTTCACTCAAGAAGGGTCCGTTCGTCGACGGGCACCTGTTGACCAAGGTCGACACCCTCAACGAGAAGGGCGAGAAGAAGGTCATCAAGACCTGGTCTCGCCGCTCCACGATCATCCCCGACATGGTGGGCCACACCATCGCTGTGCACGACGGGCGCAAGCACGTCCCGGTGTACATCACCGAGTCGATGGTCGGTCACAAGCTGGGCGAGTTCGCCCCCACCCGCACCTTCCGCTTCCACGCCGGTCAGGAGAGGTCGGTGAAGCGGCGATGAGTGCGTTCGGAACCAAGACGAACGAGCGCCCGGGGACCCGGGCCCAGGTCCGCTACGTGCGGGTCTCGGCCTACAAGGCCCGTGAGGTCCTCGACCTGGTGCGCGGCCTCCACGTGGCCGACGCCGACCAGGTCCTGGCCTTCACCGAGCGCGACGTGGCCCGCATCGTGCGCAAGGCCCTGGCCTCGGCCGTGGCCAACGCCGAGGCCAACGACAGCCAGGACGGCGAGACGCTCAAGGTCGTGGCCTGCTACGCGGATGAGGGCCCGACCCTCAAGCGCTGGCGGCCGCGGGCCCGGGGCCGGGCCACCCGCATCCGCAAGCGGACCTGCCACATCACCGTGATCGTGGGCCGCATGGACGACGACGAGCTCCGTCGCTGGCGAGAGAAGAACCAGCAGGGTCTCACCACCGAGGGCGGCCGAGGCGGCCGTCGTCGCAGCCCCGCCGCCGATCGTCGGGCCCGCGTGGCCAAGTCGAAGCAGGCCGACGGGCCCGAGGACGAGACGACCGAGGATGCGTCGGAGACACCCGAGGCCCAGGTCACCGAGGCCGAGGCCACCGTCGACGAGGCCGTCGGCAGCGTCGAGGACCCCACCGACGACGCCGATGAGGCCGCGGTCGACGCGGAGGCCACCCCCCCCGGCGCCCACCCCCTCGTCGACGAGGACGGCACCGAGGCCCCTGAGGGCTTCGAGATCAAGGGCAACGAAGATTCCAAGAAGTTCCACGTGCCCGGCAGCCAGTGGTACGAGCAGACGAAGGCCGAGGTGTGGTTCGCCACGCCCGATGCCGCCGAGGAGGCCGGCTTCGAGCCGGCTGGCGGTTCGGACGCGCAGGACACCACCTCCGATGAGGAGACCGAGTAATGGGCCAGAAGGTCAACCCCTACGGGTTCCGCCTCGGCGTCACCACCGACTGGAAGTCGCGCTGGTTCGCCGGTCGGGATGAGTACGCCGATCTCGTGATCGAGGACTGGAAGGTCCGCGACATGATCATGACGGCGCTGCCCCACGCCGCCATCAGCCGCATCGAGGTCGAGCGCACCCGGGACCGGGTCCGCATCGACGTCCACACCGCCCGCCCGGGCATCGTCATCGGTCGCCGGGGCGCCCAGGCCGACGAGCTGCGGGCCGAGCTGACCAGGATCACCGGCAACAACAAGGTCCAGCTGAACATCCAGGAGATCAAGCAGCCTGAGCTCGACGCGGCGCTCATCGCCCAGGGCGTGGCCGACCAGCTGGCCGGGCGCGTCGCCTTCCGCCGGGCCATGAAGCGGGCCGTGCAGAACGCGCAGAAGGCCGGCGCCCTCGGCATCCGGGTCCAGTGCTCGGGCCGCCTGGGCGGCTCGGAGATGAGCCGCACCGAGTGGTACCGCGAGGGCCGGGTGCCGCTGCACACCCTCCGGGCTGACATCGACTACGGCTTCCGCGAGGCCAAGACCACCGCCGGTCGCATCGGCGTCAAGGTCTGGATCTACAAGGGCGACATCCTGCCCTACAAGGCCGCGGCCGAGGACAAGATCACCAAGGAGGCGGCCATGGCCGTGGGCGAGACCTCCGGCGCCAACGCCGGTGCGCCCAAGCCGGCGGTCGTGTCCTCCAAGGGCCGTCGTCCCGCCCCTGCTGCTCCGGGGGCCGAGGCCGACGACGCCGCCGCCCCCGCGGCGGAGGGCGAGGAGCCCAAGCCGTTGCTGGGCGAGGCCGACCCCGAGTTCGAGAAGCTGCTCGAGGAGGAGGAGGCCATCGAGCGCTCCGTCCGCGAGCACCACGAGACCCCCCACTTCCGACCCGGGGACGCTGACTGATCATGTTGATGCCCCGCAAGGTCAAGCACCGCAAGACCCACCGCGGTCGGACCACCGGTCCGGCCAAGGGTGGCACCGCCGTCACCTTCGGCGACTACGGCGTCCAGGCCCTCGAGCCCGGCTGGGTCACCGCCCGCCAGATCGAGGCCGCCCGCATCGCCATGACCCGCCACATCAAGCGCGGTGGCAAGGTCTGGATCAACGTCTTCCCCGACAAGCCCGTCACCGAGAAGCCGGCCGAGACCCGCATGGGCTCGGGCAAGGGCAACCCGGAGCGCTGGGTCGCGGTGGTCAAGCCCGGTCGCGTCCTCTTCGAGCTGTCGTACTCCGACGAGGTCGTCGCCAAGGAGGCCATCGACCGGGCCATCCAGAAGCTTCCGATCAAGGCTCGCTTCGTCCGCCGGGAGGTGGAGTTCTGATGGCCAAGGAGAACCTGATCGACATCAGCGACTCAGAGCTGGACGAACAGCTCACCGAGACGCGCGAGGAGCTGTTCAACCTGCGCTTCCGCCGGGCGACCGGACAGCTCGAGAACGGCGCCGCCATCCACGCCGCCCGCCGCCAGGTGGCCCGCATCCTGACCGAGCTCCGGCGGCGTGAGATCGCCGAGGCCGAGGCCCAGTCCGAGGAGATCAGCCGATGAGCACCGAGACCGAGACCGCCGAGCGCGCCAACCCCCGCAAGGTGCGGGAGGGCACCGTCACCTCTGCGGCCATGGACAAGACCGCGGTCGTCACCGTCACGTCGCAGTACCGGCACCGCCTGTACGGCAAGACGGTGAAACGCTCGACCAAGCTCTACACCCACGACGAGGCCAACGACCTCAAGGTCGGCGACCTGGTCCGGGTCCAGGAGACCCGCCCGATGTCGAAGCTGAAGCGCTGGCGCCTCCTCGAGGTCCTGGAGCGGGCCCGATGATTCAACAGGAATCGCGTCTGCGAATCGCGGACAACAGTGGGGCGAAGGAGATCCTCTGCATCAAGGTGCTGGGGGGATCCAAGCGGCGCTACGCCTCGATCGGCGACATCATCGT
>JBBSME010000131.1:0-8040 GCA_038233335.1 Acidimicrobiales bacterium | reverse complement strand
GTCCGCCGCCCTCACCGCCGATCCGGAGGCCAGCACCTTGTCGGGCGTCCCCTTGGCCAGCTCGGTGAGGCGGGAGGCGGCGTTCACCGGATCGCCGATCACGGTGTACTCGAAGCGCTCCTCGGCGCCGACGTTGCCGGCCACCGCGGTGCCGAACGACACCCCGATCCCCGCCTCGCAGTCGGGCACCTCCTCACGGAGTCGGCGGGCCAGGGCTCGCGCCGCGGCCAGAGCCGACCCGGCGGGGTCGGCCCGGTCGCCGGGCGCGCCGAAGATCGCGAGGGCGGCGTCGCCCTGGAACTTGTTGATCCAGCCGCCGTGGTCGTCGACCGTGCTCACGACGACGGAGAAGAACCGGTTGAGCACATCGACCACCTCAGCCGGGGTCACCTCGACCGCCAGCCGGGTCGAGCCCACGATGTCGGCGAACAGGATGGCCACCTCGCGCTCCTCCCCGCCCAGCTGCACGTCCTGGGCGAGGGCGTCGCGGGCCACGTCGGCGCCGACCTGGCGACCGAAGAGGTCGCGCATGCGCTCACGCTCCTGGAGGCCGTCGACCATCCGGTTGAACCCGTCCTGCAGCAGGCCCATCTCGCTGCCGTCGTAGACGGGGATGACCACGTCCAGATCGCCCTCCCCCACCCGCCCCAGGCCGTGGCGCACCGACCGGACGGGGTCGGCCACGCCGCGGGCGCTCAGCAGGGTGGTCCAGGCCCCGACCAGCAGCGTGGTCCCGCCCAGGGCGATGGTGGTGACCGCCAGCGACACCCGGGTGGCGTCCTCATCGACCAGCGCGAAGATCCCCGTGATCACCAGGCCCAGGACCGGCACGCCCGAGCCCAGGCCCCAGGTGAGCATCTGGCGGACGGTCACCCCGGGGAGGCGGGGACGTTCCAGGGTCCCCTCGGCCAGCGCCCGGGAGGCCAGGGGACGCATCAGCCGTTCGGTCGTCAGGTACGCGATGGCACTGGTGGTGAGCCCGCCGAAGATGACGGCCAGCATCACCCGGGCGATGAGGCGGGGCTCGGCCAGTCCGCTGGTGATGCTGAAGACGCCGGCCGAGGTGAGCCACAGCGCCATCTCCATGCGGAAGAGGCGGAGCGGGCCGCGTAGGACGGCCAGCTCCTCCGCGTCGGTGGGCGCTCTGCCGTCGAGGAGCCACTGCCGGCCCGACCGCATGGTCCGCACCCCCCAGATGGTGCCGACCACCAGGACGCCGGGCGCCCACACCGCGCCGAGGGCGAGGTTGACCAGGACCACGCCGCGGTTGTCGTCGATCGGCTCGTCGGGCAGCACCCACAGGATGAACGCGACGACGGTGATCGCGCCGATGAGGTTGGTGAGGATCGTGGCCAGCGTGACCCGCCACTGGACGCGGCGGGACAGGTCCCTCCCCTCCTGCGCCCACTCCTCGGAGTGCTCGGGCTCGCTCGGACCCGGCGGGGTTGGCGGATCCGGCGGGGCTGGTCCCGCCCCTTGCGGCGGGATCTCCCGGTGGGCACGGGTGGAGGTCACGACGGGTTCCCGCGGGCGACCCCGAGGAGCGCAGCATCAGCCGGGTCGGGTGGTCCGACGGCCTCGGGGTGGAGGATCGAGGCCAGCACGCGAGCCGCGGTGCGGACCACGGGCGTGCAGCGGGAGAAGAGTCGGGTGGCGTCGGTGGCCCACACCCTTCCGTCGGCCACGGCCCGCAGGCCCGCCACCTCCGTTCGGGCCAGCAGCGCCGTGCCCTCGGCCACCGCACCCGCGAGGTCGTAGCCGCAGGGCAGGAACACGACCACGTCCGGATCGGCCTCGGCCAGCTCCTCCCAGGTCGTGCGGCGCGACGGGTCTCCCGGTCGGGCCAGGGCGTCCTCCCCGCCGGCGACGTCGAGCAGCTCGGGCAGCCAGTGGCCGGCGATGAAGGGTGGGTCGCCCCACTCCAGCAGCAGGACCCGCGGCCGGCCGCGTCCGGCGACGGCGCGCCGCACGGCGTCGAGCTCCCGCCCGATGGCGGCGACCTCGGCCTCCGCCCGGCTCGGCGCGTCACCCCCCAAGGCCTGGCCCACGGAGCGCAGGTCGGTCGCCAGGCCGGCCAGGTCCACGGCGCCCAGGCGGACCACGTCGGTGTCGGGCGGGACGTCGCAGGCCACCTGGTCTCCGGTCACCGCGCAGACGTCGCAGACGTCCTGAGCCACCACCACCCCCGGCGCGAGGCGGTGCAGGGCGTCGCGGTCGGTCAGGTAGAGCGGGGCGTCTGCGTCGCGCGCCGCCGCGACCTCGGCGTCGAGGGCGGCGGGATCGGCCGCGGCCCGTCCCGGCTCGGGGGCCGAGGCCAGGGCCGAGCGGGTGAGCACCGGCCGCCCGGTGACGGCCGGGTGGTCGCACTCGTGGCTGGTGCCGACGATGCGGTCGGCGCCTCCGAGGGCCACGACCAGGTCGGTGGCCGACGGGACCATGGTCGCCACGCCGGCCCGGTGCGACGGGGCGCTCGAGTGGGGGGACATGAGCGACAGCCTGGCACCCCCGCCGACCGGCGACCGGGGTTGAGAGGGGTGCGCCACACGCCCGTCCCGCGGGCGGGTGGTCCTTCTCGCCCCGCCCCGCGACCCCGCGACTGGCGACCTGAAGGGAGTCGACCGTCGAGCGCCGTCCGACCAGGTCGCGACCGCACCGGGAGCAGGGCGCCTCTCGATCAAGAACCACCTCGGGCAGATCCGGTAGACCAGTCGGGCCATCCCCTCAGACCTGGAGCACCCACCATGGCCATCGACTTCACCCTCGAGCCCGAGATCGAGGAGCTGCGCCTCCGGGTGAGGGCCTTCGTCGACGAGGTGGTCAAGCCCGGCGACGAGCGGATCGCGGCGCTGGACACCAAGGCGCAGCGCGAGGAGTACGTCAAGAACCTGATCGACCTGCGGGTCGCGGCCCAGGAGGCCGGGCTGTGGATGCCCCACATGCCCAAGGAGTGGGGGGGCATGGAGCTCGGGCACGTCGGCCTGGCCATGGTCCAGGCCGAGGCGGCCAAG
Organism: Acidimicrobiales bacterium; assembly: GCA_038233335.1. GTDB lineage: Bacteria > Actinomycetota > Acidimicrobiia > Acidimicrobiales > Iamiaceae > Iamia. The sequence goes on along the minus strand of JBBSME010000131.1, from coordinate 5,032 downwards.
GCCACCTGGGGCCCGTGGGCCCTCAACTGCATGGCCCCCGACGAGGGCAACATGCACACCCTGCTCCACTGGGCCACCGACGAGCAGAAGGAGCAGTACCTCCGCCCCCTCTGCGAGGGCAAGGCCATGAGCTGCTTCGCCATGACCGAGCCCGAGGTGGCCGGCTCCGACCCGACCCTGATCCAGACCCACGCCTACCAGGACGGCGACGAGTGGGTCATCAACGGGCACAAGTGGTTCATCTCCAACGCCCACCGGGCCAAGTTCGCCATCCTCATGGCCCGCACCGAGGACGACCCCGACCTGCCCCAGGCGGCCAACACCGCGTTCATCGTCGACATCCCGTCCGAGGGCTGGACCGAGGTGCGCCAGATCGAGACCATGCACGGCTCGACCGGGCACTCCGAGATCCGCATCGAGGACCTCCGCGTCCACAAGGACAAGATGCTCGGCGGTCGGGGCCAGGGTCACCTCCTCGGCCAGTACCGACTGGGCCCGGCCCGCCTGGCCCACTGCATGCGGTGGATCGCCCAGGCCGAGATGGCGCTGGACATGATGGTCGAGCGGTCCCTCGACCGCTTCGCCCATGGCTCGCTGCTGGCCGAGAAGCAGGGGATCCAGTGGATGATCGCTGACTCGACCATGGAGCTCTACCAGTCGAAGCTCATGGTGCTGCACGCCGCGTCCAAGATCGACGCCGGCGTCGACTTCAAGAGCGAGGTGTCGATGGCCAAGCACTTCGTGGCCAACGCCCTCGGCCGCATCATCGACCGGTCGATCCAGGTCCACGGCGCGCTCGGCTACTCCACCGACACCCCGCTGGCGCACATGTACCAGCACGCCCGCTGGGCCCGCTTCGCCGACGGCGCCGACGAGGTCCACCAGATGCGCATCGCCCAGCGGACCATCGCCGCGTGGAAGGACCATGGCTCCACCCGCACCGCGACGGGAGACCTACCTCTCTAGGTTTCGAGGTCACTCGTTCGCTGCGCTCGCTCCGTTCCCTCGAGTGTGATCGAGCTGCTCAGAGGGTCAGGTCGAGGGTTCGAGGGGGGCGATGGGGAGGCTGAGGGAGGGGGTCTCGGCGCCGCCGTCGACCTCCACGATCTTCCCTGTGACCCATCCGCTGGCCGGGGACAGCAGCCACAGGGCGGCGGCGGCGATGTCCTCGGGATCCCCGGCCCGACCCATGGGCGTGCCCGCCTCGAGGGTGCGGCGCATCCCGTCGTCGTCGAGGACCACGTCGAGCGCCCGGGTGGCGACGGCACCGACCGAGAGCGCGTTGACCCGCACACGGGGCGCCCACTCGACGGCCAGGCTGGTCGTGACCTTGTTCAGGGCCGCCTTGGCCGTGCCGTAGGCGGTGAACCCGGGGACGACCTGCTGGCTCGATCGCGACGACACGTTGAGGATCGCCCCGGAGCCGATGGTGTCGACCATGGCCTGGGCGGCCCGGACCGACAGCAGGAAGGGGCTGATGGCGTTGAACGACAGCGCGCGCTCCATGAAGCCGCGGCTGGTGTCGACTGCGGCGCGGGGCGGCGTGCCCCCGGCGTTGTTCACGAGCAGGTCCAGCCGGCCCATCTCCGCCACCGCGGTGACGACGAGCCGATCGAGGGCGTCGTCGTCCATCACGTCGGTGGGCACCGGCAGCGCCCGCCGTCCCATGGCTGCGATGGCCGCGGCGACCTCCTCGATGTCCGACTCAGTCCTCGCCGCAACCACCACGTCGGCGCCGGCCTCGGCCAGGGCCAGGGCGGTGGCCCGGCCGATGCCCTGTCCGGCACCGGTGACGATGGCGACCTTCTCGTCGAGGCGGAAGCGGTCGAGGATCATGGCGGGCTCCGGGAGGCGGGACGAACGAGCGGCAGGGTAGGCGCCCCGGCTTCGACCACGGTCCGATCGCGTCCCGGTCGGGAGCGTTGATGCCTTGGTACCCTGAGCCCCATGCGAACGGTCGTGCTGGGACCCGTGCCCCGGCCACTGGCGGAGGAGATCGAGCGACGGCGGGCGACCGGCGCCGACCTCTACGACGAGATCTGGGAGGGCGAGTACCACATGGCGCCAGCCCCGCACCCGATCCACGGCCGCCTCGACAGCCAGCTGACGGTCCTCCTCTGGCCGCTCGCCGAACAGGCTGGGTTGGTCATGACGAGCCCGTTCAACCTGGGTGAGCCCGACGACTACCGAGTGCCGGACCGGGGGCTCCTGCGGGGGGCGGTGGACGAGACCTGGGTCCCCACCGCCGCGCTGGTGATCGAGGTCGTCTCCCCCGATGACGAGTCCTGGGAGAAGCTGGACTTCTACGCCAGGCGAGGCGTCGAGGAGGTGGTCGTCGTGGATCCGTCGGTGCGGTCGGTGGCATGGATGGCGCTCGTCGGCGGTGCCTACCAGCCTGTTGACCACAGTGCAGTGCTCGCCGTCGACGTGGACGAGGTGGCCCGCCGCATCGAGTGGCCCTCGAACCCGGGGCGGAGCTGAGCTCACCGTTGTGGTTCGCGGCCCGTGGCCGCGCTGAGGTTCGTCAGCCGAGTCGGCCCAGGGCGTAGCAGGCGATGCCCGCGGCCACGCCCACGTTGAGGGAGTCGACGCCGGGGACCAGAGGGATGCGGGCCCGGAGGTCGACCGCGGCCTCGGTCGCGGCGGTCAGGCCCGGCCCTTCGGATCCGAGCACGAGGGCCAGGCGATCGTCCGGACCGAACTGGGCGGCCAGCTCCGGCAACGGGAGGGCGTCGGCGGCGGGGGTGAGGGCCACCAGGGCGAAGCCGGCCTCGCGCAGCGGCGCCAGGCCGCCGGGGAGCGGGGCCAGACGGGTGTGGGGCAGACCGAACCCCTCGCCCATCGAGGCCCGGTTGGCCCGGCGGTACAGCGGATCGCAGGACGAGGGGTCCAGCACCAGGGCGTCGAAGCCCAGGCCGGACGCACTACGCAGGATCACGCCCAGGTTGGTCGGGTTCACGATCGCCTCGCCGACGATCACCCTCTGGGCTCCGGCCAGCACGCTCCCGACGTCCGGGAGCGGCCGTCGGGCGAACGCCACCAGCGCGCCGCGGTGGGTCTGGTAGCCGGTCACGGCGCGGATCACCTCGGGCCCGGCCCGGTGCACCGGGACCTCGGCCGCGAGACCGGTCGGGAGCGGGTCGTCTCGTGCGGCGTCGACGAACACCGACAGGGGCCGGTACCCGGCGGCCAGCGCCCGGCCCGCCACCAGGGCGCCCTCGGCGACGAACACGCCCTCCATGTCGCCCCCGGGCTCCTCTCGGCGACGCCGCAGGTCGTGGTCGCGCAGCCCCATGAACACCGCGATCCGCGGATCCTCGGGATCGTCCACCTCGACGTCGGTCACGGTCTCGATCTTCGTCCATGGTGCACGGCCCGGATGACGAGCGCCGAGGCGCACCCGAACCGGCTGTCGACCGGCGCGGCTGACGTGGCCCCGAGAGTCGCAAGACCCGAGTGCTAGCTGCTCGTCGTGACCAACGCCGGAGATGCGGGTTCAGGCCGAGTGCTCGGCCAGGGTGATGCCGACCTCGGCGGCATCGGCCGCCGTGGCCGGGAGCGACAGGGAGGGGTCGTCGGCCCGGAGCTTGCTGCGGCTCAGCTGCACCGCCACCAGGGCGATGCCGGCGGCCACCAGGTTGCCGATGAGCCAGGACACGCTGGCCCCGTCGATGCCTTGACCGGGGACGAGGATCAGGGCGGGGATCACGATGGCGGTGGTGAGGCCGAGGGTGATGACCACCGTCGCCGCGTGGCGGTGGAGGATGCGGACCTCCGACAGGAGCAGCGAGGTGATGGCCCAGGGGATGCCTGCTGCGACCATGGCCGGAAGGACCCGCGCCGCCTCGGAGTAGTCGGCGCCGTAGATGGTGGTCACCACATCGCGCCCGAAGTAGGTCACGACGGCGCCGACGGTCATCAGGCCCAGGGCCAACCAAATGGCCAGGCGGACCTGGGAGCGGAGGTGCGCACCGTCTCGCCCGCCCTCGGCCAGCAGCGCCTGACCGAGCGCGGTGGGCACGTAGAAGGCCACCGCCACGATGCCCCAGGCCACGTTGAAGCTGGCGTAGCTGTCGGAGCTCACGAAGGTCAACACGATGACCGGCAGGGCGAAGTAGGGGGCTTGGTAGGCCAGCTGCGAGAGGTAGTTGACCGCCGAGTAGCGCACGGCCGAGTGAGTGGCCTCGGGACGGGGGCCGAGGCGGAGCCGTCCGCCGGCCAGCCGGGGCGCGAAGGCCGCGCTCAGTGCTCCCGACACCGCCATGGGGGCGGTGGCGAACAGGAACAGCCACAGTCCGCGGTGGTCGCCGTCGCGCATGAGGAACAGCAGGGGGAAGCGGGCCAGGCCGACCAGGGTGATGCGGATGATCACCAGGTTCCAGCGCCGGGCCGTCATGCAGCGCACGTCGGCGATCATCGACAGGGCGGCGCCCGCCACCATGAGCGAGAAGAGGAGCGGGCCGCCGACCAGGTTCCAGTCGGTCAGGACCTCGGTGGCCGACGAGTGCAGGGCGACGACGTAGGCCAGGCCCATCAACGCCCCCGCCGCGGTGGTCGCGATGGCGGCCCAGGTGAAGGTGACATCGCTGTCGGGGTTGCGGTTGGCGGCGTAGCGGGCCAGTGCCACCGGCAGGCCCAGCCCTGCCAGGTAGGTCACGAAGAGCACCGACTGGAACAGCTTGGCCGCGTCGCCGACGTCGCCGGTGGTGTCCAGCTTGGCCGCGATCAACCAGAAGATGGCGCCGGACGCGGCCTGGATGCCCGCGCCGACGACGAGCATGGCCGACCCGGTCAGGAGGTGGCGGTGGCCCCTCGCTCGACCCAGGCGCACGAAGGATGCCCCAGAAGCCACGAGGCGAGAGGCTACCGGCCATGTGGCTCCTGTCTCCTCATCCGCGCCCGGCCGCCCCTGTTGCCTCATGTCAAAATCTCCGGGAGGGCTAGTTCGTTGCCTCACCGAGAATCTCCGGACGGTCGCTCTTGTTGAAGGCCCGGTTGATGGCCCGGGGTGGGGCGGTGGTCTTGGACAGGG
>JBBSME010000130.1:0-8098 GCA_038233335.1 Acidimicrobiales bacterium | reverse complement strand
GTGTACACCTTGAACGCCGCCACCTTGCCGGTGTCGGCCCGGACGGCCATGTCATCCAGTCGGGCCTGGAGCGGGCCGAAGTTGGGCGCGATCACGTTGTGGATCAGGACCCGGCTGGCGCCACCGGTCGTCAGCGAGTCGGCCAGCGACTGGGTGCCCAGGGCATCGTCGAAGGGCATGGGGGCGTCGTCGGGGCCGCTGTTGGGCACGTCGGAGAGCAGGGCCACGGTGGTGTCGCTGGCCAGGAACATGTCGTGGAGGTAGGCGGCCCGGTCGAGGCAGTCGTAGCGGTCGTCCTCCGCGCAGCCGGCCGGGACCAGGCCCAGGATCATGTCGGCGATGCGGGGCGCGTTCTGGCGCCAGGGGCGCTCGGGCATGACGTGGTGGGTGTGGACGTCGAAGATGAACTCGTCGCCGCCCAGGGCCAGGTCGCAGGCCTCGGTGTCCTCGGGGTCGGGGACCTCGAAGCTGCCCTCGGTGGTCGTGGTCGAGCGGGGACCGGTGGTCGACGACGACGTGGAGCTGCTGGCCGGGGAGGCGTCGTCGTCGCTGGAGCAGCCCACCAGGTTGAGCACGCCCAGGGTGAGGGCCATGCCCGACGCGCTCTGCAGGAACCGGCGCCGGTCGATGCCCGTGCGCCGGGCGGCAGCGTCGGCACCGGCCAGGATGCGCCGGGCCGCCTCCTTGTCCCGAGCGGAGGGGAGGGCGGGGACGAACTCGCCGTTGGACACCGGACCGGGCCGGAACGGCAGCGGGGCCGACGAGTCCGGCTCCCGCTCGTCCCGGTACCGCCCCGTCATGGCCGCCAGTGTCCCAGATCGATTCCTGATGCGCGCCTCACACCCCTACGACGTGCAGATCCCGCCGTGCGTTGCGCGCCGACGTGGCTCAGCCGACGCCGAGGAGGTCGACGACGAAGACCAGGGTCTCGTTGGGGGCGATGACGCCGCCCGCGCCCTGGGCGCCGTAGCCCATGGCCGGCGGGCTGGTGAGGCGGCGACGGCCACCGACCTTCATCCCCTGGACGCCCTGGTCCCAGCCGTCGATGACCTGGCCCCGACCCAGCCGGAACCCGAGGGTGTCGCCCCGGTCCCAGGAGGCGTCGAACTGCTGGCCGGTCGACCAGGACACGCCCACGTAGTGGACGTCGACGTTGTGGCCGGCGGTGGCCTCCTCGCCGTCGCCGACGGTGAGGTCGTCGACCACCAGATCGGTGGGCGGCGCGGTGTCGGCAGGGATGGTGACGTCGGGCTTGCTCATGGCCGGCACCCTACGCGGGGTCAGCGCGGTCCCGAAGGAGACGGGGTCGGGCAGGGTGATCACGCCCCCGACGTCGAACAGCACGGCGTCGACATCCCGGCCCACCAGGGGCGCGACGGCGCTACCCACCGATGCGCTCGAGGAGGCGGACCATCTCCACCGCGGTCTGGGCCCCCTCCTCGCCCACGTTGTGGCCCCCCGGGCCCTCGGAGCGCTCCAGCGCTTGGTCGAGGGTCTCGGTGGTGAGCACGCCGAAGATGATGGGAAGGCCGGTGGCCAGCCCGGCCCGGAGGATCCCGGCCGCGCACTCCCCCGCGACGGCCTCGTAGTGGGTGGTGGCGCCGCGGATGACGCAGCCCAGGCCGATCACGGCATCGACCGACGCAGACTCGGCGAAGGCCTTGGCGGCCAGCGGGATCTCGAAGGCCCCGGGGACCCACTCGATCACCGGCGCCGGCGCGCCGAGGCCGTCGAGGCCGCGGGTCACGCCGTCGAGCAGTCGGAAGGTGATGGCATCGTTGAACCGACCGGCCACCACGGCCACCTTGATCCCCTTGCCGTCGAGGGTGGGCTCGGCCCGGCGGTCGGAGACGGCGTCCCCGGCCATCAGCCCTCCTCGCCGGCGGCGGGGGCGTCGGCCGGCGGCAGCGGGGCCGCGCCCTCGCCCACCTCGTCGAGGCCCTCCAGCAGGTGGCCCATGCGGTCCCGCTTGGTACGCAGGTAGGCGATGTTCTCGGGGTTGGGGGCGATGAGCGAGGGCACCCGGGCGGTGACGTCGAGCCCGAAGCCCTCCAGCCCGCCGTACTTGGCGGGGTTGTTGGTGATGATCCGCATGGTGGTGAGGCCCAGGTCGTTGAGGATCTGGGCCCCGATGCCGTACTCCCGGCTGTCGACCGGCAGGCCCAGCTGGGTGTTGGCATCGACGGTGTCGTGGCCCTCGTCCTGGAGCGTGTAGGCCCGGATCTTGTGGCCGATGCCGATGCCCCGGCCCTCGTGGCCGCGGAGGTACACGACCACGCCGGTGCCCTCCTCGGCGATCATGGTCATGGCCGCCTCCAGCTGGACGCCGCAGTCGCAGCGCATGGAGCCGAACACGTCGCCGGTCAGGCACTCGCTGTGGACCCGCACCAGCACGTCGGGCGTTCCGTTCACCGACCCCTTGACCATGGCCACGTGCTGCTCACCGTCGAGGACCGACTCGAACACGTAGCTGGTGAAGTCGCCCCAGCGGGTCGGGATGCGGGCCTCGGCCACCCGCCGGACCAACTTCTCGTTGCGCCGCCGGTAGCGGATGAGATCGGCGATGGAGATGAAGAGGAGACCGTGCTCCTCGGCGAAGCGGATCAGCTCGGGCACCCGGGCCATGCCCATCTTGTCCTCATCGACGATCTCGCAGAGGACGCCGGCGGGAGCCATCCCGGCCATGCGGGCCAGGTCGAGGGCGGCCTCGGTGTGCCCCGCCCGCTTGAGGACCCCACCCTCCCGCCCCACCAGGGGGAAGATGTGGCCGGGCCGGGCCAGGTCGCCGGGGCGCACGGCCGGGTCGACGAGCGACCGGATGGTGGTGGCCCGGTCGGACGAGGAGATGCCGGTGGTGGTGCCGTGGCGGTAGTCGACCGTGACGGTGAACGCCGTCCGCATGCTCTCGGTGTTCTGCTCCACCATGGGACGCAGGTCGAGCTCGGACGCCCGCTCGGCGGCAATCGGCGCGCAGATCACCCCGGAGGAGTGCTGGAGGAAGAAGGCGATGGCCTCGGGCGTGACCGCCTCGGCCGCCATGATGAGGTCGCCCTCGTTCTCGCGGTCCTCGTCATCGACGACCACCACGATCTCGCCCCGGCCGATGGCGACGACGGCGTCCTCGATCGGGGCGAAGTGCGTGTCAGTCATGGCTGCCTCCAGGGGCTGGTGTCGGGCCCGGACGGTGCCCGCAGGGTGAGGTCGGTGGCGTTCACGCGGTCGGCTCCGAGGCCTGATCGGTGTGCCAGGCGAGCAGCCGCTCGACGTGCTTGGCGGTGACGTCGACCTCGAGGTTCACCGCATCGCCGGGCCCTCGGCGCCCGAGGGTGGTGACCGCGGCGGTGTGGGGGATGATCGCCACGGAGAGGCCGTCGTCGTGGACGACGGCGACGGTGAGGCTGACGCCGTCGATGGTGATCGAGCCCTTCTCGACCACGTACCGGAGCAGGTCGTGGGGGACGCTGATGCGCAGGTCGGGAGCAGGCGTCACCACCTGGCCCACGCCGTCGACGTGGCCCTGCACCAGGTGGCCACCGAGGCGATCGGACAGGCGCACCGGGCGCTCCAGGTTCACCGGGTCGCCCGCGGCCAGCTGGCCGAGGGAGCTGCGGGAGAGGGTCTCGTCGACCACGTCGGCCTCCCACCAGCCCGGGCCCAGGGCGACGACGGTGAGGCAGGTGCCGTTCACCGCGATGGAGTCGCCCATCCCGGCATCGGTCGTCACCACCTCGGCCTCGATCCGCAGGCGGGGGCCCTCTCGATGGGCGACGGTGCCCAGCTCTTCCACGATCCCGGTGAACACCTCAGGCTGCTCCTCGTTCGCTGACAGGGCGGACATCGATCCGCAGGTCGTCGCCCATGGCGGCCACGCCGGCGATGCGGCCCCGCCACAGGTCGGTGATGGTGGCCAGGGCCGGCCCCCGGAACAGTCCGGGGCCGCCGTCGCCGCCGGCCAGGGCCGGGGCCAGGTACAGGACGTACCGGTCGACCAGACCGGCTCGGTGGAACGAGGTGGCGACCGTCGCTCCCCCCTCCACCAGCACCTGGAGGACACCCTCGGCGCCCAGGTGGTCGAGCAGCGCGCCCAGGTCCCCGGCGTCGCGGGGCCACTCGACGCAGGGGCGGACCTTGGCCTGCTCGGGCGCACGGCCCAGCACCACCCGGAGCGGGTCGGGCCCGTCGACCAGGCGGGTGGTGAGGGTGGGGTCGTCGGCGGCCACCGTCCCCGCGCCCACGACGATGGCCTGGCTCTCGGCCCGCAGGCGGTGGCCGTCGGTGCGGGCCGCGACGCCGGTGATCCACTGCGAGGTGCCGTCGGCCGCCGCCGTCCGCCCGTCGAGGGTCGAAGCCAGCTTCAGGACCACCAGCGGTCGTCCGGTGCGGCGGTGGTGGAGGTAGGGCGCCAGCTGCTCAGCCACCTCGTCGGCCCGGCAGCCGACCTCGACGGCGATGCCGGCCGCCCGCAGCTGGGCCAGGCCGGCCCCGGCCACCTGCGGATCGGGATCATCGAGGGCCACGACCACCCGGCCGACCCCGGCGTCGATCAGCGCCGCGGCACACGGGGCCGTCCGCCCCTGGTGGGCGCAGGGCTCGAGGGTGACGTAGGCGGTGGCGCCCTTCCCCGCGTCGGCGCCGGCCTCGGCCCGCACCGCGTCGAGGGCCACCACCTCGGCGTGGCGGCCCCCCGGGGGCTCGGTCGCCCCCCGGTGCTCGGTGCCGTCGCGGGTGACGATCAGGGCGCCGACCCAGGGGTTGGGCGCGGTCCGGGTGCGGACGTCCGCGGCGAGAGCGATGGCGGTGGCCATGTGCATCTCGTCGTCGGTCTCGGGCACCGGTCCTCCTGGCTCAGCAGTCGCAGGGGGTCGGCGCGCGCGACCGACGAGGTCGGTGCGCGTTCCTCGCTTCCATCCGGACTGTGACCGTCGGCCCCGGGGTTCCACCGGGTCAGCCCCCCCGACCGAGGTCGGAGGGGGTCGTGGGCTCTCACCACCGGTCGGGACTTCCACCCAACCCCGCGAGGTTCTTCTTCAGTTGTGTGCTCAGCATAGAAGTAGAACGCGTTCCACCTCTCCTCGGGAGACCGAGGTCACACCGCGCTGAGCGACCGTCACTCAGTGGGGACGGCCGCCGGTCATGAGGTCGAGGGCGTGGGGAAGGACGTCGAGGACGGCGTCCAGGCACTCGACCGACCCCGAGGTCGATCCGGGCGTGTTGAGCACCAGCGACTGGCCCACGGTGCCGGCCAGGCCACGGGACAGCCGGCCCAGGGGGTTCACCAGGCGCATGGCCTCGGCCAGCCCCGGGGCCTGGCGCTCGAGCACGAGGCCGGTCCCCTCGGGGGTGAGGTCCCGAGGGCCGAAGCCGGTGCCCCCGGTGGTGACGACCAGGCCCGCGAACCCGGCCGTGGCGCCCCGCAGGGCCGCGGCCACCTCGGAGGCGCCATCGGGGGTGACCAGACGTTCGATCACGTCGAAGCCGGCCTCGCCCAGTCGGCTGGCCAGGGCGGCGCCGGAGCGGTCCCCCCGGACCCCGTCGACCACCCCGTCGGAGACCGTGATCACCTTGGCGTCGGGCATCGCCCCACCCTGCCAGACGCCGTGGCCTCAGGACAGGACGCGGTAGCGGTGCAGGGCCATGCCGTCGGTGCCCTCGGCCTGGGGCAGCAGCAAGGACCCCCTCCCCCAGGGCACCCAGGGCTCACCGAGGGGCGGGAGGGGCCCGAGGTCGGGACGGCGCGTGGCCAGGGCCTCGTCGACGCCGGTGGTCTCGGTCGCGGTCAGGGTGCAGACCGACACCGCCAGCAGGCCGCCGGGGCGGACCAGGTCGGCCGCGGCCAGCACCAGGTCCAGCTGCAGGGCGGCCAGGCGCTCGACCGACGCCGCGTCGATCCGCCAGCGGGCGTCGGCCCGGCGGTGGAGCACGCCCAGGCCCGAGCAGGGGGCGTCGACCAGTACCCGGTCGAACGACCCCGGGCGGAACGGTGGCCGCAGGCCGTCGGCGGCCAGCACCGCGACGCGCTCTGCGGTCCCGGTGCGGGTGGCGTTGTCGGCCACCAGCCGGGCCCGACCGGGCCGGACGTCGGCGGCCGCCACCCAGGCCCCGGTGCCGGCCAGGGCGGTGGCCTTGCCCCCGGGAGCGGCGCACAGGTCGAGGACCCGCTCCGCCGGCTGCGCGTCGGCCAGCTCCGCGACCCACTGCGAGGCCCGGTCCTGGGTGTAGCCGTCGTCGCGGACATCAGGGGCCGAGGCGCTGCTCATGACCTCCAGGGCGCCGAGGGCCCGCTCCTCGCCCAGGTCGGCGCACAGCCGGTCGACGATCCAGTCCGGGTAGCTGAGGGCGGTGGCCGGATCGGGGAACCGACGCCCGTGCTCGGTGTGGTCGGCCGCCACCTTGCGCAGCACGGCGTTGACCAGACCCCGGGAGCGGTGGGGGGCGGCGTCGACCGCGGTGGTCACCGCGGCGTGGGGCGGCTGGGCCAGGAACGCGATCTGGTAGGCACCCAGACGGAGGGCGGACCGGGTGGGGACGTCGAGCGGCTTCTTCCCGGTCACGAAGCGGTCGACCAGCCAGTCACAGGCCCGGCGCATCCGGGTGGCGCCGTAGACCAGCTCGGTGACCAGCCCCTTGTCCCGGGCGTCGAGCCCCGAGCGATCGAGGATGGGCCCCAGGACCAGGTTGGCGTAGGCCCCGCCCTCCTCGATCCGCACCAGGGCCTCGACCGCCACCTTGCGGGCGTCGGGGGTGCGCTCCTTGTGAGGCCCCGCGGCGCGACTCGGACCCGGGCGAGGTGTGCGTCGGGCCGCCTCCACCCGCTCCTTCTTCTTCTTGCGGCGGGCTGCGCCGCTCTGTCGGGGCGCGTGGGCCCCGTCCGGCGCCGTCTCCCGTTCGTCGTCGCTGTTCACCATGGCCGTGGGACCGTCATGGGCCGAGCCGATCGTCGGGGGTGAGGCGGGCGCCGTTGGCCCAGTCGGCAGCGGGCTGACGGGCCTTGCCCTCGGGCTGAACCTCCCGTAGCACCAGTCCACCGGTTCCGGCGGCGACCACGACGTCGCCGTCGGTCACGTCGACCAGGCCCGGCTCGACCGCCGCCGCATCACCCTCCGCACCCGCTGCCGACCAGATGCGGAGCCGCTTGTCCCGGAACGTCGTCCAGGCGCCGCCCACCCGTACCACCCGGTCGAGCTCGACCGCCGGTCGGGTCCAGTCGAGGTGGAGGTCCTCGGACGTGATCTTCTTGGCGTAGGTCGGCTCGCCCACCTGGGGCTCGGGCCGTCCCAATCCTTCCTCCAGAGTGCGCACCAGCACCTCGGCACCGACGTCGGCCAGCTGGGCCCGGAGTCCCCCGGCGGTGGAGGTACTGGTGATCGGCACCTCGGCTCGGGCGTGCACTCCGCCCGCGTCGAGGGCCTCGACCACCTCCATCACGCACACCCCGGTGGTCGCCTCCCCCGCCAGTAGGGCCCGCTCCACCGGGGCCGCGCCCCGCCAGGCCGGCAGGAGCGAGAAGTGGACGTTGACCATGGGCACCGCATCGAGGACCGAGGCCCGCAGGATCTCGCCGTAGGCCACCACCACGCCGAGCTCCACACCAGCCTCGAGGACATCGTCGGTCCGGTCGGTCACCGGGAGGCCCAGCTCCAGGGCCGCGACCTTGACCGGGGTGGGGCTGGTCGCCTGGCCTCGGCCCCGACGGCGGTCGGGCTGGGAGACGACCAAGGCCACGTCGAACCCGGCCGCGACCAGGGCTCGGAGGCTGGGCACAGCCGCCTCGGGCGTGCCCAGGAAGGCCAGCCGTCGCGGACGGTGGGGCGGGTCGATCGGCACCGGCGCCTAGGGCAGGAGGAGGTCGTCGGACCGGGGGTCGGTCCCGGTGCGCGCCATCATCAGCTCGCGCACGACCCGGCGAGCGTCACGCCGCTGGTCCTCGTCGAGGCGCTCGGTCATGAGCACGCCGTCGAGGTGGTCGAGCTCGTGCTGGTACATGCGGGCGGCCAGCTCGTCGGCCTCCACCGAGACCTCGTTGCCGTCCAGGTCGAGCCCCACCACGTGCACATGCTTGGGCCGCTCGATGTCCCAGTAGACGCCCGGGATGGAGAGG
>JBBSME010000129.1:0-8109 GCA_038233335.1 Acidimicrobiales bacterium | reverse complement strand
TGGACGGCGAACTCCTGACCACCCGCCTCACCGACATCAACATGGGCTTCGAGGAGTTCGTGTACCACTCCTACTACGAGGACTGGACCTCCAGCGACAGCCGCTTCCCCACCGACCCGCTCGGCAACCCCCTGTCCCCCAACCACCCGTGGAACAAGACCACCACCCCGAGGCCCCAGGGCAAGGACTTCAAGGAGAAGTACTCGTGGAGCACGGCGCCGCGCTGGGACCGGGAGGTTGTCGAGTCTGGGACCTACGGCCGGATGTGGACCACGGCACTGGCCGCTCGCACGCCCGACAACCCGTTCTTGCAGGCCACCGGCGACGGCCTGCGCATCGTCATGCCCCGTCACGAGCTCCCGGAGACCGAGCTGGTCTGGAAGATCCCGCGCACGCTCAACGCGCTCGAGCGGAACCGGGGTCGAGCCTACGCCATGGCCTTCACCGCGGCGATCGGGATGAACCAGCTCCTCAAGGGCATGGAGTACTGGCGCGCCGGGGAGACCAAGGTCTCCACGCCGTACAAGGTCCCCAAGGACGAACGCATGGCGGTGGGGTTCTGGGAGGCCGGGCGGGGCTGGCTCGCCCACCACATACACATCGACAAGGGACGGATCGTCAACTACCAGATCACGACGCCGTCGACCATCAACGCGTCGCCGCGCGATCCCTTCGGCGGTCCCGGGCCCTACGAGCAGGCCATCGTCGACACGCCGATCCTCGAGTCGGTGGCCGACGACGACATCAAGGGGATCGACGTCCTCCGCGCCATCCGCAGCTTCGATCCCTGCATGCCCTGCACCACGCACATGGACACCGGCAAGGGCGTCATCGTGCGGGAGGTCAACTCGTGTGGGTGCACGCTGGAATGAGCGCCTCGCCCGACCTGCTGTGAGCCTCGGCCCCCGCGTCCTCGTCGGTGGCCTCGGCAACCCGTGGTTGCGCGACCTCGACTTCGGGACGCAGTTCGTCCGGCGCGTCGCATCGCTCGACTGGCCCGCCTGCGTCGTGCTCGACGACCTCTCCTACTCGGCCCATCGCGTGTTGCACACCCTCCAGGACATCGCCGCCGACAAGGTGGTCCTGGTGGGCAGCTTCCCCCGCGACGACGCCCCCGGGACCATCCGGGCCTACGAGCTCGACCTGACCCCGCCCCCCGACGATGAGGTGCATGAACGTCTGACCGAGTCCGTCGGTGGCATCATCGACCTTGATCACACCCTGGCGGTCGTCCGCTACTTCCGGGGCTTCCCCGTTGGGACCGTGGTCATAGAGGTCGAGCCGGCTGATGAGTCCTTCGGCCTCGGCTTCTCCGAGGAGGTCGAGGCGTCGGTCGGACCGGTCCTCGACCTCCTCCGGGCGGAGGTCGGTGCACCCCTGGTCGACGCCCCCGCCGCCCTCACCGAGCCCCTCTAGGTGGACCGCCCGATGGCCCTCGACCCGACCGTGGAATCGGCGCCCTACGAGGAGGTCTACGACCACATCGCCGACCTCGCCGAGCACCTCATCGAGTACCAGGACCCCGAGGTCGCCGGGGCCGTCGCGGAGCTGCTCGACTGGGTCGATGCCTTCCACCGCGACGGCATCGGACGTCTCATCGACATGATCCGCGAGTGGCGGGGCGAAATCTTCCTGGAGGCCGCAGCACGCGACGCGATCGTGGGCCCTCTGTTCGCGGCGTACGGCCTGGGTGAGGCGCGGGACCTGCGGGCCGAGGCCGAGGCCGACGTGGCTCGAGCGCTCGACGATGTCCGGCCCCTCGTCGAGTCCCACGGCGGTTCCCTGGACGTCGACTCCGTGGTCGACGGCATCGTCACCGTCCGGCTCCGCGGCACCTGCGACGGCTGCCCCAGCGCCGACATCACCCTCGTCCGAGGGGTCGCCACCGCACTGCGCGAGCACTACCCCCACTACCGACGGCTCGAGCTGGCCGAGGCACCCTCCGAACCGGACCCGGCCAAGGCCGACCTGGAGTGCGTTACCGTGCCCGAGGAGGTCACGTGGCAGCACGTCGAGCTGCGCCCCCGCCGGTGAGGCGCTGTCGTGCCGCTCGGTGACGACACCCTCTCGTTCCGGGCCCGCGCCCTGGCCCAGGCCCACCCCCTGTCGCCGTCGGCGCAAGCGCTGATCGATCGCATCTCAGCCGCTGAGGAGGCGAACCAGCCCATCGCGGAGGTCGGGCAGTGGGCGGCCAGCGCGATGCTGACCGGGTACTGCCTCCGGACCGTCGAGGAGGACCGCGCCGGTGCCCCCGGGCCGACGGGCGCCGAGGTCGACCTGGACCGGCTCGACGCCTCGGCGGACGACGTCATCAGGGCCCTTCGGACCGGCGACGAGGGATCGGTCGTGCTCACCGACGTGGACGAGCTGATCGCGACGCTCGACCGCCTCATCGCGTCAGAGGTCGAGCGACGCACGGATCCGTGGCGCGAACGGGTCGGAGAGGACGCGTGGCGCTCCTTCGAGGACTACATCGCCCATTGGACCATCAAGGGCTACGGGGTCCGAGCGGCCGAGAGGGGAGCGGGGGTGGACCCGTGAGGATCCTGGTGGCTGGTGTGGGCAACGTGCTGCGGGGCGACGACGGGTTTGGCGTGGAGGTGGTGCGTCGCCTCGAGCAGCTCGACCTTCCTGCAGGCTGCTCCATCGTGGAGACGGGGATCGCAGGGATCGCTCTGGTCCAGGAGCTGCAGGAGGGGTGGGATGCGCTCATCGTCGTCGACACCGTCGATCGCGGGCGTGCGCCCGGCACGGTGATGGTGATCGAGCCTGACGTCGTCGACGTGGCTGGTCTCGAGCCGATGGCCCGTCACGACCTCCTGGCTGACATGCACCTCGCCACCCCGGAGCGGGCCATGATGCTGGCCCGGGCTCTCGGAGCGCTGCCCGACCAGGTTCTGAGGGTCGGGTGCCAGCCCACCGACGCCCATGCCGTGAGCGATGAGCTGACCGGCCCCGTCGCCTCCGCCGTCGAGGTGGCCGTCGAAGAGGTCTCGCGGCTCTGTGCGGGGATGTGCGCCCCGGAGGTGATGCAGTGATCGACATCGTCGGCACCGTCGCTCGGCTGACCGACCAGCTGGCGGCGGTCGACCCCCGTCGCGACCCGCACGAGCATGCCGTCCTCGCCTACCGCCTCGGTCTGGCCCAGGCCGAAGCACCCGGCGGCGAGCCGAAGGAGAACCTGCGTCTGGCGCTGCGCTGGTACGAGACGGCCCTCCCCGGCTTCGATCCCGTCTTCGAGCCTGTTGCCCATGCCCGGGTGTTGAACGCAGCGGCCGCTGCGACCCGGTCGCTGGGACGCCTTGCCGAGGCCGCGGCACTGTTCGCCCGGGCCGCCGAGATGCTCGAGGGCCACGGGCGCAACGACGAGGTGGCCGCGTCGCTCAACAACCTCGGCCTCGCACGCGCCGGGCTGGGCGACAGCGAGGGGGCCCTCGAGGCCTTCGAGCAGGCTGTGGCGAGCTTCTCGACCACGCGGGGTGAGGGCCGACGCGGGCGCGCTGCGGCCTTGGTGAACCTGGGATCGGCATTGGCCTCGCTCGGGAGCAAGGAGGCCCTCGAGGCCGCCATCGACTGCTACCTGGAGGCAGTCGACGTCGTCACCGACGATGATGCTCCCTACCACCGCGCCCTGGCCGACCATGCCCGCGGCGTGGCCGAGATGGCCCTCGCCGAACGGGAGGAGGCGACCGATCCAGTGCACCTCCGCCGCGCCGTCCGCGCCTTCGAGTCCTCCCTGGAGTTCTTCTCCCGGACGGGGTTTCCCTACCAACACAGCCTGGCCAAGCACAACCTGGGTCGCGCTCTGGCGGCGATGGGCGGCGAGCGACTCCTCCTGCTCGGGCTGGTCGCCGTGGAAGACTCCGTGTCGATCCTCGACCCCCGGCTGCACCGCACGGAGTGGGAGCACGCCCTGCACACCCTGGAACAGATCGAGTCGTCACTGGGACGGTACAACCCGGGCCGGTCGAGGCTGGAGCTCTTCATCGTGCTGTTCGAGGTGAGCGACGCAGCCGAGGGCTTGGCCCTCGTCACCAACCGACTCACCCGGCTGCTGGCCCTCCCGACCGACGCCCGGCACTCTGCCCTGCGCAAGCTGGCGGCGGCCAGCGTCGGCGCCGCCGACCACGGCCTCGCGTACATCGGTGCCGAGCTCACCGTCCTCACCGAGCTGCCCAACGAGCACCTGCACGAGGTCCTCCTGGCGCGCCTCGACGCTCACGGGCGGCTGCCCCCGAGCACCAGGGACCTCGCTGATCGCGCGCTCGACCAGGCCGTGGGCGACGCGCTCAACGGCCCTCAGCGGGTGTTCGTCCGTGACTTCCTGTCCGGATGCGGCTTCGAACGACCATGAGGGCGACTGGGGTCGAGGAGGCTCGGGGGTTCGTCGAGGCAGTGGCATGGGGTGAGCACCGTCGGGTCTGGGAGCTGCTGTCCGCCGAGGGTCGCCGTCTCGTGCTCGACGTCGCGGGCCGACGGGGCATGGATGCCGAGCTGGTCCGGCGTCTCGGCGCAGGCACGGCCGACGAGGCCGCGTGGGCCTCCTTCCTCGTCGATCTGGTCAACGGTCTGCGGACGGACCTGCGGGGCACGGACCTGGACCACGTCGCCTACGAACCCGGGGTCGCCCCTGCTGGCGGCCACGCTCCGCCTGACGACGGCCATGCTCAGGCCTGGGTGATCGTCGTGGACCCGCCCGCTGCGTCCCTGGCCGCACTCGGCGGCGTCGCCCTGCCGGTCGCCACCGTGGAGCTGGCGGAGGAGGGGGGGACGTGGCGGGTGACCCGCCTGGTCCCGCAGCGACGGCCGTGACCAAGAACCGTCGCAACCACCCGGTCGCCATCTCGGCCGAGGCCATCGGTCTCGCCTGGGTCCGTCAGGAGAACGCCCCGTCGGGTGCGACGGTGGTCGTGGGACAGGAGATCAGCCCACGCGGCTTCAGAGGACGGCTCTGGACGATCGAGCCGGAGAGGACCGTCGCCCTTGCGGTGGTGCTCCGACCTGAGGTGCCCGCCGCCGGGAGCGACGGCCTCTGGCTCGCGGCTGGACTGGGGACGCGGGGGGCGCTGGCCAACGTCGGTGCCGTCCGCCTCTCCGTGCGGTGGCCCGACGCGATCGTCGACGAGGCGGAGGCCGAGGTCGCGATGGTGAAGGTCCAGACGCAGCTCGGCCCGGCCGGGGTGCGGAGTGCGGTGGTGACGGTGCGGGTCGACCTCCAGGCCGCAGGCCTCCCCCTTCGGGCCCGCGTTGCCCTCACCGAGGAGGTCACCATCGGTCTGGTGCGCTCCGCCGCCCGGTTGGAGACCGATGCCGGAGCCCTCGCCCGCGAGTACGGCGAGCGGAGCGACCTGACCGGGAGGCGGGTCAAGGCTGACCTGCTGCCCGCTGGTGAGGCCCGAGGCATCGTCGACGGCTTCGACGGCGACGGCTCGATGTTGCTCGGCGCCACCCCGGATCTGTGCGACCGCATCGCCATCGACGCCCTGCACCGACTCCACGTCGCCGAGGCGTGGTGAGCGGCAACGTCCTGCCCCCGTTCGGGCCGTCGCCGGGGCCCCGCGTGGGCGATGTGCAGGTGCTGGCGTCGTACGCGCGAGACGAGGTCGCCGGGCACTCACGGCGCCTCCACGTCGAGGCCGGTGTGCTGCACGTCGACGTGCTGGAGGTGCTCGCCCTTCGGCTCGCCCCGCGCACGGTGCTGGTCCGCCGGGACGTGTCGGAGGAGGCGCAGGCGCTCCGTCTCGAGCTTGGGCGCGCCCTCACCACCTCGGGGTCGGCCTGCCTCGATGAGTGCTCCCTGCTCGGCGTCCCCGTCGCCCTCCAGGTCGTCGGGCTCCGACTGTCCGAGTGGGACCTGTGGGGCGACGACATCGACGACGCCTTCGAGGTGCTGCGGTCGATCGCGGCGGGGGAAGCACCGCGCCGACTCGGACGGAACCGGTAGGCCTCCCCCGTACCACGGCGGCGCTCTGAGGCCTCCAGCCCCTTCGCGCCGGATGGTCGACGACCGGCGTGGGCTCAGGTCTGGCGGACCTTGCTCGCCGCGTAGTCGACGAGCGTTGCGTTCAGCTCGACGCCGTGCTCCGCCTGCGCATGAGCCCGCACCTTGTCCAGCAGCTCCTCCTCGGTGGCTGCAGTGGTCTTGGTCCGGCACGCCACACCGACATCCTCACAACGGAACTCAAGCGGCACGTGGATGCTCCTTCACGAGGCCCGCACCCGGTCGGCCGGTGCGGGGACGAGGCCCTCGAGCGCCTCCGCCACCGCGGTCAGGTTGGCGTTGACGTCAGCCAGGACCGGAGTGATCGGCTGCGTCCGGTGGGCGATGGCCTCGACGCCGAAGGTGACCTTCCCGAGCGTGTCCACTGCGTCACGGAGGATCAGCACCACCCGGATGAGGTAGAAGGCCAGTGCTGCAGCCAGGACCAGGCCGAGGATGATGGAGACGATGGCGGCGATGGGCACGGGACCTCCTACGCGAGAGGTTCGAGGGCGTGGACGTAGCGCACGGCGTTGCCCGTCGCGGTGTGGACCAGGGCCTGGGTGTCGAGCAGGGCCGGCACGGGATCGAGGTTCCCGCTCAGGCCGACACCGTGCACGAGGATGTCGTCGGCGTAGTCGGTGATCTCGAGACCGGCCCGGATGACGCGATTCGCCAGCAGGATCACCACCGGGGCGACGACAAGCAGCAGCAGTGCGTTGCCAATCCACCAGATGACCATCGAGGCCCCCTTCGAGCGCTGAGGACAAGTGTGCCCGAGGTGAGTGCAGATTGCCACTACCCTCGGGTTGGGCGCGGTCGCCCGCTCGATCGGTGGCGCCGCGCACGACGGATGGTCCGGGAGAGTGCGAGACTGCTCCCGGACGCAGTGAGAGAGGAACGAGCCCATGAAGCTAGGAGTCGTCGGCAAGGGGGGCGTGGGCAAGACCACGCTCTCGGCTCTGATCGCCGATGCGTACGCGCGTCGCGGGCAGCGCGTCGTGGCCATCGACACCGACTCCAACCCGAACCTCGGACTGTCGCTCGGTTTGACCCCGGACGAGACCGATGCGGTTCCCACGCTGCCCCGATCGATCCTCGTCGGCTCGCGGGGCGACCTCACGGTGGACGAAGTGCTCGACCAGTTCGGGTGGGCCACGCCGGCGGGTGTCACGCTCCTGTCGGCCCTGAAGGTGGAGCACGCCGCCGGTGGGTGCACCTGTGGTGGACACGCCACGGTGCGCTCACTGCTCTCGGAGGCCCTCGACGTCCGGGCCGACGTGACCATCGTGGACATGGAGGCCGGCCTCGAGCACCTCAGCCGTTCCGGCGGGACCCTTGCCCACGCCGATGCACTGCTGGTGGTCATGGAGCCGAGCCGCAAGGCGGTCATCACCGCGTCGCGGACTCTCGGTCTGGCCGCGGAGCTCGGCATCGGCTCCGTCTTCGGCGTCGGAAACAAGGCCGCGCCGGGCGATCGGGAGTTCTTCGCCGAGCTGTGCGCGGAATACGGCGTGGAGCTGGCCGGGGTGGTCCCTCTCGACGACGACGTGTCCCGCGCCGCGAGGTCCAGCACACGGGTGGCGACCGATGGCGCAACGGCGGTGCGGGAGGAGCTGGATCGCGTCATCGACCGGATCGGACCTCTGGTCACGGCCTGACTGCCACCCTCGGCCCAGGTCCGTGGACGACGCCCGACAGGCTCAGACGGTCGCGATGCGGTCGGCGACGCGGTCGGCGACGGCGACGAGGGCCACGACGGCGGGTGACCCGCCCCCCTGATCGAGCGGAGCCACGCCGTCCCGATCAGCCCGCACGATCGCGGGATCGTCGGGCACCTCCATGATCTCGCACTCGGGAAACGCGGCGTCGATGGTGGCGCGATCCGTCGCCGAGCGGATCCGGTTGGCCACGACGATGACGGCCCCGATGCCCTTGATCCGGGCGACTTCGACGGCCCGCTGCCCGACCTCGATCGATTTCGGTGTCGCTTCGACCACGACGAGGGCGGCCTCGATGGTGGCCTCATCGAGCCGGGTGAGCGTGCCGATCCCCGCCTCGAGGTCGGCGACGATGGTGACGTCGTCGGAGACGACGTTCCCGAGCAGCTGCTCGGGCGAGAGGCCGCA
>JBBSME010000128.1:0-8121 GCA_038233335.1 Acidimicrobiales bacterium | reverse complement strand
GACATGGTCATCGGTGGCCGCTCGGTGAACAGCCGGGCCCACGAGGCCTCGTTCAACTTCAAGGGCTCGGACCATCAGAAGAACGTCGGCGTGCTGTCGGGCGGCGAGCGCAACCGGGTGCACCTGGCCAAGGTGCTGTCCGAGGGCGGCAACGTGCTGCTCCTCGACGAGCCCACCAACGACCTCGACGTCGACACCCTGCGCGCCCTGGAGGACGGCCTCGAGTCGTTCCCCGGCTGTGCGGTGGTCATCAGCCACGATCGCTGGTTCCTCGACCGCATCGCCACCCACATCCTCGCCTTCGAGGGTGGGAGCCAGGTGCGGTGGTTCGAGGGCAACTTCAGCGAGTACGAGGCCCAGCGCAAGAAGGAGCTGGGCGCCGCCGCCGACCAGCCCCACCGCATCAAGTACAAGCCCCTCGCCCGCTAGCGACGGGCGGGCCGCCGCCGCCGACGGGGTCACCTTGACCGGACAAGCGCCTCGCCCGGTAGGCCCCCCGGAGGCTGCCCCCCAGGCCCTCAGCCGGCGGTCGCCCACACTCTCGGCATCCGGAGCCTCGCACGAGGCGGGACTGTCGGCTCGCCTCCAACCGGGCCTCGACGTCGGGGAGGTCAGCCCTTGACCGGATCCGCTTGGCCTCGGCCGAGGCGAGGCCGCTCATCGGTCGGCCCGAACGGGGGGGACCAAGACTCGCTGCGCCGGCAGCGGGTGTCGTTCGATCAGGCGGCGACGGTGGCCCGGTACACCCGCGGTACACCCCAGCGGAGTATGAGGCGTCGCCGTGACCCGATCTCGATCGACTCGGGCGGTGCGGGGGAGATCGGCGCGCCATTCATCATGCTCGTCGGTCCCTCCGTCGGTGAGGATCGCTCGCCCCAGCGGCCGTTCGCAGGGTGCGGCCGGTCAAGAGGACCGCGCCGGCTGCGATCAGCCAGGCGTCGCCGACGGTGAGGCCGATGCGCTGGAGCAGCCCGGAGGCATCGTTTGATCCCACCGTGGCGATCAGGCACGCGCCCACGGCCGCGGCCACGCCCACCGACGCCCTCGCCGCCGCGGTGTGCCCTGCGTCGGCCAGTGGCTGCGCGGCGAGCAGCGGCGTCAGGGCGAGCGAGACGTAGCCGGTCGTGGCGGTCACGGCGTGGGCGCCGTCAAGGCCCACCGAGTGGTCGAGTGGGGTCAGGGCCACGCCGACGGTGGCGGCGGAGTTCACTGCGTTGGCGATCCACGCGGGCCCGGGGATGGTGCGCCGCAGCGCGATCGACCCGGCCGCGGATCCCGCCGCGTAGAGCAGGAACCCGCTCGTCATGAGCCACCGCTCCGGGGAGCCAACCGCGGCGGTGCGGCTGATGGCGTCGGACACCGGGCTGTAGGGATCGGGCATCCGCGCCCCCGCCACGGCCCAGGCGGCGATGAACGCCGCCGGTCCCAGCACCAGGCCGAGCGCCGCGACGCGGCGGGCCGGTCGACGGTCCGACGGAAGCTCGGTCGCGTGGGGGTCGATCGACCCGTCGCCCGATGCGGACCGGCCGGTGGACCCGTCGATCGATGCGGGCCGGTCGGTCGGACCATGGTCGGACGAGATCGGCACCGGGGAGACGCTACCGGCGGCCGCCTCCGCAGGAGGAGGTGACGACGGCGCAGCGGGCGGAGGCACGGAGCCCGTTCGCTGCGCACCGCCTACCGGACTGGTCAACGCCGGCCCGGTCCCGCTACCGGGGATTCGTGACCTGGGTCATGTCAGTGGCTAGCATCTCGGCCGGCCCCGTTCCCCGAAGGACACCCGTGACCCGCTCTCCCCGTCGTACTCTCGTCGCCGCGTTCGTCGTCGTCGCCACCAGCCTGGGCGTGGTCCTGGGCCCGGCCTCCCCGGTGGCCTCGGCGCCGGCGAAGGATCCGGTGATCGTCGTGGCCGGCACCTTCTCTCCCGCGTTCGCCAACGAGGTGCTGGCCAACCGCCTGCGCGCCGATGGCCACACCGTGCGCATCTTCGAGCTGCCGACCCTGGGCACCCAGGACATCCGCCTCACCGCCCAGGCCCTCGACGCCTTCGCCGACGGGGTCCGGTCCCAGACCGGGGCAGCCAAGGTCGACCTGGTCGGACACTCCCAAGGCGGCCTCGTCGCCCGGGCCTACGTGAAGTGGTACGGCGGGGCCACCGAGGTCGACAGCCTGGTCACCCTGGGCACTCCCAACCGGGGCACCTACGTGGCGAACCTGGCCAACGTCCTCGGGTTCGGCAACTGCCTCGCCATCGTGGCCTGCGAGCAGATGCGCATCGGGTCGTCGTTCCTCAACGCCCTCAACGCCGGCGATGACACCATCGGCACCGTCCGCTACACCACCATCCGCACCTGGCAGGACGAGCTGGTGCGCCCGGTCGACAACGCCACCCTCTACGACGGCGCCACCAACGTGCTGGTGCAGAACCCGTGCTGGGCCCGCGTGGTGGGCCACGTCGGGCTCATCTACGACGGCACCGTGTACTCCGGCATCCGCACGGCTCTCGCCGGTGGTCCGGTGCGCCTCAGCTGCTGGGCCCTCTGACCCGCGTCGCGCCCGACCCCCCCACGGTTCTGAGACCTCCAGCGGACATCCATGTCCGCCTCGCACCTCAGAATCGCTCGGGGTCGAAGCGGATCGGGGTCGACGGCGGGATCGGGGCCGGGTCCCACGACAGGGTGAAGCGGAAGCGGGCTTGGCCCTCGGACCACATCGGGAAGTTGGTGCCCCAGACGTTGTCGTGGAGGGCCACCCAGACACCCTCGGCCAGGTCGGGGGGGCCGGCCGCGGGGTCGAGCAGACGGGGACGCCCGGGGGCGATCAAAGGAGCGTCGAGGGTCCGCAGGGCCAGGGTGCCCTCGGGGGCGGGCCAGCGCGCCCCCTCCCCCACCGCGTGGAGGTGCTGTCCCCCACCGGGAACCACGTCGTGGGGGGAGACGTCCTGGCCCAGCTTGTCGAGGACCATGCTCTCGGGGCGCTCGACCAGGGGACGGATGCCCAGCCAGGTGGCCTCGGGCAGCCGGTTGGCCGGCTTGTCGTCCCAGCGCAGCTCGACGCTGATCGTGGACGGTCCCTCCGGCGGGCTGACGTCGCTCAGGTAGAGCGTGGCCTCGGCCGGGGCGCCCGAGCGCGTCGCGGCCTCGGCCGGGAGCTGCAGCCGCACCACCAAGGCCTCCGCCGCGTGCTGCTCAGCGCCGCCCGCGCCGCCGCCGAGGCCGCTGGGGGCACCGGGGTCCGGGCCCGAGCCGACGGACGCGATCGCGCCCGGGGCTGCCGCGCCGGGCCCGACCGCTGAGCCCCCCGAACCCCCGCCGACCAGCCCCACGTCCCCACTCCGCGCCCCTCCACGGCCAAGCACTGTCGAGTCCGAAGCCCCACTGTTGCCGGCGGCGCCCGCCCCGCCGCCGCCGGCCCCATCCTCGCTTGCGGCGACCCGGCCGGCCCCTCGGCGCGACGACCAGCGATCGCCGAGGTGCACGACGGCGGCCTCGGGCTCCCACCAGGCGGAGGTCGCGCCGGCGGCGTCGATGCCGGGCTTGGTGTTGTCCTGCACGGCCCACCACTCATCGTCGGGGAGGGCGTGCACGTAGGCACCGAGGTAGCGGTCGTAGTCCGCCCCCGAGAAGGCCTGGTGGGCTAGCAGGGCGACCGGGTGATCGGCGTCGGCGAGGGCCCGGCCCGACACCCGGTCGACGAGGTGGGTGATGGCCCCGGTCACCGGGTCGATCTCGATCTCCCAGCAGCCGACGGTGGTCGGCCGGTCGGCGGGGACCTCGTCGCCCGCTCCCCACGCCGGCACGGACGAGCGCAGCGCCGAGAGCGCAGCCCCGGCCGCCCGGCGCAGGCCGTCGCTTTCGATGGCCGCCACGGCGGCATCGACATAGGCGCGCTGTTCGGCCCAGGATGCCTCGTAGGCCTGGGTGAGAGGTTCGGCGCGCAGAGCCGGCAGCGTGGCGCGCGACCATCGCTCCTGGTCGGGCAGGTGGGTCTTCTCGTCGAGCCCCCAGGTGTGCTCGGCGACGAGCAAGAGGTTCTCGTGGAAGCCGCGGAGACGCGAGTCGTCGGGCGCCACCATCCCGGCGGCCAGCCACGATCGCCGGACCCGCAGCAGCTCGCGGTAGGCCGCGACCTTCTGCGGGTCCGATCCCACGCCGTGGACCCAGGTGTCGCCGATCTCGGCGGTGACCACCGGTAGCTCCGTGACGACGGGCCGGATCGCCTCAGCGAAGGCATCGAGTGTGGAGCCCCGCACCTGGGCCCCGGGCACCCGGTCACGCCACGACGCGAAGCCAGCGAGGACCTCGTCGACACCGGGCGGGCCCAGGTTGTCGCCGGCGTGGGCGAAGGCCAGGCGGTGCGGTGAGCCCGGCACCTCAGTGAGGTCGCCGTAGCCGCCGGCCTGGTAGACGACGGTGACCTCGGACCCGTCGGGGCTTCGCCACCGGAAGCACGGGGGCACGTCGGGGACGGTGGCCACCGGGTTCACGCCGACGTGGAGCAGCTCGACGCCAGCCGCAGCGAGGAGCGGCACCAGGCCTCGGGTGTGGCCGGGGACGTCGGTGAGCTTGGCCGCGACCGTGCGGCGATCGAAGCGGTGGTCGAGGCGGGCGGAGAGGGCCAGGCCGGCCTCGATGAGCGCCACGTCGCACAGCTCGGTGTGGGTCGTGAACGGCAGCGCGTGCCACGCCAGGTCACCGGCCTCGATGGCCGCCTCCGCCGCGGCCCGGCCGGCGGCGTCGGCCCGCTCGAGGAACGTGTGGATCAGCCAGGACCCGGTGGTCCAGACGTAGCGCTCGGGACCGCCGCGATCCCGCAGCTCGGCGGCCAGGGCCAGCGCGGCCGGGATGTAGGACTCCACGTAGGTGTCGACCACGGTGGCAGCGGGCGCGGTGAATCCCACATCGAGGTGCGTCTTGGCCACCAGGTGCACGGTGGACTGGGTGCTCACGTTCGGCAGTCTCGCGGAACGCCGGTCCAGCCGGGCCGAGGCTCCCCACCACCGGCGGAGTGCACGCGGCCGGCCCTTGGCGCGATCGTTCTCGCGCGCTCAGGCCGCATCAACGCCGCCCCACCGCGCAAGAACCCCCACCCCGGACCGGCCACGCCGTTCTCGCGCGCTCAGGCCGCAACGGCGCCGCCCCACCGCGCAAGAACGGTTCCACCGCCGGCGAAGGACCGTGCGGGAACCGGCGCCGACGTTCCTGCGTCGCACGCCCTGAGCCCCTGCGCTGCCGGCCCACCCTCGTCCGTGCGTGGAACCGAGGCCCGCACGTGACGGGCCAGGCGCCTTGTAGCGTCGCCGCCGTGATCGCCGAGGCCCGGGACGGGACCATCGACCTGGTGGGTGAGGTGGCCTCGCTGCGGGCCTGTCTGCCACGGGTGACCTACCGGGTGTCGGGCCGCCCGGCGGTGCTGGCCCCGGCCCGGTTGGAGGGTCCGGCCGGCGGTCCGTGGACGGCGCAGGACGTGCACCTGCGGCTCACCCTCTCGACCCGCCCGGCGTCTGCGCCCGACGTCCACGGCGTGATCGTTCGGCTCACAACCACCGTCCTGGGCGATCGCCCCGTCCAGCTCGACGACGCCACCCTGCTGGCCACGGGCGGGCCCGGTGGGCTCCGCCTCGGGGCCGGCCCGACAGCCTGGTCGCTCTACCGGAACGGCTGGAACAGCTGGTCCAACGCCCGCTCCTTCACCCTCGACGAGTCCGACCCCGAGCCCTGGCTCTTCGCCATCTCCGACACGACGATCGACCCGGGCACGCCGCGCTCGGGCGACCCGGGCCGCTTCCGGAGCGAGCTGGTCACCGCCCTGGCCGACCGGACCGGAGGCGGAGGCCTGGTCCTCGGCTTCGTCGGAGGCGCTCGCTGCCTCTCGGTCATCGACGTGGCCGCCGACGTGCCCGGGGGCAGCCTCCCTCATGATGCCCCCGGCCCCGGCCGGCTGGTCGAGCTGTCGGCCTCCTGTCGGTTCGACGGTGTCACCGCCGACCCCGGCACGACCCTCGTGTCCGAGGACCTCCTGGTGGCCGACGGTCCCGACCCGATCCTCCTGCTGGAGGGGTGGGCCGCGGCCCTCGGCTCGGCCCAGGCCGCACGCGTGCCGGCCCGGCCGCCCCACGGCTGGTGCTCGTGGTACTACCACTACACCAAGGTCACCGAGGCCGACGTCCGACGAGCGCTGGCCGCAGCCGATGCCGTCGCCGACGACATCCCCCTCGGCTACGTGATGATCGACGACGGCCACCAGCAGGCCATCGGTGACTGGCTGGCCACCAACGACAAGTTCCCCTCGGGCATGGCCGCGCTGGCGGCCGACATCCAGGCCTCGGGCCGCGACGCCGGCATCTGGATCGCCCCCTTCATCGTCGACCCGAGCAGCGACGTGGCCCAGGCCCACCCCGAGTGGCTCCTGCGCGACGAGCAGGGCCGGCCCGTCACCGCCCTCTGGAACCAGCTGTGGAACGCCCGTCGCCGCCAGCAGGTGCTCGACTGCACCCGTCCCGACGTGCTGGCGCACCTCGAGGACGTGGCCCGCACCCTCCGTCGGGACTGGGGCTACCGCGTCCTCAAGCTGGACTTCTGCTACGGCGCCGCCCTCCCCGGTGTGCGCCACGATCCCACCCGCACCCGGGCTCAGAGCGTGCGGGCCGGCCTGGATGCCATCCGACGGGGGGCCGGTGACGATGCCGTCCTGATCGGCTGCGGCCTGCCCCTGGGCCCGGCCGTCGGGGCGGTCGACGCCATGAGGATCGGCACCGACGTGGCCCCGGCGTGGGGAGGGAAGCTGACCCGCTGGGCCTTCAGCGACCAGGGCGGGGTGAGCACCCGGATCGCCATGCGCAACACGTTCACCCGGGCCTTCCTTCACGGCCACCTGTGGTCCAACGATCCCGACTGCGTGATGGTCCGCACCGACCGCACCCGGCTCACCGACGCCGAGGTCCGCTTCCTCGTGGCCGCGGTGGCCCTCACCGACGGGATGATCGTGTCGTCCGACCAGCTCGATCGCGTGCCCGCTGAGCGCCTCGACCTCCTCCGCCTGGGCCACGAGCTGGCCGGAGGCCGCTGCCGGGTCCCCGACCTCTTCTCCGGGCCGGAGCCGCAGACGGTGCTGTCGGTCAAGGCCGACGAGGTCCTGTGGGGCCACTTCCACTGGGGCGACGATCCGGCGTCGGTGTCGATCCACCTCAACGGTCCGGAGTGGGACCGCCTCGGCATCGACCGTCCCGACGAGGTGACCGAGGCCTTCACCGGCGCCCGCCTGGCGGTCACCGACGGTCGGGTCGACCTCGGCACGCTCGACCCCCACGACGTCCGCATCCTGCGCCTCCCCCGCTGACACGGCCCGCCACCCCGAAGTGGTACGTGTTGGTGGGGCTCTGACCCCACAACCCCGCGCCAGTTCGGCTCGCCTTGCCATGCGGGCCGGCCCGCGGGTCGGTCCTACAGGAGGGGGCGGAGGAGGGCGGCCACCGCGGCGGCTTGGAACCCGGGATCGCCGTCGGCCGGGGTGAGGCGCAGCTCAGGGGAGCTGGGGGCCTCGTAGGGGTCGTCGATGCCGGTGAACCCGGTGATCTCGCCGGCCCGGGCCTTGGCGTAGAGGCCCTTGGGGTCGCGGCGCTCGCACTCCTCCAGGGGCGTGTCCACGAAGACCTCGACGAAGGGCACGCCGGCGGCCTCGTGGACGGCGCGGGCCCGGTCGCGACCCTCTCGGTAGGGCGAGATGAGCGGCACCAGGGCCACCACCCCGGCATCGGCCAGCAGCAGGGCGACCTCACCGGCCCGGCGCACGTTCTCGTCGCGATCGGTGGCGGAGAAGCCCAGGTCGGCGTTCAGGCCGTGACGCAGGTTGTCGCCGTCGAGCCGGTAGGCCGGGCGACCGTCGCTGACCACCAGGTGCTCGAGGGCGACGGCGACGGTCGACTTCCCCGACCCCGACAGCCCGGTGAGCCAGACCGTGGCCCCCCGGTGAGGCCGCCCGTCCCGACCGACCTCCCCCCCGTGCCAAGTGACGTTCTCACTCACCGCGGCCGCTCTCGGAACCAGGCCGACGCAGCGCATCGCCCTGAGACGGACACCCCGGCGCAGCCGCTGGGGGTCCGGCGACTGCCCGCTGGCGGGG
>JBBSME010000127.1:0-8280 GCA_038233335.1 Acidimicrobiales bacterium | reverse complement strand
TGCCGTTCATGTCGATCACGGGTTCTGACTTCATGGAGATGTTCGTCGGTGTGGGTGCGTCACGTGTGCGTGACCTTTTCCAGACGGCTCGCAAGGAAGCGCCCGCCATCATCTTCATCGACGAGATCGACTCCATCGGCCGCAAGCGCGGGGCCGGGCTCGGCGGCGGCCACGACGAGCGCGAGCAGACCCTCAACCAGATGCTCAACGAGATGGACGGCTTCGAGGCCACCGAGGGCATCGTGATGATGGCGGCCACCAACCGGCCCGACATCCTCGACCCGGCGCTGCTCCGCCCGGGCCGCTTCGACCGCCAGGTCGTGGTGCCCCTGCCCGAGCAGATCGAGCGCCTGGCCATCCTCGGCGTGCACACCAAGGGCAAGAAGATGTCACCCGAGCTCGACCTCAACGTGGTCGCTCGAGGCACCCCGGGCATGTCCGGTGCCGAGCTGTCCAACCTGGTCAACGAGGCCGCCCTCCACGCCGTGCGCCAGGGCCGCCAGGAGATCGGCAACGAGGACTTCGAGTACGCCCGCGACCGGGTCCTGATGGGTGCCCGACGAGAGTCGATGGCCCTCTCCGACGCCGAGAAGGAGCTGACCGCCTACCACGAGGCCGGCCACGCCGTCTGCGCCACCCTCATGGAGAACGCAGATCCGCTCCACAAGGTCACGATCCTCCCCATCGGCATGGCCCTGGGCGTCACCCAGCAGCTGCCGGTCGAGGACCGCCACAGCTACAGCCAGCACTACCTGGAGGACTCCATCGTGGTCGCCATGGGTGGCCGGGTGGCCGAGCAGCTGGTGTTCGGGGTGATGACCACCGGGGCCGGCAACGACCTCGAGGTCAGCACCAGCCGAGCCCGCCGCATGGTCACCGAGTGGGGCATGAGCACCAAGATCGGGCCGCAGGCGTGGGGCAGCCACGGCCAGGTCTTCCTGGGCGAGGATCTCATGTCGAGCCGCGACTCCAACGGCGGTGCCCTGGCCAACATCATCGACCAGGAGGTCGAGCGCATCCTCCGCGAGGGCGAGGAGCGGTGCCGCACCCTGCTCACCGAGCATCGGGCCGGGCTCAACCTCGTGGCCCGCTCGCTGCTCGAACACGAGACCGTCGACGGCGCCACCGTCGGCCGCCTCGTCCGCATGGCCCGCGAGGGCGCCCCCACCCCCGAAGCCGAGATCACGTCGGTGGACTAGTCGTCGTCACTCGGGTTTCGTCCTCACTCGCTCGCTGGCGCTCGCTCCGTTCCGACGAGTCTGGGTGTCCTCGCTGCGCTCGGGCTGAACCATCCCAGCGGACGAGGGCTCGTCCCTCGCCCCCGATCCGCTTCGTGTGGGGGAGACCCCCACGTCCCCCAGCGGCTGCGCCGGCTTCAGAGCCTTCGGAACGACTGACGACGCGACGCCCTCGGGCCCTCAGTCCAGATCCTCGGAGGTAGCACCGGGCGGTGAGTCAGCGGCCTGGCGGAGGTCGGCGACGGCGGACCAGAGGTCGGCGGTGGGGGGTTCGCCCAGGAAGCTGGCCCGCACTCCCCCGTCGGGGCCGATGATCAGGAGCATGGGCACGGCGTCGACGCCGTAGCGCTCGTGCAGGTCAGCGTCGGCGATGGCGTCGAGGTCCTGCACGGCCACGTCGTCGCTCTCCAGCTGGCGAGCCTTCTCCCAGGTCGCCCGGCAGGCCGTGCACGTCGCTGAGCTGAACACGGCCACCAGCCAGGGAGCGTCGGGCCGGGCCAGCTCGGCCCGGTCGACCTGGTCGGGGACGGCCCAGGTGGGCCGGGTGGGGGCGTCGAGCCGGGTGCGCGACCGCAACAGGGCGGCCACGCCGACCGCCAGCGCGCCCAGGGCAAGGAGGAGCAGCACCCGTTCCACCTCCCGAGGTTGCCACGCCGTCCCCGGTCACCCACCGTCGGAGGTCGCCACCGCCACCCACCCATCGAACTGGTCCCGACTGTGGTCGCCCTGGCGACCATTTTCGGGACCGGTACGGGTTGGGGGCGCGGGCTCGGGGCTCGGGGACAGGGCCGGGTCGGTCAGGGCTCCAGGATGACGAAGCGGGGGCCGACGGGGATGCCGGTGGTGACCGAGCCACCGGTGCCGGGGGCGCCCTCGTCCTCGCCGTCCTCGGGTTCGGCGCGACCGGCGATGATGCGCCGCTCGGCGGTGATGGGGCCGGTGGCCTCCACCTGGAGCGAGCGCTGATCCTCCCCGGCCTCGTCGTCCCCGTCGAGGCCGTTCAGCTCATCGAGGTCCACCTCACGGCTCTCGCCTGGGCCCAGCACCGACGGTCCCTCACCGAGCGGCTCGCTGAGGGCGCCGTCGCCGAAGGCCCGGACGCTGATCTCGACGCCCTCGTCCCCCGGGTTGGTCACCGCGATGCGGTCGAGCTGGCCGGTGAGGCTGGCGCGACCGGCCGGGAAGACCCACTGGGCGGCGGCCACCGGGGATCCGGTGCTGGTGAGCTCGGCCCGGTAGGAGGCGGGATCGGTCACCGAGAGGGCCCGCTCGGCCACCACGGGGACGCCGTTGGTGGACTGGACGTCCACCGAGTGGGTGACGCCCTCGGGCACGGCCTCGGCGCCGTCGACGTCGAACACCTCGGTCCCTCCCGGCCCCACCTCCATCGGGAAGGGGTCGAGGACGCCGTTGCGCTCGGGATCTTCCAGGGCGAGGGTGATGTCGACCTCGGCCACCTCGTCGGTGGGGTTGAACAGGGTGATCTGCTCGTGGATGCCCTGGCCGCGCAGGCCGGCGGCGAAGCTCCACCGGGTGCCGGCCCGAGCGACGGCAGGGGTGAGGGTGAGCCCCTCCCGCTTGAAGAGCTCCTGGGCCGCCTCCTCCTCGGTCGTGGCGGCCCCGCGGCCGTCGTAGGTCTGGATCCGGTCCACGACCACCCGGCCCCGACGGGCGGTGACGGTGGTGGAGATCACCGGACGGATGGTGACCACGTCGGACACGTTGACGGGCACGACGGACTCGGCCGGCACCGGGATGCCCTGGAGGTCGCTCGGGCGACGGACTCCCTCGGGGGTGGTGAACGACATGTCCACCGTCGCCGCGCCGGAGTAGGGGTTGTAGACGAGCAGGGTCAGGCGGGCGTCGCGGGTGGACGCGCCGGCCGGGAGCAGCCAACGGTCGCCGGCCCGGGTCTGGCACGGCGCCGCATCTCGGCCCTCGGGCCCCACCACCTCGTGATCGACCGCCACCGTGCCCGAGGTGGTCTCGATGCGAGCCGCGGCCCACTCGGCCTCCAAGAGGTCAGCCACCCGCAGCCGGGTCGTCGTCCACGGGGCGACCTCGATGCCCTGGGAGGCAGTCTCGCCGTCGGCCGACACCGCCTCCACCTGCCCCGCGGCCGGGTCCTCGGACGGGTTGGCGATCACGAGGGTGCCATCGGCGTCGGTGTCGTCCCCCGCGGTCTGGCCGGCACAGAACCAGACCGAACCGAGGGCGTCCGCCGGGGCCGCCACCGGGAGCAGGGTCGAGGCGTCGACGGCCGGCTCCTCGGCGTCGGTCGCCCCGTCCCGACCGACGAGGGCACCCCCCACGAGCAGGGCCAGGATGAGCACCCGAGCGGGCCAGCGGCGGGTCACGAGTCGTCTCCCTTGTCGCCGCGGTGCGACCTCCGGCGGCGGCGGCGGCGCCCCCGGGTCTCGGACTCGGCGTCGGTCTCCTCAGAGGCTCGCTCGGCCAGCCCGGCCACGGCTGCGGCCGCGCTGGCCACCGGGTCGATCTCGCTCTGGTCCGGTTCCGGTTCGACGATCGGCCCGCGATCGCGGCGGCGGGCCCGAGCCATGGCCCGGCTGCGCGTGACGATGGCCACGGCCCAGAGGAAGGGCTGGAGCAGGATCAGCGCCCGCAGCCCGGTGCTGGTGGCGTAGGACACCTCGCCGACGCCGGCGGCTGGGGCCGTGGCGTGGAGGGCCCAGCCGTAGGCCTCCCCGGTATCCACCTCCTCGCCGTCGACGCGCAGCGTCCAGCTGTCGTCCGCGGGGACAGCCGCGACCACGTCGGCGTCGGGCGGGACCTCGACGGGGATGGAGGTGATCTCCGGCAGCCCCGAGATGGGCTCCCAGTCGGTGGGGTCGGCCGTGGCCGCTCCGGCGGGGTCGTCGGGCAGCTCGGTCCCGGCCGGCACGGCGGTGACCTCTCCCCGCCAGGCCCGGTTGCGGTACACGATGAGCGAGCGGTCGGTGTCGACCTGCTCGAGGTCGAGCTGGGCCGCGAGGCCGTCGGCCAGCCAGGTGGGCGGTGGACGATCGACGCCCCCGAAGGCCTGCGGGACGGCCCGGGTCGGCACCACGACGTAGCGCACCCCCTGGGGTCCCAGGATGCGGCCCAGCCGTGCCGTCTGGCGGTCCACGGCGAGGTCGATGGCCTGATCGAGGCGGTCGGTGCTGGCGTGGCGGGCCCCGGCCCAGCGGGAGCTCACCTCGGGCAGGCCGTCGCTGGTGGCCAGGGAGATCCCGTCGCGGTAGGGGTGGGCACCCAGCGGCAAGAGGTCCGGGTCACCCAGCCAGAGGACCCGGGCATCCGGGTCCCCGTCGGCGGTGAGGACCGGCGCCAGTGCCCGGTTGAGGTCCCCACGGGGCACGTCCCACCGACCGTCGAGGGATCCCGAGACGAGGGTGAGGCCGCCGACCAGGACGGCGGCGGCGGCCAGGACCGAGGCCAGCTGGCGCCAGCCGAAGCGGTACTGGCGGAGGTCGACCTCGAAGGCGGCCATGCCCAGGCCGGCGCTGAGGGCCAGGCCCACCGCGGCCGGGACGAGGAGCATCTCGGAGGCCGGGAGGTCCACCGACACCCAGCCTCGCTCCACCACAACCAGCACGCCCCATGCGCTGAGGGCCACGAACCAGCCCCGCACCGCCCAGGCCAGCCGCCACCCCCGGCCGATGACGAGGGGGAGCGCGGCGGCCACCAGGAACGCCCAGGCCAGGGGGGTGCCGCCGAAGGGGCCGGTCTGGAAGCGCAGCAGCTGACCGAGGGTGCGATCGGTGCGCTCGTCGGCCCCGATGATCGCGGCCCAGCTCCCCCCATCGGCCAGCAGCGACGCCGCCCACGGCAGGTGGAGGACGAGGGCCACCACGATCCCTCCGGCTGCCGTCCCCAGCATCCGACCCACCCCGGCCAGACGTCCGGCCACCAGCGAACCGACGGCCATCCCCACCGCCACCAGGGCGGCCAGCGGGACCATGGCGGGAGTGACGATGGCACCCAGCGCGATCGCCAGCCCGACCCCGAGGATGCGGGCCAGTGGGCTCACCGGGGCCACCGTGGTGGCCGTGTCGCTGTCGTCGAGGTCGATCCGGCCGAAGGGAGCGAGGCGCATCGCCCGGGCCAGGCCGAGGACCACCCACGGCACGGTGGCGTAGGCGGTGAGGGCGGCCCAAGAACCGTTGGACAGCGCGTTGTAGGGCAGGGGGACGGTGGCGTACACGACGACCGAGGCGGCCGCGGCCCGGATCGAGCCGATGGGGCGGGCCAGGCGCCAGACCCCGAGCGGGCCGGCCGGCAGCAGGGCCAAGATGGCGACCTTGCGGGCCAGCCCCATGGACCCGAACGACAGCAGCCCCAGCAGGCCGAAGAACCCGTTGCCGGTGGGCGACGGGCCGCTGCCGCCGCCCGCAGTGGTCCGCCACCCGCTGAGGTGCGTGCGGAGGAGCTCGGTGGCCGAGTCAGGGAACGCGTTGAGCTCGCCCACGGCGGGCAGCGGCTGGAAGATGAGGTTGCGGCTGCCGAGGGCCATGAGGAGGAGGGCGACACCCACGGCGCCCACCGCGATCCGGGTCAGGGGCGCCCGCAGGGCCGACGACAGGTCGCGGCCCGTCTCCGCCAACGCACCCAGGCGGTCGTCGGCCGGCCCCACCTGGCCTCGGAGGAACGCGGTGAGCCGGGCGCTCCCCCGCACCTGGAGCTCGCGGACCTCGCGGTCTCGGACGGTGCGCGCCGCCTTGTTGCGGCGTCGGCGACCGACGAGCCCGGGGATGTGGCCGAGGTTCCAGGTCCAGGCCGTGACCAGGTCTGACGCATGCCGCCACCGGCCCCCGAACAGGGCGAACACCGCCTCCACGAAGGTGAGGACGAGGGCCTGGGGGAGCACCCGGAGGGAGTGGACGGGCCCGTAGTTCGACAGGAGCGACCGGACCCGGTGGCGCTGCTGGAGGTGGCGACGGTCGTCGCCGGGACGGCGCTCACCCAGCGCCTCGAGGTGGCGGGCCACGGCATCGGGGACGATGACCACCCGGGCGCCGGCCAGGTGCGCCCTCCAACACAGGTCGATGTCGTCGCCGTGCAGGGTCATCCCCGGGTCGAACCCCCCGAGGGTGCGGAACAGGTCGGCCCGCACCAGCGTGGCGCCGCCGCTGACGTAGAAGACGTCGCGCACCGCGTCGTGCTGCTCCTGATCGAGCTCGCCCGGCTCGGCGGCGGGGGCCGGGGCCCCGGTCTTGTCGACGGCGCCGCCGACCGACCGGATCCGACGGGGGTCGTGCCAGTCGACCAGCTTGGGCCCGAGGATGCCGCCGTTCGTGCGGAACGCCTCTTCCACCAGGTGGCGCACCGCGTCGGGCTCCAGGGCCACGTCGTCGTGGCAGAGGAGGAAGAACGACGCGCCCTCGACCGCGTCGAGCACCCGGT
Source organism: Acidimicrobiales bacterium (assembly GCA_038233335.1). GTDB lineage: Bacteria > Actinomycetota > Acidimicrobiia > Acidimicrobiales > Iamiaceae > Iamia. Next base: position 1,639 of record JBBSME010000127.1, on the reverse strand, counting down.
TGGTGGTGGCGCCGTACCCCTTGGCCTCCTGGCGGGCGACCCGGGCGTCGGGCAGGATCTCGGCGACGCGGGGGGTGGGGTCGTCCTCGCTCCCCGAGTCGACCACCAGGACCGAGAGGGCCTTGTAGGTCTGGGCGGCCAGCGAGCGCAGCACGTCCTCGAACCAGGGTCCGGGGTCGCGGGTGACCACGACGGCCACGACGGCAGGGGCGGAGGGGGCTGCGGCCGGGGCGGGCGCGGACTCGTCGGTGGGGGGCAGGGCGGCGGTCACGGCTGCGCCAATCTACCGTCTGGCCCCCTCCCGACCGGGTACCCCGGGCGCCGCCGCCGACCCGGGTGAGACGATCTTCACACCCCCGAGTGCTTGCAACTGTTAAACAAAATGGGTACCGTTGTGAGCAGTCCCCCCCGCAAACCGCTTCAGGAGAACACCAATGCCCGAGATCACTGCTGACGAGCTCACCCGAGTCGCCAAGGACACCTTCTACGTGGGCGTCGGCGTCGGCGTCATCGCCTTCCAGAAGGCCCAGGTCCAGCGAGTGGAGCTCACCAAGACCGTGAAGGACCAGGCCGGCGAGGCCAAGGTCCAGCTCGAGAAGCTCTCGACCGAGGCCGAGAAGCTGGTCGGCGAGCTGCGGACCCGCCTGGGCTCCGCCGTGGACACCGCCGACGAGCGGGTCGACGAGATCGAGGCCCGCCTCGACGAGATCGAGACCCGGTTCGAGTCCCTCCTCGACGAGATCGAGGGCAAGCTCCCCGAGCAGGCCCGTGAGATCGTCCAGCAGGCCCGCAGCACCGCCCGCGACGCCCGTCAGAAGGCCCGCGAGACCGCCCGCGACGCCCGCACCCAGGTGCGCGAGGTCGTCGCCGCCTGACCCCCTCTCGCTGCCGCGCTCCCCCCTGGGCGCAGGCAGCGACGGTGGCCGGCACCGCCGGTCGCCCCAAGGGGCTCGGACCCACCCCCTGGGTCCGGGCCCCTTCCTCGCGTCTGGGCCCATGAGCTCCCGCGTCACCCCGCCTCACCTGGCGCCCCGCCACCCGTCGACCCCTTATGTGACGGATGTCATGTCTTGGTGGGTTGGCATGACGTGGGTCACGTACTAGTGTTCGTAGTGCTTCCTCTTCGAGGACCAGGGTTCCCGGTCCTCCGCTCCCCATCCGATGCCCGCTGCTGACGGGCTCGTCTGCCCCGTGGAGGTGAAGCCATGTCGACTACGACCGATCCCCGTGCGGGTGCTGCGACGAGACCTGCGAGGTCGCCGGCCTCGGACCCATGCCCATCACCCTCGCCCGCGCCCTCGCGAAGGACGCGGTGCTCAAGCTCGTCCTCCGCAACGGCGCCGACATCACCACCATCACCTCCAACCGCCGCCACATCCCCGCCGCCCTGCGCACCGCCCTCGAAGCCCGCGACCACGCGCGGGCCCGAGCGGCCCGTCGCCGACGAAGGAGGCGACAGGAGCGGAAGGACCGGGTCGTTGCCTTCGAGGCGCTAGCCGAGGAGACACATCACTCACCCCCAGCGCAGCTCACAACGTCGTGCCGGGCTGCCACACCACCCGCGGCCTCCAGGTCGACCACATCACCGACTTCCACAAAGGCGGACCCACCGCCCTCTGGAACAACGCCCTGCTCTGCG
>JBBSME010000126.1:0-8301 GCA_038233335.1 Acidimicrobiales bacterium | reverse complement strand
GCCCTTCTCCTCGGCCTGGTCCATGACGTGCTGGGTCTCCCGGGTCATCGTCTCCTCGAGACCGTCGTTGACCTGCTCCAACGACCAGGCCAGGCCGGTGCGGTTCTGGACCCACTCGAAGTAGCTGACCGTGACGCCGCCCGCGTTGGCCAGGATGTCGGGCAGGACATCGACGTCGGCCTCGGCCAGGATCTCGTCGGCCTGGCTGGTGGTGGGACCGTTGGCCACCTCGACCACCAGGCCGGCCCGGATGTCCGCCGCGTTGTCGGCGGTGATCACACCCTCCAGCGCAGCCGGGATGAGCACGTCGACGTCGAGCTCCAGCAGCTGGGCGTTGGAGATCTCGGTGGCGTCGACGGTCTCGCACACCGACCCGTCGCAGTAGACGGCCTTCAGCTCGCGCCTTTCGTTCTTCTGCTGCATCAGGCTGGGGACGTCGAAGCCCTCCTCGGAGTGGATCCCGCCCTTGGAGTCGCTGACCGCCACGACCTTGTAACCATCGGCGTGGAGGAGCCGGGCCACGTGCTGGCCGGCGTTGCCGAAGCCCTGCACGGCGACGGTGATCTCGGTCGGGTCCCACTCCTTGCGCCGCTCGTACTCCTTGATGGCGTAGTAGGCGCCCCGCCCCGTCGCCTGGTCGCGTCCCAAGCTGCCGCCGAGGGCCAGGGGCTTGCCGGTGATGACCGCGGGGGTGCGCTGGCGGCGGGCCTTCGAGTACTCGTCCATCATCCAGCCCATCACCATCTCGTTGGTGTAGACGTCCGGCGCCGGGATGTCGGTGTCGGGCCCGATGAAGTCGCCGAAGGCGGCTATGAGGCCGCGGCTGAGACGTTCCAGCTCCAACCGGGACAGGTCCTTGGGGTTGACGACCACGCCGCCCTTGCCGCCGCCGAAGGGGATGTCGACCACCGCGCACTTGAGCGTCATCCAGAGGGCGAGGGCCTTGACCTCGCTGATGGAGACGTCGGGGTGGTAGCGGATCCCGCCCTTGGCCGGTCCCCGGGTGTCGTCATGGCGCACCCGGTAGGCCTCGAAGGTGCGCAGGCGGCCGTCGTCGAGGCGCACCGGCACCGCGACCTGGAGGACGGCCTTGGGGTGGCGCAGGCGCTCGGTGACCTCAGGGTCGATGCCCCCGATCTCGGCGGCGTGGTCGAGCTTGCGGATGGCGTCGACGAACACGTCGCCGTGGTCCGATCCGCTCTCCGTCGTGTCGTCACCCATTGGGATCTCCCCTTGTCTCGCGTGCGAGGGGTCCACTCCCCCGCCCGACCGGCCGGAAGCACCTTCCGGCCCCGACCAGTGTGGCCGCTCCGCGTGTCCCCGTGAACTTTGAGCGGAAGTGCGTCACATGCGGCGTGGACTGCTCAAAGTTGGGTCCGGGCCTGAGCGGTCAGCCGGGGTGGCTGGGGGCGACGTCGTCGTGGGTGGTCGGCTGGATGACCACCAACACCGCATCGAGCTGACGCTTGTGGGCGTTGCGGTAGGCGTGGGGTCGGTCGCCGTCGAAGAGCACCGCCCCGCCGGCCCGGACCACGTAGACGGCGTCGGCCACGTCGAGGGTGAGGGTGCCCGACAGGACGGCCATCATCTCCCGGGTCCCCTCCATGTGGCCCTCGGACTCGTGGGCGTCGCCGGGGGCGAGGGTCCAGCGCCAGAGCTCCACGTGCTCTCGCCGGTCGGCGCCCACCAGCAGGTCGCCCACCGACCCCTCCTCGCCGTCCCACAGCCGGACCACCTCGTCGGGCTCCACCACCCGGACCGAGGCGGTGTCGCTGAGCTCGACGATCTGGGCCAGGGTCACGTTGTAGGCATCGGCCAGGCGGCACAGCGTACCGATGCTGGGGTTGGTGCGGGCCTGCTCGATCTGGACCAGCATCCCCTTGCTGACGCCGGACCGCCCGGCCAGGTGGTCGAGGGACCACTGGCGTTCGGTCCGCAGCTTGCGGGCGTTGCGGGCGATGGCGGCCGCCACCTCGTCGGCATCGGGCACCGCACCAACCTACCCAGCGCCGGGCGGGTCCCGGCCCTTCGACCGGTGCCTGCGGTCACCCTGATGAACAGGCTGGTGCATTGCAGTGGTACGCCCTAGAGTGCACCGGTCAGTACACCACAGTGACCGGAGGAGGTCAGAGATGTCCGTGGTTCTCGCCCTGGGCGCCGCCGTCGTGTTCGGGTCAGCCGACTTCTTGGGAGGCCTGGCCTCCCGACGCCGGGCCGCCCTCTCGGTCGCCTTCGGAGCCCAAGCCGCCGGCATCCTCGTGCTCGCGGTCGTCCTGCCCTTCCTCGGCCCGGCCACCGTCACCCCCCACGACGTCCTGCTCGGTGGGCTGGGTGGGATGTTCGGTGGGGGCGGGCTCGTCCTCCTGTTCCACAGCCTGGCCAAGGGCCCCATGAGCGTGGTGGCCCCGGTGGCCGCCCTGGCCGCCTCGACGGTGCCCATCGTCGCCGGGTTCCTGCTGGGAGAACGTCCCGGCGGCGCCGCCCTGCTCGGCATGGCCGTGGCCCTCGGGGCCGTGGTGCTCATCACCCGGGAGGGTCCGTCCGAGACGGTGCCCGACGGCATCGGGCCCGGGGCCGCGGTCGCCACCACCGTCCGGGCCACCCCGGCGGTGGCGGGCACCGCCCTGCTCGCCGGATCGATGTTCGGACTGTTCTTCGTGTGCCTGCACGGCACCGGCGACGACTCCGGCCTCTACCCCCTGCTCGCGGCCCGGCTGGCGTCGGTGCCGCTGATCGCGGCCATCACGCTCGGCCGGGGGCAGAGGCTCCGTCCCGCCCTGGTCGGCCGGGGCGCGGCGGTCGGTCTGGCCAGCGGCGTCCTCGACATGGCCGCCAACGTCCTCTACCTGGTGGCCCTCCGCCACGGCCTGCTGGCGGTGGTGTCGGCCACCACCGGGCTGTACCCCGCGGCCACGGTGATCCTGGCCCAGACGGTGCTGGAGGAGCGCATGCGCCGCACCCAGCTGGCCGGCCTGGCCATCGCCGGGCTGGCCGTGGGCCTGGTCGCCCTGTAGCGACCCGAGCCCGGGGCCGAATGGGACAGCCCGAGCGGGGACGCCGGGCGACCGCGACGACGGCCAACCGTGGGACGATCGGGCCCGGGGACCGTGGGGGTCGTGCCTGGCCGTACATTGGGTCCGCCCATGGCCACCCCCGCACCGCCGTCGTGGCGCCCCGCCCCCCTCGTCTTGAAGGCCACGGCCAACGCCGGGTGCGCTCTGGTGCTCGCCACCGCGGCCTGGCTGGTGGTCCAGGTCATCGGGGCGCTGGCCCTGGTCGTCTTCCCGGTGGTGGTCACCGCGTTCCTCACCCGCATCCTGGCCGTGCCGTCCCAGTGGCTCCGGCGCCGCGGGTGGCGGCCGGCACCGGCGGCGGTGGCCTCCATGTTCGGGTTCCTGCTGCTGATCGCCCTGCTGGGCGTCTCGATCGCCGAGCCCATGATCTCGGAGTTCCGCGATCTGGGCGACACCCTCACCGACGGTCTGACCGAGGTCGAGGACTGGGTGGTGGACGACAGCGGCCTCGACATCACCCGGGCCGACGTCAAGGACGCCAAGGACGACATCGGCGACCGGGTGGACCAGGCCCTCCAGGACAGCTCCGACCAGATCTTCTCCGGTGCTCGCCTGGCCCTCACCGGGCTGGCCGGGCTCGTCCTGTCCCTGATCCTCACCTTCTTCGCGCTGAAGGACGGCCCCGACGCGGTGGAGCGCATGCACCGGGGCCTCCCCGAGGCCCGCCGCCGAGACGTCGAGATCGTGGCCCGGGCCTCGTGGGACAGCCTGGGCGGGTACCTCCGGGGCGCGGCCCTGCTGGGTGTGGTCGAAGCCCTGATTATCGGCGGCACCATGGCCCTGCTCGGCACGGGGCTGGTCCTGCCGGTGATGCTGCTCACCTTCTCCGCCGCCTTCGTGCCCCTCGTCGGGGCCACGGTCGCGGGAGCGGTGGCGGTGCTCGTCACCCTGGCCACCGGAGGCGTGACCCAGGCCCTGGTCGTCGGGGTGGTCGCCGTGCTGGTGCAGCAGTTCGACAACGACCTGCTGGCACCCTGGATCTACGGCAAGGCCTTGGAGCTGCACCCGGTCACCATCTTGTTGGCCATCACCACCGGCACCGCCGCGTTCGGCTTCGTGGGCACGGTGCTGGCCGTGCCGCTCACCGCAGTGGTGACCACATCGTTCAAGGCCTTGCGCGAGGCCCGGGGGAAGGATCCGCTCCCCGTCGGCCTGGGGCCTGACCCTGACCTCAAGGCGGAGGGCCCATGACCGGCGAGGCGACCCCCTGGAACCACAACGTCCAGTACTACGACCGACTGCTCAAGGCGCTGCCCGACGACTGCCGACGGGTGCTCGACGTGGGCTGCGGCGACGGGCTGCTCACCCGGGCCCTGGCCGAGCGGGGCCTCACCGTGGTGGCCCTCGACCCCGACCCTGCCAGCGTGGCCACCACCCGGGCCGAGGTCGCAGGCCAGGCGAGGGTCGAGGTCGTCGAGGGCGACGTGATGGACCCCGACCTCGACCTGGGCACCTTCGACGCGGTCCTGGCGGTGGCCTCGCTGCACCACCTCCCGTTGGACGACGGCCTGCGTCGGCTCTCGGCGCTGGTGGCCCCGGGCGGCCTGTTGGGCGTGGTCGGCCTGGCCCGCAGCCGCTCCATGTGGGACGTGCTGCACGATGCCGTCGGGTCGGTGGTCAGCCGGGTGCTGCGCCGTCGTCGGGGGTGGTCGAACGTGTCGGCCGCGACCGTCGACCCTGATCGCAGCTACAGCCGGGTCCTGCGGGTGGCCACCCTCCTGCTCCCCGGTTGCCACTACCGACGCCACCTCCTGTTCCGCTACTCCCTGCTCTGGACCCGCCCGGGCTGACCGACGGCTCGCGCCGTCCACCGTCGGGCCTCCCCGACCGAAGTGGTACGGATCCGTGGGGCCAGGACCCCACAACCCCGCGCCAGTTCGACGCGATCGGGCCTCCCCGACCGAAGTGGTACGGATCCGTGGGGCCAGGACCCCACAACCCCGCGCCAGTTCGGCAGGGGGGGTCCGGGCGGGGCCCGGTGTCGCAGGGGGGTGGGAGGATGGGGCTATGACGCCCGCCCCTACCGCGCCCGCGACCGACGAGGCCGCATCCCCGCTGGCCGAGCGGGCCCAGGAGCTGCTGGAGGCCCTGGCCGGGCCCGAAGCCCGGCTCCGCCCTGAGCAGCTGACCGCCATCGAGGTGGCGGCCGGCGACCGGGGCCGGGCCCTGGTGGTGCAGCGGACCGGCTTCGGGAAGTCGGCCATCTACTTCATCGCCACCAAGCTGCGCCGGGAGGCCGGGGCCGGACCCACCCTCGTCGTCTCCCCCCTCCTGGCCCTCATGCGGGACCAGGTGGCCGCGGCCGAGAAGCTGGGTGTGCGCTCGGCCACCATCAACTCGACCAACCTCGACGACTGGCAGGCCATCGAGCAGCAGGTCGCGGCCGGAGAGCTGGATCTGCTCTGCATCAGCCCGGAGCGGCTCAACAACCCCGGCTTCGTCCGCCGGGTCCTGCCCCGGCTGTCGGCCGGCCTGGGGATGCTGGTGGTCGACGAGGCCCACTGCATCAGCGACTGGGGCCACGACTTCCGCCCCGACTACCGCCGCATCCGCGATGCCATCGCCTCGCTCTCACCGGACACGCCCGTGCTGGCCACCACCGCCACCGCCAACGAGCGGGTCTGCACCGACGTGGCCGACCAGCTGGGCGAAGGGGTCACCATCCTGCGGGGCACCCTCGACCGGGAGTCGCTGCACCTCGGGGTGACCAGCCTGCCCACCATGGCCCACCGCCTGGCCTGGTTGGCCCACCGCATCCCGGAGGTCGAGGGCACCGGCATCGTCTACTGCCTGACCGTGGCCCAGACCGATCTGGTGGCCGAGCACCTCCGAGTCGAGGGGATCGACGCCGTCGCCTACTCGTCGGCCACCGACCCGGAGGACCGGCTCCGTCTGGAGGACGACTTCAAGGCCAACCGGGTCAAGGCCCTGGTCGCCACGTCCGCCCTCGGGATGGGTGTCGACAAGCCCGACGTCACCTTCGTGTTCCACGTGGGCGCCCCGCCATCACCGATCGCGTACTACCAGCAGGTCGGACGGGCCGGGCGCTCAGTGCCCCGGGCCGAAGCCTGGCTGCTCCCCGGCGAGGAGGACCGCGCCATCTGGTCGTGGTTCGCGGCGGTCGGCCTGCCCCCCGAGCCCCTGGCCCGACGGGTGCTCGACGCCATCGGCGACGCGGGCGGAGAGCCGATCAGCGTGGTCGACCTGGAGCGGGTCGTGGACCTGCGCCGGGGCCGGCTGGAGACCCTGCTCAAGGTCCTCGACGTGGACGGGGCCGTCGCCCGGGAGGGCCGCGGGTGGGTGCTGACCGACCAGCCGTGGCACTACGACGTCGAACGGGTGTCCCGGGTGGAGGAGGCCCGACGGTCCGAGGCCGACGCCATGGTCACCTACGCCGAGAACCGCACCTGCCTCATGGGGTTCCTGCGCTCCAGCCTCGACGACCCCGAGGCCGACGCCGGCCCCTGCGGCCGCTGCGCGGTGTGCACGACGGGCGGCGGGGACCCGGTCGAGCTCGATCCCGCCGCCGTGCGACGAGCGGTGGAGCACCTGCGGGGCGTGGACGTACCCATCGCCCCTCGGAAGCAGTGGGCGCGCGGCCTGTCCGAGCCCAAGGGGAACATCAAGGCCGACTCGCGGGCCGAGGAGGGACGGGCCCTCGCCCGGGTCGACGACGCCGGTTGGTGGCCGGTCGTGCAGCGCGCCCTGGCCGCCGAGGTCCCCGACGACGAACTGGTCGACGGCATCGCCGCCACCCTGAAGCGCTGGCCCTGGGACGCGCGGCCGACCTGGGTCACCTGGGTCCCCTCCTCCCGCCACGACGCCCTACTGCGGGCCACCGCCGAGCGCATCGGCACCTTGGGCAAGTTGCCCGTGGCCCCCGCCGTCACCCGGGTCCGGCCGGGACCACCCCAGAGCGATCAGCAGAACTCGGCCCATCGCCTCGGCAACGTCTGGGACGCCTTCGCCGTCGACCCCTCCGCCTTCCCTGAGGGGACGGCGCGCACCGGCCCCGTGCTCGTCCTCGACGACACCTGGGACTCGGGCTGGACCATGACCGTGGTGGCCCACCTGCTGCGGAAGGCCGGCACCGGCCCCGTCCTCCCCTTCGCCCTGGCCCGCCGCTGACCAGGACGGCGATCGGCCCCGAGCAGCGCAGCGCCGCCCAGCGGGCGCACCACCCATCCGTTCTTGGTACCCACCACCGGGAAACCCAGGCACTTCCGTACCAAGAATCGCCACCGCCGACCAGTCAACCGTTCTCGGTACCCACGACCGAAGGTCCCAGGCACTTCTGTACCAAGAACAGCGACCGGGACCAGACCCTTGAGCGCACCCTGTTCTTGACTTGTTCCAGTCTTGGATCCATACTGGATCCCGTGCCCACCACGACCCCCAACCCCGCCGCAGTCCTGCGCGACGCGGGCCTGCGGGTCACCGCGGCCCGGCTGGCCACGCTGCGGGCCCTGACCGACACCCCCCACACCGCGGCCGACGCCATCGCCGAGACCGTGCGTGGCGACCTAGGCACGGTGTCGACCCAGGCCGTCTACGACGTCCTCCGGGCCCTCACCACCGCTGACCTCGTGCGCCGCATCGAGCCGGCCGGCAGCGCCGCCCTCTACGAGACCCGCACCGGCGACAACCACCACCACCTCGTCTGTCGCAGCTGCGGTGCGGTGGCCGACGTCGACTGCGCGGTCGGCGAGGTCCCGTGCCTCGAGCCCTCCCAACCCCAGGGCTTCGAGGTCGACGAGGCCGAGGTCGTCTACTGGGGCACCTGCGCCCCGTGCCAGGCCGCCACCCCCCGAACTGAAGCTGACCCCGAAGTCCCCACCCCCCAGGAGCCCACCTCATGAGCGACACCAAGCCCACCACAACCGATGCCGGCATCCCGGTCGAGAGCGACGAGCACAGCCTCACCGTCGGCCCCGGCGGTCCCATCCTGCTCCAGGACCACTACCTGATCGAGCAGATGGCCCAGTTCAACCGGGAGCGCATCCCCGAGCGCCAGCCCCACGCCAAGGGCGGCGGCGCCTTCGGCCACTTCGAGGTGACCAACGACGTCAGCCAGTACACCAAGGCCGCCGTCTTCCAGCCCGGCACCAAGACCGACACCCTCATCCGCTTCTCCACCGTGGCCGGTGAGCGGGGCAGCCCCGACACCTGGCGCGACCCCCGTGGCTTCTCGCTGAAGATGTACACGACCGAGGGCAACTACGACATG
>JBBSME010000125.1:0-8409 GCA_038233335.1 Acidimicrobiales bacterium | reverse complement strand
TGACCCACAACCCCGTCGGGCCCCTCCAATGACCAGGCCTGGCCACCACCAACCACACCAGGCGCGCCTCCCACGGCGCGTCTGGTGTCGCGTACAGGCCACCCTCGGCAACCGAACTGAAGCCGCCACAGGCGCCTCCAGCCCAAGTCGCGAACAACCAGGGGCCTAAGTCACAAAGACCCCTTTGGTGGGCGAGGGGGGACTTGAACCCCCACGGGTGTTACCCCACAGGAACCTGAATCCTGCGCGTCTGCCAATTCCGCCACTCGCCCGAGTGGAACGGCCGACGTTAGCCAGGGCCGGGCGCGGGTGCCAAGGGAGATCCCTCGGGCTGACGACGGATGCGGGGCCAGCGGAGGTAGGCCGCGGCCCGGGTGACGGCCTCGAGCGGCCCCATGGTGAAGGCCCGGAACCAGAGCTGCGCCAGGGCCAGCTGGAGCACCCAGAGCCCGACGGCCAGGGCCACCGCAGCACCGATGCCCAGGCGGTCGCCCAAGTCGAGGCCGTAGCCGTTGAAGGCGAGGGACGCGACCAGCGACTGCGACAGGTAGAGGGTGAGGCTCATGCGGCCGCCCGGGGCCAGGAGGTCGAGCACCCGGCGCAGCGGGCGCACCTGTCCGGCTTTCAGCACCACCCCGGCCCAGGCCAGGGCCACGGCCGGCCCGAGCAGGGAGTACAGGGCCCAGCTGGCTGCGGCCCGGCCGGTGTCGAGGGTGCCCAGGGCGGTGTCGCCCACCAGCCACGCGGCCGGGACCGACAGGGCCAGGCCCACCGCCCAGAGGGGCACGATCCCGGACTGCAACCAGGACGGCCAGCGGGCGGGGTCGACCCAGCCGACGCGGGCGGCCGCCATGCCCAGGCACATCATCCCGAGGACGGTGCCCCCCACGGTGATGAGCCCGAGGGGGTAGGCGATGGCCAGGTCCCAGGCGCGGAGGGAGACGACGTCGCCGAAACCCCCGTTGCCGTACACCGCGGCGTCGGCGGCCAGGTCACGCAGGGCATCGGCGCGCAGGGTGGCCAGGCCGAGGCCGTCGGGATCGGCCACCGCGGTGCCCAGGGCGACCAGTCCGGTGGTGAACAGCCCCTGGGCCACGACCAGCGCCGCGCCCAGGCCGGCCAACCAGCCCGGTCGGAGGGGGCGGACCAGCAGGAGCGACGCACCGAGGACCGCGTAGGTGGTGAGGATGTCGCCGTCGAAGAGCAGCAGGGCGTGGGCCGCGCCGAGCACCAGGAGGACCCCGCACCGGCGCAGCCACGGGCCGAGGACCGAGCGGCCCCGCACCCGGCTGCGGGCGTCCTGCACCGCGAACCCCCACCCGAACAGGAACGAGAACAGCGGGTAGAAGCGGCCCTCGAACACCGCCGACAGCCCGACGCCCAGGGTGCTGACCTCCCCGCCCACCCGCCCCCCGGCCGCCGCGAGGGTCGGCCCGACGCCGCGGCGGTAGGCGGCCACGTTGACCACCACCACCCCGAGCAGGGCGAAGGCCCGCAGCGAGTCGGCCATAGGCCGGCGCTCCGCCTCGCCCACCGGGGCGGCCGCCTCGCCCGCCCGCGGCGGGGCCGGTGGAGGAGGGGGCGGAGCCCAGGTGGGGTGCACCTCGCCATCTTCGCCGCCGGAACCACCGGAACCGCGTGCGGATGGATGTGGCCGTGGGCGGGGCGCGGAGCGTTCCCCCGGTAGCGTCGGGTCCCGTGGAGCCGGAGACGCCAGAGCCGACGGTGGGCCGATGAGCCTCAGCGGGTTCGAGCGACGCCTCGAGCAGGCGGTCGAGGGCACCTTCTCGCGCGTGTTCCGGTCCGGGCTCCGACCGGTCGAGATCGGCCGGCGCCTCACGCGGGAGATGGACATCGGCCGCTCCATCGACGTGCGGGGCCGCACCGTCGTCCCCAACGACTTCACCGTGGTGCTCAGCGCCGACGACCGGGCCTCGCTGGAGGAGATCGCGGACAACCTCACCCGGGAGCTGGCCGACGCCGCTCGCGAACACGCGCGCAGCGAGGGCTACTCGTTCCTGGGCCCGGTGGGCGTGGCCCTGGAGGCCGGCGCGGTCCGCACCGGCACCTGCCAGGTGACGGCCCGCCTCCGGGAGGGCCAGGGCGGCGCCGGGGCGGGGTCGCTGGTCCTGCCCACGGGGGACCGGATCCCCCTGGGCGAGGACGTCATCACCATCGGTCGCCGACCGGAGTCGACCATCGTGCTCTCGGACCCCAACGTCAGCCGGAACCACGCCGAGATCCGACCCGCCGGCGCGGGGTGGGTGCTGGTCGACCTCGGGTCCACCAACGGATCGCGGGTCAACGGGGCCCGGGTGTCGATCCACCCGCTCGAGGACGGCAACGAGATCAGCTTCGGCAACACCCACATCTGGTTCGAGGCCAGCTGACGGCCGCGGCGCTCGCACCGGGGAGGCCACCCCCATCGCCGCGGACGCTCCCCGCACAGAGACGACCGGTAACCTCCCCCGCGACATGTCCGAGCAGCTGCTGACCATCCTCAAATTCTGCGTCCTCGCGCTGCTCTACCTGTTCTTCTTCCGCGTGCTCCGCGCCGTCTGGGTGGAGGTCAACCCTCCGCCCGCCCTGGAGCGCAGCGGGGGGGGCGGCAGCGCGCCCGCGCCGGCGGCGTCGACCACCGGCGCCAAGGCCAAGCGCAAGGGCCGCAAGGTGCCGACCCAGCTCACCGTGGTCGAGCCGGCCGACCAGCGGGGCCGGGTGATCCCCCTGGCCCCGGAGATGACGGTGGGCCGGGCCGCCGGCTGCCACGTCGCCATCCCCGAGGACACCTTCGCCTCCCAGATCCACGCCCGGATCTTCAGCCGCGACGGCCAGACCTGGGTCGAGGACCTGGGCTCGACCAACGGCACCTTCGTCAACCAGGCCAAGGTCGCGGCGGCCACGTCGGTGCGGCGCGGCGACCTCGTCCAGATCGGCCACACCGTCATGGAGCTCGGATGACCACCTTCAGGGCTGGCGCGGCCAGCGACGTGGGCCAGATCCGGTCCAACAACCAGGACTCCCAGCTCATCGCCGAGGGGTCCTCCGTGTTCGCGGTGGCCGACGGGATGGGCGGTCACCAGGGCGGGGAGGTGGCCTCGGCCATCGCGGTCGAGACGCTCGAGGCCGTCATCTCCGAACCGACCGTCGAGTCGGTGGTGGAGGCGGTCAAGGAGGCCAACCGGCGCATCTTCTCCCGGGCCGCCGACAGCGACGAGCTCCGGGGCATGGGGACCACGCTGGTGGCCATCGCCCTGGTCGACCAGGGCAGCGACGACGAGGAGATCGCCTGGGTGAACGTGGGCGACTCGCGGGTGTACCTGCTCCGCGACGGGGAGCTGGTGCAGCTCAGCCAGGACCACAGCCTGGTCGAGGATCTGCGCCGGGGCGGCCAGCTGAGCGAGGAGGAGGCCGCGGTCCACCCGCAGCGCAACATCCTGACCCGGGCGCTCGGCATCGACGAGGCCGTCCAGGTCGACACCGCCTCGGTGATGCCCTTCACCGGCGACCGCTTCCTGCTCTGCAGTGACGGCCTGTTCAACGAGGTCGATCGGGACGCCATCGTGGCCACCCTGGCCTCGGTCGAGGACCCCGGCGAGTCCGCCTCCGAGCTGGTGCGCCTGGCCAACCAGGGGGGCGGCCGAGACAACATCACCTGCGTGGTCGTCGACGTGACCGACGACGGCGGACGCTCGGCGCGCGCCGCCGAGGCCGCAACGGCGGCCGCCGCCGCTCGTGCCGCGGCCGACGAGGACCCTCCCCCGGACGAGGACGTCACCGCGGCCACCGCGGAGGTCCCGGCGGCTCCGATCGACCCGGCTGCGCCACCCCTGACCGACGCCGACCCCACCCCGCCGGTCGGCCTGCCCGCGGTCCCGGCGGCCGACGAGGAGCCGAGCGCCGGCGGCGACCCGGATGCGGCAGCATCGTTCGCCGCGCCGGTGGTCGCGGATGGAGCGCCGCCACCGGACCCGTCGGAGCCGCTCGACGAGGCCGACGGGGACCCGACCCGCTCTCGCAGCTCCGACGAGGACCTCCCCTTCGGTCGGAGCACGACCGACCTGTTCGAGGACCTGGACCACGCCGGCGGCCGACACTGGGCCCTCACCGCCCTCGGGGTCCTGGTCGTGCTGGCCATCCTCCTCGGGGGTGTCTACCTGGCCGGCTCGTGGTGGGCGGGGCGCACCTACTACGTGACCGCCCAGGACGACCAGGTCCAGATCTTCCGGGGCCAGCCCGGGGGCTTCCTCATCTTTGACCCGACCGAGGAGGCCGGGCCCGACCTGGCCACCGACGACCTCACCCCCTCCGAGCTGGAGCAGGTGGAAGCCGACCCCGAGTTCGACTCGCTGAGCGACGCCACCACCTACATCAACACCCTGGCCGCCGGGGCCGACCAGCGGGCCGACGACGCCACCACGACCACGACGAGCACGACCGAGGTCCCGACGACGACGGCTCCGCCTTCGACTCCGACCACCACCGCCGCCACCACCACGACGGGCCCGTGATCGTGGCCGCGCGCCCGGCCATGGATGCCACGCGGTCGACCGGGCGCCGGGGGGGTGACCCACGATGATCGAGCTGCTCCGGCGCCGATCCGAGCTGGTCCTCCTCGTCCTGGGCCTGGCCGTGGTCGGCAGCGCCTACGCGGTGGCCACCCTGGGCCGGACGGCCTCCCTGCCGGCCGACATCGGGCCGTTCCTGGCCCTGGTCGTCGTCATGTTCATGGGCGCCCACGTGGCGATCCGGAAGCTGGCGCCCTGCGCCGACGGCACGCTGCTGCCCCTCGCCGGTGTGCTCAGCGGCATCGGCTACGTGTTCATCGCCCGCCTCCGTGAGGACCTGGCGGCCAAGCAGGCCGGCTGGATCTTCGTCGGACTGGCCGCGTTTGTGATCACCTTGGCAGTGGTCCGGCGCCCGCGCGACCTCGAGCGCTACCGCTACATCGCCCTGTTCGTCGGCGTCGGGCTGGTCATGGCCCCCCTCGTGCCGATCCTGGGCCAGACCATCAAGGGCGCCCGCATCTGGATCCGCCTCGGCCCCGTGCAGTTCCAGCCCGGGGAGTTCGCCAAGCTGTTCCTGGCCCTGTTCTTCGCCGCCTACCTGGTGGAGAAGCGCGAGCTGCTGGCGCTGGCCTCGTGGCCCCGCCGACGACCGATCCTCCCCGACCCCAAGCACCTCGGACCGGTGCTGGTCGCCTGGGCCATCGCCATCGTGGTCATCACCGCCGAGCGCGACCTGGGCACCGCCCTGGCGTTCTTCGCCCTGTTCATCGTGCTGCTCTGGGTGGCCACCGGGCGGGCCGCGTACATCGGGGTGGGGGCCACCCTCTTCGGCCTGGCCGCCTTCGTGTCCTGGACGCTCTTCAGCCACGTCCAGGACCGGGTCACCAACTGGATCAACCCGTGGGCCGACCCCCAGGGCGGTGGGTACCAGATCATCCAGGGCTGGTACGCCCTGGCCGACGGAGGCATCGGCGGCCAGGGCCTCGGACGTGGCCTCAGCGGCGACCCTCGGTTGCTCCCCGAGGCCCAGAACGACTTCATCTTCGCGGTGGTCGGCGAGGAGCTGGGCCTGCTGGGCACTACGGCCATCCTGGTCGCCTTCCTGCTGCTCATCGGCACCGGACTGCGCATCGCCACCAGCCAGGAGGGCGCCTTCGAGAAGCTGCTGGCCACCGGGCTCACCACGCTCATCGGCGTGCAGGCCTTCATCATCCTCGGAGGAGTGACCCGGGTCCTGCCCCTCACCGGCGTGGCCCTGCCCTTCGTCTCCTACGGAGGCACGTCGGTGGTGGCCAACTACGTCCTGCTGGCCATCCTCGTGCGCCTCTCCGACGACGCCCACGAGCGGCGCCAGCGCAAGGCCCGACGGGTCGGCGCCGCTGCGGGGGTGGGCTGAGTGAACATGGACCGCCAGATCAAGCGGCTGGGGCTGGCCCTCCTGTGCTGCTTCGGGCTCCTCTTCGTCCAGCTCAACTACATCCAGTTCTTCGGGGCCGAGCGCCTCACCGAGGACGACGGCAACGTGCGGCCCCAGAGGCGCGACTTCGCCCGCCCGCGGGGCCAGATCCTGGCCGCCGACGGCTCGGTGCTGGCCTTCTCGATCCCGGAGCGGAGCGTGTTCGAGTACCAGCGGATCTACCCCGAGGGGGCGCTGTTCGGACCCATCACCGGCTACTACAGCTTCCAGCTGGGCCGCACCGGCGTGGAGCGGTCCTACGGCAGCCAGCTGTCCGGCACCACCCCCGAGCTGCGCTTCGGAAACCTGTCGGACCTGTTCGTCGACAAGGAGAAGGTGGGCAAGGTCCACCTCACGATGCGGGCGGACGTCCAGCGCATCGCCCGCGAGCTCCTCGGTGAGAGGCAGGGCTCGGTGGTCGCCCTCGACCCCCGCAACGGGGCCATCGACGCCATGTGGAGCTTCCCCTCGTACGACCCCGGCCCGTTGTCCACCAACACCCAGGACGCGACCGACATCAAGACCCTGCTCGACGCCGACCCGGAGAAGCCGCTCCTGATGCGGGCCTACCAGGACATCTTCTTCCCGGGGTCGACGTTCAAGGTGGTCACCGCCTCGACCGCGGTCGAGCAGGGCCAGGTCACCGAGGCCACCCCCAGCTACCCGGTGCAGACCAGCTTCGACATCGACTTCACCGACACCGACCTCAGCAACTTCGGGGGCTCGTCCTGTGGCGGCGTCCTGTTCGACATCCTTCGGAGGTCGTGCAACAGCGCCTTCGCCCAGATGGGCGTGGACCTCGGACCGGCGGCCATGGTCGCGGGGGCGGAGGCCTACGGGTTCAACGACGCGCCCCCCATCGACCTGCCCAACCCGGCCACGTCGACCTTCCCCACCGAGTTCCCCGACGACCAGGGCAACGGCCCCCTGGCCCGAGCCGCCATCGGCCAGGGCGACGTCAGCTCCTCCCCCCTCGAGATGGCCCTGGTGACCGCGGGCATCGCCAACGGCGGATCGATCATGACCCCGCACGTGATGGACCGGGTCACCGACGAGGACGACGAGACGGTCGAGACCTACCAGCCCGCCGAGTGGCGCCGGGCCACCTCGCCCCAGACCGCGGACGTCATCCGCCGGGGAATGGTCGAGGTGGCCAACGGCGGCACCGCCACCGGCCTGCTCATCGACGGCATGGAGGTCGGGGGCAAGACCGGCACCGCCCAGCTGGGCACCGACCCGCCGCAGTCGCACGCCTGGATCCTCGGCTTCGCCGGGCCGCCCGGCCAGCCCCCCGAGGTCGCGGTGGCCGTGCTCGTCCAGGCCCAGCCCGGCGCCAGCGAGCAGACCGGCGGCACGGTGGCCGCCCCCATCGCCAAGGCCGTCATGGAGGCCGTGCTGGCGGCGCGGGGCACCCGATGAGCCCGGTGCGCCCTAGGAGCCGAGCCGAGAGGCGAGGCGACCCGGCAAGCACGGGCCCACACCTCGGCGCAGCCGAGGAGGAGCCCTCGCGCTACCCGGTCCTATCCGCGCCGGACTCTAGTGTTGGCGGCCGTGCCGAGGGGCAGTGGGAGGACGCACCGGTCGGGTCCTGCACGTCCACGCCGAGGTGCCACCGCCGACGACCGGGCCCGGCCCAGACCGCTGCACCATGAGTGACGACCACCCCACCTACAACGGCCGCTACGAGGTCCAGCGCCGCATCGCCCGCGGCGGGATGGCCGACGTGTTCCTGGCCAAGGACCTGCTCCTGGCCCGTCCGGTGGCGGTCAAGGTGCTGTTCCCCGAGTTCGCCAGCGACCCGGCCTTCGTGGCCCGCTTCCGGCGCGAGGCCCAGGCTGCGGCCAACCTGAACCACCCCAACATCGTGGGCGTCTACGACTGGGGCCAGGAGGGCGGCACCTACTACATCGTCATGGAGTTCATCGACGGCCGCAGCCTGTCGGAGATCCTGCGGACCCAGGGGACCCCCCCGGCCAAGACCGCGGCCGGCATCGTCGCCGACGTGGCCGCCGGCCTCGGCTTCGCCCACCACAACGGCGTGGTCCACCGCGACATCAAGCCCGGCAACATCATGATCACCAACGCCGGTCACGTGAAGGTGGCCGACTTCGGCATCGCCCGAGCCATGAGCGCCTCCCACGAGGAGAACCTGACCCTGACCGGCTCGGTGATGGGGACGGCCACCTACTTCTCCCCCGAGCAGGCCCAGGGCCACGACGTCAGCGGCCGCAGCGACCTGTACTCCCTCGGCATCGTCATGTATGAGATGGCCCACGGGAAGCCCCCCTTCGTGGCCGACAGCCCCGTGGCGGTGGCCTACAAGCACGTCCAGGAGAAGCCCGAGCCCCTGCGGGCCCTCCACCCGGAGGTGCCCGCTCCCTACGAGGCGATCACCATGCGCCTCCTGGCCAAGGACCCCGACGCCCGCTACCGCGACGCCGAGGC
>JBBSME010000124.1:0-8706 GCA_038233335.1 Acidimicrobiales bacterium | reverse complement strand
GCCGCGGGCCCGCACGTCTGGCCCGGCCGACGTGGGGTCGAGCCCCAGGACCCGGATGTGGCCCTCGTCGGGTCGGTGAAGGCCGAGCAGCAGCCCGAACAGGGTGGTCTTCCCTGAGCCGTTGGCCCCCAAGAGGCCGGTGACGCCCGGCCCCACCCGCACATCGGCGCCGGCCAGGGCGAGGGTCGCGTCCCACCGCTTCACCACGCCCGAGGCCGCCACCACCGATCCGTCGGCGCCGAGGGCGACGGGCGCGTCGGCGGGGTGCACGGCGGCGACCCTACCGGGGGTCCACGACCGTCCGTCCGCGTCCGCCTCGGTGCGGGTTCCGCGGGAGGAGGGCAGCCCACGGCCGGGGAGGTGTTCGGGTCAGGTGGTGGAGTCGTGGAGGCCGTGGACGTAGGCCTCGACCTGCGCCAGCTGCATCGGGTCGAGCCGGCGGAGCCGGCGGGTGAGGGCGACGAGACGCTCCTCCTCGGCGTGGAGCGGCTGACTCGAGCCGTTGTAGCTCACCAGGGTGGCTGACAGCTCGGTGGTGGACAGCTGCAGCGCCTGGGCCAGCGCGGGGAGCAGCTTGATCCGAGGCTGGGTCTCGGCGCCCAGCCACTTGGAGACCGTCTGCTGGCTCACTCCGACCTGCCGGGCCAGCTGGGCCTGGCTGAGCCCCGATGCCTCCAGCTCGCCCTTGAGACAAGCCGAGAACGGGGTGCGGGCCATGGTGGTCATGAGGATGAGTGTTCCAACCTGTGGTCCGGGCAAACCGCCCGCGCCACGAACGCGGGCACGGCACCGCCATCGGTCCTAGGCTGACCTGCGACGGAGCCCGCTCGGGATGACGCGTTCACAGGGGGACGGAGGGTGCACATGTCGGCCTGGATCGTGGCGGCCGGGGGTGGGGTGGAGGAGTCGACGGTGGCCTGGGTGCTCATCGACGTGGCCCTCATCCTCGTCGTGGCCCGTCTCGTCGGGGCCCTGTTCCGCCGGGCCGGCCAGCCGCCGGTCGTCGGGGAGATCCTGGCCGGCCTGATGCTCGGGCCCCTGCTGCTCGGCTCCGGGGTGGTCACCGACCTCCTCGGCTTGGGCCAGCCGCTGAGCGACACCCTGTTCCCCGCCGAGGCCCGCCCCTTCCTGAAGGTCCTGGCCGAGCTGGGGCTGGTGATCTTCATGTTCGTGGTCGGCCTGGAGCTCGACCTCAAGCTCATCCGGGGCAAGGAGCGCCTGGCCGCCGGGGTGTCGGTCACCTCGGTGGTGCTCCCGTTCAGCCTGGGGGTCGGCCTGGCCTGGGTGCTGCACGGCACCTACCTCCCCGAGGGAATCGACTTCCTGCCCTTCGCGCTGTTCGTGGGCGCCTCGATGTCGGTGACCGCGTTCCCCGTGCTGGCCCGGATCCTCACCGACCGTCGGATGCAGCGGACGCCGGTCGGGGCCATCACCCTCGCCTGCGCCGCGATCGACGACATCCTGGCCTGGTCGCTCCTGGCCCTGGTGATCGCCGTGGTCGAGGCCAGCACCGGCTCCGGCGACGCCAACCCCCTGGTGGACCTGGGTCGGGTGCTGGTGCTCACCGCGGCCTTCGGCGTCTTCATGTCGCTGGCGGTGCGGCCGGTCCTGGTGCGGCTCAACGACCGCTTCAAGGCGGTCGGCCTCACTCCTGACATCCTGGCTGCGGTCCTCGGCCTGCTGCTGGTGGCGTCCTGGTGCACCTCCCAGATCGGCATCCACTCCATCTTCGGTGCCTTCGTGCTGGGCGCAGTGTTCCCCCGCGACGGGGCCGAGGCCTTCACCCGGGCCGTGCTCGAGCGGATCGAGAGCGTCGCCGTCCTCCTGCTGCTCCCGCTGTTCTTCATCGTGACCGGGCTCGACGCCCGGGTGGGCCAGGTGTCGATCCTCAGCTTCCTCGGGGTGCTGGCTGCGGTGGTCGCCGTGGCCTGCATCGGCAAGTTCGCCGGGGCCACGCTGGCCGGGCGCCTGCAGGGCATGACCTGGAGGCGGTCGGCGGCCATCGGCACGTTGATGAACACGCGGGGCCTGACCGAGCTGGTGCTCCTGTCCATCGGCCGGGACAAGGGCGTGCTCGATGACACCCTGTTCACCGCCCTGGTGCTGATGGCGGTGATCACCACGGTGATGACCTCACCGCTGCTCAAGCGGATCTACCCCGACCGGATGGTCCAGCACGACATCGCTGAGGCCGAGCGGGCCGCCCTGGGCGACGATATCGCCTACCGGGTGCTGGTCGCCATCGACGACCCGGACCGGGCCGAGCCCCTCGTCGACCTGGCCTGCGGCCTGGCCCTGTCGCAGACCCCGGCCGAGGTCCTGCTGACCCACTTCGAGCAGCAGCCCGCCGACGCCGGCCGGGAGATCTCCCGCTCGCTGCTCGACATCGCGTCGGGCCTCGACGTGCTGGGACGGTTGGAGGCGCGGGCCCGGGCCCGGGGCCTGTCGGTGCTCAGCTACTCGCAGCGGAGCTCGGCGCTGGCGCCCGACATCGCGGCGCAGGCTCAGCGGCTCGGGGCCCGGCTGGTGCTCATCGGGGACCGGCGTGACGACCCGGGGTGGGTGGCCACCGTGGCCGCCCTGGTCGAGGCGGGTCCGGCCGACGTCGGCGTGGTGGTGGCCCCGCTGCCCCGCCCGGGTGAGCCTGAGCCGGAAGGGCCCCCGGTGGTGGAGGTGGGCGAGGGCCCGGCCGGGGCCGCCGCCCTGGAGCTCGGCGTCCGCCTGGGACTGTCCCGGGGGACGGGCCCCACGGTGGTGGGCCTGGTCGAGGGGGCCAAGCCGGGGCGACGCCACCGGGCGGTCCTGGCCCGCCTGGCTGAGCGGGGATGGGCCGGACGGTCCGTGCCCGCCGGCCTCGACACCCCCGACGGCACGGCTGCGGCCGCCGGAGCCGTCGCCGTGGTCCGCCCCTTCACCAGCCCCGAGGGCCTCCAACCGGTCGAGCGGGCCCGGCCCGACTCCGAGCGCCTCGGCTGTCCCGTGCTGCTGGTGGCACCGGACCCCGACCAGCTGGAGCGCAGCGGCCTCGACGACCTCCTCGACCAGCTCGAACCCCTCACCGGTGAGGCACCCGAGCCCGAGCCCACGCCGTCTGCCTGACGAGGCCGGCCGGCCGGGCGGTCAGCTTGGGTCGAGGGGAGTCGTGGCCCGACCCGTCCCTCAGGGTGCGACGATCGCGACGGTGGGGAAGTAGGTCCGGAACCGTGCCGCGTCGCGGGTGAGGAGCTCGAGCGGGGCGATGGCTGCGTGGGCGCCGATGAAGAAGTCCGGCATGGTGGAGGTGCGACTTCCGCCCCGACGCCGGTAGGTGAGGAACGCCTTGCCCGCCAGGAAGCCGGCCTCCCACGGCAGCGGGTCTCGCCGGAAGTCCTGCTCCGGGAGAGCATCGTCGAGGTCTTCTATCCGAGAGAACCGAACGGACACCTCGGCGAAGATGATCGGGTTGATGACGAGCGGCCCGGCCTCGGCGGCCGCGGCAAGGGCCGGGATCGACCAGCTCAGCCACTCGGGGTCCTCGGTCAGCACGTCCAACAGCACGTTGCTGTCGACCAGCGTGCCGTGCACCTCAGTCGCGGCGCGTGAGGGCCATGATCTCGTCGGTCGTCATCTGCACGTCGCCCCGGCCACGTAGCCGATCGGCGATCTGATCGCCCCGGGTCTGGCCTCCGGTGACCTTTCGGACCACGATCTCGTCGGCGGCGCGCTCGAACTCGACCTCGGTCCCGGCTCCGATCCCGAGCGCGTCGCGGATCTCCTTCGGGATGGTGATCTGTCCCTTGTCGCTGACCTTCACGAGTTGGAATCCTACCAGTTGGATTCTAACTCGTGAAGGTCAGGCCCGGGGGCGGTCAGCGGACGAGGCTGGACTCGAAGACGGCGGAGCGGCGGCCCAGGGCCACCCGCATGCCGGCCGACAGCATCACCGACTGGCCGGTCGGGATCGGGATCCACTGCTGCTGGGTCTCGTCCCACACGAACGACCCGTTGGTGGCCGACAGGTTGATCAGGTGCACGTCCCAGTCGACCAGGCGCAGCTCGGCGTGGGCCCGGGAGATGGAGCGCTCCGGGTCGTTGACCGGGAGGGGGAGGGCCAGCCTGTCCCGGACCAGCTCGCTCACCTCGGGCTGGCGCCCGATCACGTAGTCCTGGGCCACCGAGAAGGTGGCACCGTCCTCGAACACCATCACCCCGAGCGGGGGCCGCGGCCCGGGGGTGAGCACCTGGGTGTTCTGCACCATGGAGATGCCACACGATGAGCAGAACCTCGATCGGGGGTCGTTGAAGTGACCCCGGGAGCAGAGCACGCCCTGGACCATGACGTCCTGCATGGATTGGTCCGGGGCCCGCACCTCGCCCGGGTCCAGCTCGACGGGCAGGGCCTCACGGCTGTCGAGGTCCTGGTCGTCGAGCGCGCCCAGCAGCTGGCTGGTGAACGCGGGGGTCGACTCCGGGCCGAGGGTGGCGGGACCGTCGTCGGCCAGCCCCGCGCCGGCGTCTGCCTCGGACCCTGGGGGGCCGAGCGAGGAGATCCCGCCGATCGGCTCGTCCGGCGGTGCGGTCACCGGCTCGTCGTCCGGGGCACCGAACCTAGGAGGAGCCTCGGCTCCGGTGGGTGGCGCCTCGCCGGGCGGGACCTGGGTGGCGTCCGGCGCGGACCAGTCTTGTCCCGGTTGTGGGGCATCCGCGCCGGGAGCGTCGGCAGGGGGAGCCTCGGGCGCGGGCACGGCGTCCACCGCTCCGGTGGGGGAGGTGGCCCGGGCCAGCTCCTCGGTGGTCCAGGCCTGGGTCGGTGGGTCGAGGTCGTCGAGCTCGTCGGGCGCGTCGCTCCGGGCCGGGGCGGGGTCGCCGGCGAGGCCGGGCGAGGTGTCCTCGGGCGAGGGCGCAGCGCCGAACGGTGTCGCCACCGGTGGTGCGACCGCAGGGGTCGTCGTGGGTGAGGGCCCGGCCGGCGCCGCGTGGTCGGACGGCGACGTCTCCGGCACCGGCTCCTCCGCCGGAGGTTCCTCGGCCGGCGGCCCCTCCGTGCCCACGTCGGACTCGTGGGGCAGCGAGGTGATGGGCGCGTCGGTGGGGCTCGACAGGGTGGTGAGGGCGAAGCCGCCGCCTGGCGCGGTCCCCGACCGCACGTCCACGTCGAACGCCGGGGCCGGGGTCGGCTCGCCGGCCCGGTGGGCGACGATGGTGTGGAAGGTGCCGGTCAGCTCCCGGTCGACGCCGGTGAACGAACCCACGCCGCTGATCAGCTCCTCGCCGGCGTCGCCCTGGACCCGCACCTCCACCGGGCCGTAGGCCTTGACGTACACGCCGCCCGCGGAGGCGGCGACGAGTGCGAACCCGGGGAGGGTGCCGTAGTCGGCTCCCACGAGGGTGGCCACCTGCCGGGCCAGGAGGTGGCCGGGGGTGGGGTCGTCGTGTCCGGTCACCGCGCCGACCAGCTGGGCCACGGCCGCAGCGGGGGTGCGGGAGGCGACGAACAGCACTGCCCCCGGGGTGCGCGAGACCAGGCCGTCGGCGCCGGTCGAGGGGGCGAGGCGGGCATCGAGGAGGTTCATGAGGGGGTCCCAAGGGCGTCGAGGGCGTCGGCCACTTCGGCGGCGGTGCCGAACCGGGTGGTGAGGTCCTTGTCGAAGCAGCGCCGCACCAGCTCGGCCTCGGCGTCGGTGAGCGACGGGTCGAGGGTCGGAGGGGAGGACAGCACCCTCCGCACGGCCAGCAGCGGGTCGCGATCGGGGAGGTCGCCGTAGATGCTGTTCCCGGTCAGGACCCGGTGGAGGGTGACGCCCAGGGCCCAGATGTCGGTGGCCCGCGAGGCCCGTTCGCCCCGCATGATCGCCGGGTCGAGGTATTCCACCGAGCCCACCGCACCGAGACCGGTGATGGTCTGGCCCGGGGCCAGCAGCTGGACCAGCCCGAGGTCGGACAGCTTGGCCCCGCCCTCGGTGAGCAGGATGTTCGACGGCTTGATGGCCCGGTGGGCGATGCCGGCCTCGTGCAGGTCGTGGGCGGCGCGGGCTGCGTCGGCCACCGCCGCGACCTTGGCCGCCCGGTCGAGCTCCTCGGCCGGCTGGGCCAGCGAGCCCATGGGGCAGTACTCCATGGCGTAGTAGCAACGACCCCCGTCCTGGCCGGCGTCGTACAGGGTGACCAGGTGGGAGCTGGGCACCTTGGCGAAGGTCCGCAGCTCGCGGGTCAGGCGGTGGAAGGTCTCGCCCCCGGAGGCGGCCTCCAGGACCTTCACCGCCACCTGGTCGGCGGCGATGCCGAGCCGGGCCGGGGTGTCAGCCAGGTGGTAGCTGCCCTCGGCACCGTCTCCGAGGGGGCGGGTGAACTGGTAGTCAGCGATGCGATCCATGGGTCCTCGTTCAGATGAGCTGGCCGCCGTCGAAGCGCCAGCGAAGGAAGAAGATCTTCATCGGCCCGTTGGCGAAGAGCCAGGTGACGATCCAGGTGGAGGTGAACAGGAAGAGGTAGGCGAGCACGGGGACGAACTGCTGCTTGTCCGGACCGATGTCGCCGAAGGGGTTGAACGCGGCCACGTGCAGGAGGAGGAAGGTGGTGATCCCCTCCGGGACGACCTGCCAGAAGCTGAAGAAGGCGGGCCAGTCCTTCTCCCACCGGAACTGCATGAGGCCGTGGTAGATCGGCTCCCACACCAGGCAGCCGAAGATGGTCACGATCGCCAGCGCCGCGAAGGTCAGCTTGTAGGTGTCGCCCAGACCACCCTCGGGCAGGGTCAGGGCCAGCTGGTACCCGTCTTGGCCGGGGGCGTTGATCAGGAGGAAGGGCGTGATGAAGAGGGTCCAGAGCCCACCGATGACCACGGCGACGAACAGCCGGGTCTGGATGCGACCCAGGAACACAGGTGTCATGAACGACCTCGGGGGGCGACGGACAACCACTGACCAGGCGGGACCCTAGCCCTGTCCAGGTGAGAGGGGCGCGGGAGCGGGGAGGGAGACCACCCCGACATCGGGTCCGCCAGGTGGACGGGGCCCGGCCGGTCGCGCCATACTTTCGGCGATGTTCGTCGGCACCAACCTCGTACTCGGGCCCTAGAGCGCACGCCGCCGGCAACATCCGCGTGCGCTCCTACGACCTCCCCTCGGGGAGGTCGTTGTCGTTTTCCCCGCACGCGCCACCCATCCCACCGACCCACCGGCCCGAGAATCTGGAGGCTGACACGCCATGGAGCTGAACGGAGGCCAGACGCTGATCCGCGCCCTCGAGATGGAGGGGGTGGAGGTGATGTTCGGGCTGCCCGGTGGCGCCATCCTGCCGGTCTACGACCCAGTGCTGGACTCGCCCATTCGTCACATACTGGTCCGCCACGAGCAGGGTGCCGGACACATGGCCGAGGGCTACGCCCACGCCACCGGTCGTCCGGGCGTGGCCATGGTGACCTCGGGGCCGGGTGCAACGAACATCGTGACGCCCCTCGCCGATGCCTACATGGACTCGGTGCCCATGGTCTGCATCACCGGCCAGGTGCCCACCGCCGCCATCGGGACCGATGCCTTCCAGGAGTGCGACATCACCGGCATCACCCACTCGGTCACCAAGCACAACTTCCTGGTCACCGAGGCCGACGACATCCCGCTGGTCATCCGCCAGGCCTTCCACCTGGCCACCAGCGGTCGGCCGGGCCCGGTGCTGGTCGACATCCCCAAGGACATCGTCGACCCCATGAGCCCGCGATCGGCCACCGGGTGGGACTGGCCCTCCGACGAGGAGGTGGCCCGGTCCCTGCCCGGCTACCAGCCCGCGACCACCGGCGACCCCGAGGCCATCAGCCGCGCCGCGGAGCTGATCCTGGGCGCCAGCCGGCCTGTCCTGTACGTGGGGGGCGGGGTCCTCAAGGCCCGGGCGGCCGAGGCTCTCCGCGAGCTGGCGGAGCTCACCGACATCCGGGTGGTCACCACGCTTATGGCCCGGGGTGCCTTCCCCGACGACCACCCGCTGTGCCTGGGCATGCCGGGCATGCACGGCAACTACACCGCGGTCACCGCCATCCAGCGTTCCGACCTGCTGGTCGCGCTCGGGGCCCGCTTCGACGACCGGGTCACCGGCAAGGTCGACGGCTTCGCCCCGGACGCCCAGGTCATCCACGTCGACATCGACGCCGCCGAGCTGGGCAAGGTGCGCCGGCCGGACGTGCCCATCCACGGAGACTGCCGGCTCATCATCGAGGAGCTGGTCGCGGTGGTGCGGGCCAAGCAGGCTGCTGGCGCCACCACCCCCGAGCGCGAGCCGTGGAACGCCACCATCAGTGGCTGGCAGGAGCGCTACCCGCTGGCCTACGAGGCCCCCGAGGACGGCGCCCACCTCAAGCCGCAGATGGTGCTGGAGCACCTGCGCGACTCCGTCCCCGAGGACACGATCCTGGCCAGCGGCGTGGGCCAGCACCAGATGTGGGCCAGCCAGTACTGGCGGTTCCGCCACCCGTACACCTGGGTCAACTCGGGTGGCCTGGGCACGATGGGCTTCTCGGTCCCCGCGGCCATCGGCGCCAAGGTGGGCCGGCCCGATCGCATGGTCTGGGCCGTCGACGGTGACGGCTGCTTCCAGATGACGGCCCAGGAGTTGGTGACCGCAGCGGCCGAACGGATCCCGGTCAAGATCGCCATCCTCAACAACGCGTACCTCGGCATGGTCCGCCAGTGGCAGGAGATGTTCTACGAGGAGCGCTACTCCGAGGTCTACCTCTCG
>JBBSME010000123.1:0-8786 GCA_038233335.1 Acidimicrobiales bacterium | reverse complement strand
CCCCGTGGGCCCCCCGCCGACCGGAGCCGGACACCCACCGTCCCCCGCCGGCACGGCCCCCTCGCCGAGCAATCCTCCGCCCACTCGGTCCTCCGGCGCCCGCGGCCTGGTGCCCGGTGTCCTGATCGTGCTCGGCGGGTTGGTGATGGCGGTCGCACCGCTGGCGGCCTGGTTCACGTTCAGCTTCGGGCCCTTCGAGGCCTCGATCAACGGCTACGGATCGACGTCCGCCGACGACATGTTCGACCAGCCGACCGACGATGGCCTGACCGTCACCACCGACACCGGTTCCGACGAGGAGCCCGACTGGATCATCGGCTCCCTGGCCGACGGGTACGTGTCGACGATCCTCGGCATCGCGGTCGTCGGCGCCGGGGCGCTGCTCGTCGCTCGCTCGTTCAGCTCCACCCCGGCCGGCGACGCCGCGGCGTTGGCCGCCCGCCGGCGAGGGACCCTCGTCCTGTCGGGTCTCACCCTCGGACTGGTGGCGGTGGCTCTCGTCTGGACCGTCGTGTCCTACAGCCGGGTGAAGTCCGAGTTCGACTCCCAGCTCTCGGACTCGGTGGAGGACGACCCCTTCGCTGCCGCCTTCCTGGGCGGGCTCGACTTCGGTCCCGGCGCAGGGATGATCCTCGAGGGACTGGCCATCGTCGGCGTGGGCGTCGTCGCCCTGGTGGCCCTGCTCCTCACGGCCACGGGGGTCCGCCTCCGGGTCGAGGCCGCGCCCCCGACGCCTGCGGCCCCCGCAGGGTGGGCACCAACCCCGCAGGCCGCGACGGCCTCGACCCCGGGCCAGCCCTGGTCACCCGCGCCCGGGGCCCCGGCCCCAGGCCCGCCGGGCTGGGGACCCGCGACCAGTGCCACCGCTCCCCCGCCGGCTCCGGGCTGGGCGCCCGCGCCCACCCCGCCCCCCGGGACCCCCGGGACCTGGCCTCCCCCGCCCAGCGGCCCTCCGACCGGGCCGGGCTGACCGGCCCGGCGGGCACGGGACGACCCTGGGTCAGACCGAGTCGTTGCCACGCAGGCGGCCCAGGGCCACCCAGGCGGGCAGGACCGGGAGCCAGTACGTCGCCAGGCGGAAGAGACGAGCATGGCCATCAACGCGATCCATGCCGGCCGCCGCCACGCGGCCGGGAGCGAGGGCACCAGGACGGTGGTGGCTGCGGCCAACCCCGCCACGAACGCCGGGAGGGGAAGGCGCGCTCACCCGGGTCAGCGTCGCGCACCGGCCGCATCGGTGGGGACATGGCCAGCGCCGTGCCCAGGCCAGCGCCGACGGTAGGTTGCCGGGGAGGCGAGGACGACCATCACGGAGGATGCGACATGCTGGTGGCTGGTGTCGACGTGGGCGGGACGAACATCGGCGCGGGGCTCGTCGACGACGACCACTCCGTCGTCGGTCGGGGCAAGTGCCCCACGCCGCAGTCGCGCCCGGAGGACGTCGCCGAGGCGATCATCGAGCTGGTCGAAGGCCTCGAGGAGCAGCCGGCCGCCGTGGGCGTGGGCCTGCCCGGGGTGATCCACGAGGGTCGGGTCCTCACCGCCCCCAACCTGGCTGGCTGGGACGACTCCTTCGACGTGGTCAGCCTGCTTGAGGAACGGCTCTCGGCCCCGGTCGCCCTGGCCAACGACGCGAACGTCGGCGTGATCGGCGAGTGGCTGGCCGGCGCCGCGGACGGCCACGACGACGTGCTCGGCGTGTGGATGGGGACAGGGATCGGCGGCGGCCTCATCCTCGGCGGACGGCCGCACCGAGGCGCCCGGGGTGGTGCGGGCGAGATCGGTCACGTCATCACCCAGCACGCAGGCGCGCTGTGCACGTGCGGGCGCCGTGGGTGCATCGAGGCCTACGCCGGCCGTCGGTCCATGGCCGCCACGGCGCACGCCATGGTCGACGCTGGTCGCCACACCTCGCTGTTCGACATCCAGGAGGCGGAGGGCAAGCCCCGCCCCACCTCGAAGGTGTGGGCAAAGGCCCTCGACGATGAGGACGAGCTGGCCACCCAGCTCTTCGATCTCGCCATCGAAGTTGTCGGGGTCGGGATCGGCTCGATGATCAACATGCTCGATGTCGACCTGGTGGTCATCGGCGGCGGGATGGCGGAGAAGCTGGGACAAGACCTGGCCGACCGGATCGCCGACCAGGCGCGACCGGTGATCCTGCACCCCAACCCCGACCTCGAGTTCGTGGCCGCCGCGCTGGGTGACGACTCCGGCCTGGTCGGCGCGGCCGAGGTCGGCCGGGCCCACCTGCTCTCCCCCTGACGCGTCGGGCCCGATGCCAGGCGCGTCATCGACGTCAGTCACGAACAGCGGGCGGAACCCGGTCGGGCTCATCGTCCAGCCCGTCGTCGCCCACTTCGGCCTCGTCGTCGCCACCCCTTAGCCCCAGCAGGCGGGCCACGGGCAGGGCGGTGAGACCGTAGAGGGTGACGGTGCCCACGATGACGAGGAACGTGGCCGGCAGGAGCTTCTCGGCATCGGCGATGCCCGCCGCGGCCAGCGGGGCGCTGAACGTGGCTGCGGTCAGGCGGGGCCAGCCTGGGCGCCATCCAGGTGGGCATGCTCCAGGCGCTGACCCGGGAGGGCGTGCGACCGGGCCTCCTCATCGGCGCGTCCGTCGGCGCGATCAACGCCGCGTGGGTGGCCGGTGATCCCTCGCCTGAGAGCGTGGATCGGCTGGCTGCCCTCTGGTCCCGACTCGACCGAGATGACGTCTTCCCCTTCCAACCGCTCCGAGGGTTCCTCGGCTTCATCGGTCGCCAGCCCTCGCTGATCTCCGCGTCCGGTCTTCGGCGCCTGGTCGAGGACAACCTGGCCGTCGGGCGGCTGGAGGATGCCACGATCCCGCTCCACACCGTGGTCGTCGACGTGCTGTCGGGTCGCGACGCCCTGCTGTCGACCGGTCCGGCGCTCGAGGCCATCGTGGCCAGCGCGGCGATCCCGGGCGTCTTCCCGCCGGTGACGATCGACGGAAGGACCTACATCGACGGCGGGGTGGTCAACAACACACCCATCTCCCACGCGCACCACGCGGGGGCGGACCAGATCTGGGTCCTGCCGGCCGGCTACCCGTGTGCCCTCGAAGAGGCACCCCAGAGCGCGCTGGGCATGGCCCTGCACGGCCTCGGCCTGCTAGTCCAGCACCGCCTGGCCGCCGACGTGGACCGCTACGAGCCGCTGACCGACGTCCGCGTGGTGCCACCGCTGTGCCCGATGACGGTCTCCCCCGCGGACTTCAGGCAGGGGGCCGACCTGATCGAGCGGGCCCGGAGGTCGACCGAGCTGTGGTTGCTCGACCCGGACCGCCGGACCACGGACCAGTCGTCGATGCTGGTCGACCACGCCCACGAGTGACGGGCGGGGCTCTCCCCTGGAGCACGACCCGGGGAGCCACGAGCCCCCTCACTACGCTCGACGCCATGGACGGCGTGGACGGGGGAGACAGCGCCCGCCGTCCTCCGTGGCCGTTCCTGGCCAAGAGCGCAGCCGCTCTGGTCACCCTGTGCGTGGTGGTGGGCCTGGTCAGCGCCCTCCCCGACGGCTCCGACCAGCCCAGTGATGCCGTCGAGGTCGGGGCCGCGGCCACCTCGACCACCGCCCCGGCTCCGACCGCGACGACGGCGCCGACGACCACGAGCACCTCCACCACGACCACGACCGCGCCGCTCACGCCGGGTCGGGTCGGGGTGTTCGTCCCGGTGGCGGGCCAGACCGAGGTGATCGGCTCGGGCTCGCTGGTGACCTACTCGGTCGAGGTGGAGGAAGCCGTCGGGATCGATCCGGCCGAGGTCGGTGCCGTCGTGGATGCGGCGTTCTCCGATCCGCGCAGCTGGACCGCCAGCGGGTCCACCAGCTTCCAACGGGTGGAGGCCGGCGGGCAGGTCCGCATCGTCCTCGCCACCCCGCCGACCACCGATGAGCGCTGTGCCCCGTTGCCGACCAACGGGATCTTCAGCTGCGGGGTGGGCAAGGACGTGAGCATCAACTCCGAGCGATGGCTCAACGCCACCCACGACTGGCCCCTCGGCATCGAGGCCTACCGGGCCCACGTGCTCAACCACGAGATGGGCCACGCCCTCGGCGAGGGCCACGTCTTCTGTTCCGGTCCGGGCCAGCTGGCTCCGGTGATGATGCAGCAGACGAAGGGCCTGAAGGGCTGCCTGGCCAACCCCTGGCCCTTCCCCGACCAGCCCGCACCGGGCGCCGGCTGAGCTCAGCTCCCCCGGTGACCCTGACGGTCGCTGCGTAGGCTCACCGCGTGCCCCACGCCTCGGTCGCCGCCCGCCCCGACTCGGGACCGTGACCTCACCGTTCGACCCGCGCTCCTGGATGCCCCGACCGCCCGGGGCGCCGGACCCACGTTCGCTCATCGACGCCTGGGCCGACATGACCACCTGGTGGATCGAGCCGGCCACCGCGCTGGCGACGAAGCTGCCCCACCCGCCCGAGCAGATGCTGGCCCAGCTGGTGAGCGGGCTGACCGCCACCTTCCGCGACCGTCGGGTCGACCTGCGCGTCCGCGGCCACGAGGTGTCGGCCTCCCTCGAGTCCCTGTTCCTGGCCCCGAGACCGGGGCGCGGCGACCTGACCGCCGAGCTGACCGACGTCGAGGTCGATGCCCTGGCCGTCGACCGCCTCTCGGTCAGGGCCCGATCGGTGCAGATGCTGCCCGGACGCCAGGCCACCCTCGCCGCCGAGGAGGTCGAGGTCCGCGGCACCGCCCGCGTGCAGGCCCTCGTCGGCTGGCTCGACCAGCGGGTCGCCGGTTGGACCCTCGCCCTGGACGACCAGGGACGGGTGGTGGGCCGGCGGCGCCCCGGTGATCCCATGCTCGTCGCCGATGCCCAGGTCCTCGACGGCACCCTCGTGCTGGAACTCCGCGCCGTGCGGTGGAGGACGCTGCAGGTGCGCATCCCGCGCTGGCTCCGCCTCGAGCGGCGCCTGCCCGTCCCCCTGGGCGACGGGTGGACGATCGCCGAGGCGACCAGGTCGGGCGATCGGGTGCGGTTCCGTCTCCTCCGAGAGGGCTTCCGGGAGCCGGTGAGCGCGGCCCGCCTGCGCGAGGCCATGTTGGCCGGCGGCACCCTGCGCCTCTGAGCCTTCTCTCCGCGACCGACCTCCCAGGAGCACCCGTGTTCTCGGCCTACCCTGCGCCGGGCTGACTGCCTGGGCGACGAGTGGTAGCCGCCGCCGTGGCGGCCGGCCCCCGCACTGGATGCATCCACCGGGAACGCCCATAGGCTCGGCCCGTGACCCCCGCACCGTCCGACCGTCCGCTCGACCTCGTCGTGTTCGGCGCCACCAGCTTCGTGGGCCAGCTCCTCTGTGCCTACCTGGTGGAGCGCCACGGTAGCGAGGGCCCTGTTCGCTGGGCCATGGCCGGCCGCAACGACCAGAAGCTCGCCGAGGTGGCGGCTGACGTCGGCGCCGATGTGCAGCGGATCGTGGCTGACGCATCGGATGCCGCCGCCATGGAGGACCTGGTGGCCCGCACCCGCGTGGTGGTCTCCACCGTCGGGCCCTACGCCCTCTACGGCTCAGAGCTGGCGGCGGCGGCCGCCGCGGCCGGCACCGACTACTGCGACCTCACCGGCGAACCCCAGTGGATGCAACGCATGATCGACGCCCACCAGGAGACGGCCGAGGCCAGTGGCGCGCGCTTCGTCCACACCTGCGGGTTCGATTCCATCCCGTCCGACCTGGGGGTGCGGTTCACCCAGCGGGAGGCCGAGGCCGCCCTGGGCGCCCCCTGCCGCCAGATCGCCATGCGGGTCAAGGCCATGAAGGGCGGGGCCAGCGGCGGGACCATCGCCAGCATGATGAACATGATGGAGGAGGTGTCCCAGGACCCGGCCCTCCGCAAGGTCCTGGCCAACCCCTATGCGCTGGCCCCTGCCGGCGAGCGGGAGGGCGTGACCCAACCGAACGTCACCCTGCCCACCAACGATGAGGCCTCCGGGGAGTGGGTGGCGCCGTTCGTGATGGCGGCGGTCAACACCAGGGTGGTCCACCGCACCCATGCCCTCCTCGGCCATCCGTGGGGCAAGGAGTTCCTCTACGACGAGGCCATGATGATGGGCGCCGGCCCCCTCGGCGCGGCCAAGGCCGCGGGCCTGGCCGGTGGGGTGGCCGGCGGCATGGGAGCTGCCGCGATCGGGCCGGTGCGCAACGTGCTCAACCGGGTGCTGCCCAAGCCGGGCACCGGCCCCTCCCCCGAGGCCCAGGAGGCCGGCTTCTTCGACCTGCGCTTCTTCGGCGAGACGGCCGACGGCCAGACCATCCGCACCAAGGTCACCGGCGACCGAGACCCGGGCTACGGCTCCACGGCCAAGATGCTGGGTGAAGCCGCCGTCGCCCTCCTGGAGCTGGATCGGGCCGAGGTGCGCGGCGGCTTCCACACCCCCGCGAGCGCCCTGGGCGACGACCTGATCGACCGCCTGACCGCCCATGCCGGGCTCACCTTCACCCTCTTGACCTGAGCGTCCTCGACCCGCCGCTCCGTCGGTGGCGTCCAGCACGGGCTGTGGCAAGGTGATCCGATGCCGCGCATCGAGGCCACCACCCGGGTCAGCGTCAGCGTCGAGGACGCCTTCGCCGTCTCCCAGAGCCAGCAGGAGGTCCGCTACGCCTGGGACCCGTTCGTGCGCGAGCAGCGCCTGCTCGGCGGGGCCACCCGCCCCGACAAGGGCGTGCGCACCCGCACCACCTCCCGGCACCGCCTCACCATGGTGAGCCAGTACACCTCCTTCCGGGCGCCGCACCAGGTCGGCATGAAGATGGTCGAGGGCCCCTGGTTCTTCTCCGCCTTCGGCGGCGGCTGGTCCTTCAAGGAGCTTGGACCGGAGGAGTGCGAGGCGGTGTGGCGCTACACGTTCACCGTGCGCCCGGCCTGGCTGGCGCCGATCGCCGACCGCATCGGCCGCGCCCTGCTCCAGCGCGACATCGACCGCCGCCTGGCCGGCTTCGCCGGGGCCTGCGCCGACCCCGACATCGTCGCCCGGGCTCGGGCCCAGCTGGCGGCCTGACCGCCGACGCATCCACCGGTGGCGGCGCCGGTCTCGGGTGGACTCAGGTCGGCCTCGCCTCGGCCCACCGGGCGACCCGACCGGATTCGAAGGTTGGCGGGATGTGGCGGTCGGGCCCTTCGGCTGGTGGCACCGCCACGCCCCCGAGGGGCGGGCCGTCAACGTCCTCACCAACCCCGCCGTCCCCGACGACGACCAGGGCTCAGCAGCCTTCCACGACACCCTCGTCGAGGTCACCCTCGTGCGGTGAGCCTCGATGCCGGGCGCGGACGGACGATCCCGGGGCGACGCCACGCGCCGTACCGACCTCGCTCACGAAGGCCCGAACCGCACCACCACGAGTCGATCGGTGTGCTCCAGGGGGCCGAGGTCAGGGTGGCCGACCGGCAGGCGACGACCGTTGCGGAGGACCTCGACCAACGCGGTGTCCGGCGGCCCGACCAGGCGGCCGTCGGCGCCGGTGACCGGCTCGACCTCCGCCAGCTCCAGCGAGGTGCCGGCCTCGAGCAGGTCGTCGATGACCTCCAGCGCGCTCGGGGTGTGGGTGGCCAGACCGAGCAGCCGGCCCACCGCGGCCGAGGAGTCGATGACCGCGTCGGCACCGCTCTGGCGCAGCAGGTGGAGGTTCTCCTTCTCCCGCACCGCCGCGACGATGTGTGCGTCGGGGTTGAGCTCCCTGGCCGTCAGCGTCACCAGCACGGCGGTGTCGTCACGGTTCGGCGTGACGATGACCGACGCAGCGTGCTCGACGGCCGCCTGTCGGAGCACCGCCACGCGGGAGGCGTCGCCCAGGACCCCGGTGAGGCCGCTCTCGGTGGCCCGCTCGACGGCGGCGGCGACGCTGTCCACCACGACGATCGACGCCGGTTCTGCCCCCTGGGCCAGCACGGCCTTGGTCGCGGCCTCTCCGGTCGACCCGTAGCCGCAGATCACGTGGTGGTCCTTCACTTGACGCCTCCAGCGCTGGGTGAGCAAGAGCTGCCGGGACCGCTCGGTGAGCACCTCGACCGTGGTCCCGACGACCAGGATGAGGAAGAGGATGCGAGCCGGCGTGATCAGCAGCAGAGCGGTCAGGCGGGTGGTTCCCGTCACCGCCGCGATGTCGCCGTACCCGGTGGTCGTGACCGTCACCGACGCGTAGTACAGGGCGTCGAGGAACCCGATCGGCCGGCCGGCGGTGTCGGTGTAGCCGTCGCGCCCGAGGTACACCACCACGGCGGTGAACACCAGCAGGGCGAGGGCGAACGCGATCCTCCGCGCCACCGCCTCGAGCGGCGGTTGACGCCGCACGGGCAGGGTGACCAGGTCCACCGACACCCGCTTCGACGACATCCACGCCGACGCTACCGGGATCGCTTGGTCGCCGACGCCGGCTCAAGCACCTGGCTGAGCCCTTGCGGGGCGGTCAAGCCCGAAGCTGCGCCCGACGCAAGCCGGGCCTCCGTCCGGGATCTCTTCACTCCTCCTGGGCCGCGAGACCTCCCGGGCGGCGCTCACGAGGGCGATCAGCCCAGGCGGCCGGGACGGCCGTGACCACCACCCACGCCCGCGCATGAGGCCGGGCTGCCGGTCGTCCACGGCTGGCCGTCGCCGACGTGGACGAGGGTCGCTCCGCGCTTCCGACCCGTTGCCTTGACGAGCACCGGGAGGACGGCCGAGCGGGCGGGAGCGTGGTGTCGGAGAGGAGCCCGGAGGGCGACCGTGTTCCAGAGCCCCGCGGCTGGCCCGCCGGCCCATCACCAGGGCCGCTCCCGGGGG
>JBBSME010000122.1:0-8837 GCA_038233335.1 Acidimicrobiales bacterium | reverse complement strand
CGCCGACGACGACCGCGCCGACGACGACCGCGCCGCCGCCGACGACCGCTCCTCCCACCACCCCCCCGGGCGGTGGGTCCGGACAGGCCAACCCCGTCCCGGGATCACCTCCCGCAGGCAGCGCCGATCCGAGCCCCGGGGCCACGCCCGACGGCGGTGGGCCCGACGCCCCGACAGACCCTGGCGGCACGACCAGCTCCCGGCCGGAGGGCTCGACGGCGACCACCCGGCCCGAGGGGTCCACCACGTCGACGACTCCGTCGACCACGACGCCGACCTCGACGGCCACGACGGCCACGACGGCCACGACGGCCACGACGGCCACGACGACCACCGATCCGGCCACGGACCCCACGGGTGACCCCGGCCGGGACGAGGAGGATGACGGGGCGGTGACCGCGGACGGCGACGAGCGAGCCCGGGGCCTGCCCGACGGCGCGATGTCGGTCTCCGAGGACGATGGCGGCGGCTCCGGGGCGCTGGTCCCAGTGGCCGGCACCGCCGGCGTGGTCGGGCTGCTGTCGGTCATCGCCATCCGTGCCCGCCGCCGACGCGCCGCCGACCCGCCTCCCGCCTAGGAGAATGTGCCCTCCCCTGGGTGCAGGGAGGGCAGTAGCGTCCCGACGATGGTCCGGTCGCTGGTGCTCAACATCACCTACGAGCCGCTGAGCGTGGTGGCGGGTCGTCGGGCCGCGGTCCTGGTCCTCACCGATCGCGCCGATGTGGTCCACGCCAGCGCCGACGTGCTCCACTCCGAGCGGCTGAGCCTGGCCGTCCCCTCGGTCGTTCGACTCCGTTCGCTGGTCAAGGTCCCGTACCAGCGCCACCTGTCGCTCAGCCGTCGGGCCGTGCTGGCCCGCGACCTCCACAGCTGCCAGTACTGCGGGTCCCGGGCCGAGACCATCGACCACGTCCGGCCCCGCAGCCGGGGCGGCACCCACCCCTGGGACAACGTCGTGGCCGCCTGTCGCCCCTGCAACCTCCGCAAAGGTGACCGCCTGCTGCCGGACTGCGGTCTGCGGCTGTTCTGCCACCCCGTCGCGCCCCGCCGTTCGCTGTGGGTCACCACCGCGGTGGGCGCGGTGCCCGACGACTGGCAGCCATACCTCCAGGCGGCATGACCGACCCGTCGCCGATCGCTCGGGTCGACCTCCACCGCATCGCCCTCCCGCTGCACCGGCCCCACGTGGCCGCCCACGGTCGGGAGGGCGCCCGGGAGGTCGTGCTGGTCGAGGTGGTCGACGCCGATGGCGCATCGGGGTGGGGCGAGTGCCCCACCCTGGCCCGCCCGGGGTACAGCCCGGAGTGGACCGACGGGGCCTGGTGGGTGCTGCGCCACGTGCTGGCGCCCGATCTCCTCGCGGGACGCCCCATCGGCGTGGCCGGTCACCCCATGGCATCGGGTGCGGTGCGCGACGCGCTGCTGGACCTGCGCCTACGGCGGGCCGGCCTGGGTCCCTCGGACGCACTGGGTCCGCTGGCCGCGTCGGTCGACGTCGGGGTGGCCATCGGGCTGGCCGACGGGGTGGGGGAGGTGGTCGCGGCGGCCGGTGCGGCCGGCGAGGCGGGCGCGCTCCTCGTCGTGCTCAAGGTCCGACCCGGGTGGTGTGTCGCCCCCGTCGAGGCGGTCCGTCGGGCCCACCCGGACCTGGCGGTGGCGGTCGACGCCAACGGCAGCTTCTCCGCCGCGACCCTCGACGAGCTCCGGGCCGCCGACGCCCTCGGCGTGGCGTTCGTGGAGCAGCCGATGGCCGTAGGCGACAGGGCCGGCTCGGTGCGCGCCGTCGCGGCGCTGGACGCACTGGTGGCCCTCGACGAGGCGGTCGCCTCCCTCGCCGACCTGGAGGTCGCGCTCGCGTTCGGGACCGGGTCGATGGTGACGGTGAAGCCCTCCCGCCTGGGCGGGGTCGAGGCCGCGGCCCAGGTCGCGTCTCGGGCCGCGGCGGCCGGCTGGGGCGTGCACGCCGGAGGGATGTTGGAGTCCGGCCTCGGCCGTGCCGCGGCCCGCGTGGTGGCCGCCCGCCCCGAGGTGAGCGGTCCGTCCCTGGTGGGGCCGACCGCCCTGCTGTTCGGCGCCGACGTCGTCGACCCGGTCGGGGCCGGGTCCGACGGCACCGTGGCGGTCCCGGCCGGCCCGGGCCTGGCGCCACCCCCCGACCCGGAGCGCCTGGTCCGGCTCACCGTCGACCACTGGAGCGAGGACGCTGACGACGCGGTCCGACCGGCGCCGTGAGCGCACCGGCCTCGTGGACGGTCGAGGAGGTGACGGGCACCGCCGCGGAGATCCACGGCCGGTCCGTGCCGTCGCCCGCCCGGCGCCTGGTGTGGGTGCACCGCGTCTCCGACCCGGCCCTGGTGTTGGGCAGCACCCAGCCCGATGACGTGGTCGACGAGGGCGCGGTGCGGTCCGCAGGGGTCGCCGTCGTCCGGCGACGCAGCGGGGGAGGAGCCGTCCTGGTGGAGCCGGGTGGGGTGGTGTGGGTCGATGTGGTGGTGCCGGTGGGTGACCCGCTGTGGGACGACGACGTGGGACGGGCGTTCACCTGGGTGGGGGAGCGGTGGGCGGCGGCCCTGGGCGAGGTGGGGGTGGCGGGAGCCGAGGTCCACCAGGGGGGCCAGGTCACCACCCCGTGGTCACGGCTGGTCTGCTTCGGTGGCCTGGGGCCCGGCGAGGTGACCGTCGGGGGGGCCAAGGTGGTGGGCCTGGCCCAGCGGCGCACCCGCGGCGGCGCCTGGTTCCAGGGCGCCGCCCTGCTCCGCTGGGCGCCGGCGGACCTGGTGGACCTGCTCCGCCTGACACCCGCGGGGCGCCGGGATGCGCTGGCCGACCTGGAGGGGCGGGCCGCCGGGGTGGCCGTCGACCCCGCCGCCCTGGTCGCCGCCTTCCTCTCGTTGCTGCCGCACTGACCCCCGGCGGGCCGCCCCCCGGCCCCGAGTCACATGACCGATCCATGGGGGACAGACTGTCGATGCTGGCCCACTCATTGGAAGATAGTCCCAGGATAAAGGATAGAAGTGGGTTGACTGACCACAAAGTGGGGCGTACGTTCGAGCGCCATGGGGCAGACCACGAGCGACACAGCAGAGACGGCGCGCGACGTCGTCGCCGCCGACCAGGTCGACAGCCCGCGGCTCTGTGGCCGCTTCACCAACGGCATCGACACCAAGTCCCGCGTGGTCATGCCGGCGGCCTTCCGGGCGCCCTTCGCCGACGACGGTGGGTTCATCACCCCGTGGCGCGGCACGAGCCTGGCCGCCATGGCCCGGACCGAGTTCGACGCCTACCAGGCCACCACGGCCCGACGGCTGGTGGAGGCCGGTGAGGACGCCGACCGCATCCTGAGCACGCTGTGGAGCTCCACGGTCCGCTTCACCCTCGACCTCCAGGGTCGGTTGGTGCTGCCCGAGGAGGTCCGGTCCCAGGTCGGCATCACCGACGAGGTCCGCTTCCAGGGCCGCGGGCCGTGGGTCGAGCTGCGACCGGGCCAGATCACCGCCGACGAGCTCGACGAGCGAGCTGACCACCTGGCCACCCTCGCCGTGCTGCAGAGCACCTACATCCCCGAGCTCGAGGCCTGAGGAGAGAGATGGCACTCGCCATGGCTGATCGCCACCACCCCGCCCCTCCCGCCGACGGCGGCCACGTCCCCGTCCTCGCCACCCAGGTGGCGTCGATCTTCGCCTCGACCGATGACGGCACCTACGTCGACCTCACCCTCGGGCTGGGGGGCCACGCGGCCATGGTGCTGGAGGCCCACCCGGGGCTTCGCCTCGTCGGCATCGACCGCGACCCCCAGGCCCTGGCCCTGGCGCGGGAGCGCCTGGCCCGCTTCGGCTCGCGGGTCGAGCTGCACCACGCCCGGTCCGACAGCCTCCTCGACGTCCTCGAGGCGGCTCGGGTCACCGACCTGGCTGCCATCCTCGGCGACCTGGGCGTGTCCTCGCCCCAGATCGACCGGCCCGAGCGCGGCTTCAGCTACCGGGACGACCGCAGCGGACCCCTCGACATGCGGATGGACCAGACGCGAGGCCGCACCGCGGCGGACCTCCTGGCCGACATCGGCGAGGACGCGCTTGTCCGCGCCCTGCGCGACCTGGCCGATGAGCCCCAGGCCCGTCGGGTGGCCCACGCCATCATCGACGCCGAGCCCCGGACGACCGGCGAGCTGGCCGCCGCGGTGCGGGCCTCGCTGCCCGCGGCCCGCCGCCGTCGGGGCGACCCGGCCAAGCGCGTCTTCCAGGCCCTTCGCATCCTGGTCAACGACGAGATCGGCACCCTCGACCGCACCCTCGATGCGGCTCTGGAGGCCCTCCCGCCCGGGGGGCGCCTGGCGATCATCGCCTTCCACTCGGTCGAGGACCGGATGGTGAAGACCCGGTTCCGGACCGCGGCCGACGGTGGCTGCACCTGCCCCGTGGGCCTGCCCTGCGTGTGCGGCGCCCAGCCCACCGCCCGTCTCCTGCGGCGCAAGCCCTGGGTCGCCGACGAGGCCGAGCGGGCCCGCAACCCGCGCTCCTCCAGCGCCCGCCTCCGGGCCGTGGAGGCCCTCGCCGGGGAGGAGCCGTGACCGCGGCCCGACCGGCTGTCGCGCCTGACCGGCGCGTTCGGCGCGAGGCACCAGCACCGTCGCGTCCCGACCTCCGGTTGGTGCTGGCACCCCGACCTCGGACCCGGGCCCGCGCGGTCCTCGTCCTGTCCACGGTCGTGGTGTTCGCGGTCCTCCTGCTGGCCGCGGTCGTGCACACCACCATGGTCTCGGGCCAGAGGGAGCTCGATCGGGTCGACACCCGCATCGCCGAGACGACCCGTCAGAACCAGAGCCTGCGCCTGCGGGTGGCCGAGCTGGCCTCGCCCGAGCGCATCGTCGAGGCGGCGTCCGCCGACGGCATGGTCGTCCCCGATGACGTCACCTGGCTCTCCCCGGAGACCGACGCCTCCGGACCGATCGCCGACCCGCCCGCTCCGTCCACCGCCGACGACGTCGGGGACGAGCGGGCCGGGTCGGCCGACGAGACCGGCACCGGCGGATCCGAGGGATGACGCTGCGGCGCCCGGTCACCGGTGCGTTCGACGCCTACCGCAAGGGTGCCGATCCGGCCCGGCGCCCGGGTCCGCCCGGTCGCCGCCCGGCCGCGACCCGCCGCAGCGGGTCGTCCCGCGGTCGCACCCCGGTCGAGCGCGCGGCGCCTGCCGCCAGTGCTGCTCGCCCGCCCCGTCCCCCTGCGCCCCGCCTGACGATGCCGGCCTCGGCCCGTCGTCCGGTGCCGGGCCGGGGGGAGGGGCGGCGGTCCGGACACGGTGGTCGCCCCACCCCGCCCCACGTCCTGCGTCGCCGCCTGCTGAGCCTGCCGGTCCTGAGCCTGGTGCTGTTCGCCGTGGTCGGTGTGCGTCTGGTCGACGTCCAGGTCCGCCACCCCGACCGGTTTCTGGCCGAAGGCGAGGTCCAGCGGATCGCGTCGTTGACGCTGCCGGCGGGCCGGGGCGCCCTGCTGGACCGGGAGGGCAACGCCCTGGCCCTGTCGGTGCCCCGCCGCACCGTGTTCGCCGACCCCAGCATCATCTCCGACCCGGGCGCGGTGGCGCGCGACCTGGCTCCGCTCCTCGACGTGGACCGCCTCCAGCTCCAGGAGCTGATGACCGGCGACGGCCGCTTCGTGGTGCTGGCCCGCGTGCTGGACGACGACGTCGCCGACGAGGTCGAGGCCCGCAACATCCGCGGCATCGGCACGATCCTCGAGTTCAAGCGGCAACGACCGAGTGACGACCTGGCCCGCTCGATCGTGGGCACGGTGAGCGGCGACGGCGCCACCGGCACCTCCGGCCTGGAGCTGCAGCTGGACCCCCTCCTCACCGGTGCGCCGGGCGAGGTCACCTACGAGCGCTCCAACGCATCCGGCGGGGGAGCCATCGCCGGCACCCGCCGCCGGGTCGACCCGGCCCGGCCGGGCGCCGAGGTCACCCTCACCCTCGACCAGGCCCTCCAGTACGAGACGGAGCGCATCCTGGCCGACCACCTGGCCCGGGCCGGGGCCAAGGGTGGCACCGCCATCATCTCCCGGCCCTCCACCGGCGAGGTCCTGGCCCTGGCCAACCTGACGGAGGGGCAGGAGGGCTTCGCCCCCGCCGCCAACAACCTGGGCCTCACCACCGTGTACGAGCCGGGGTCGGTGAACAAGGTGATCACGGTGGCCGCAGCCCTGGAGGAGGGGCTGGTCACACCGGAGACGGTGTGGTCGGTGCCCGACAACCTGCCGGTCGGCGACCACGTGTTCACCGACTCCCACCCCCATCCGACGGCCGACTGGTCCATCACCGACATCGTCGCCACCTCCTCCAACGTGGGGACGATCATGTTGGGCCAGGAGCTGGGCGGAGATCGCGTCGATGAGTACCTCCGCCGGTTCGGGTTCGGCTCGGGCACCGGCATCGACTTCCCGGACGAGTCCCACGGCCTCCTGCTCGATGCCGAGGACTACCAGAACCAGAGCACCGCCATCGGCTCCGTCCCCATCGGGCAGGGCGTCTCGGTCACGGCCCTCCAGATGCTCCAGGCCTTCAACGTGTTGGCCAACGACGGCACCTACGTGCCGGCTCGGCTGGTGCGCGAGATCACCCGGGCCGACGGGACGGCCGAGCCGGTCCCGTCGGCCGAGCCCCACCGCGTGGTCTCCAGCCAGTCGGCCCGGGCGGTCCGGGCCATGATGGAGCAGGTGGTGTCGCGGGGCACGGGCCAGGCCGGCGCCGTCCCCGGCTACGCGGTGGCGGGCAAGACCGGCACCGCCCGCAAGCCCCAGCCCGACGGCGGCTACACCGACGAGGACGGCAACATGCACCATGTGGCCACGTTCGTCGGCCTGCTGCCGGCCGAGAACCCCGACCTGTCCATCCTGGTGGCGGTGGACGAACCCGACCCCAGCCGATCGATCTACGCCGGTGACGTGGCCGCCCCGGCCTTCGCCGAGCTGGCCCGCTGGGCGCTCCGGGACCTCGAGATCCCGCCGGCCGCCGGCGGCTCGGTGAGCGAGGTCCCCGAGCTCTCGGACTCGGCCCAGGAGGTCACCGACGCCGTCATCCCCCGATCGGGCCCGGCCCGGGAGGCGGAGGCGACCGACCCGACCGACCCGGCTGCGCCGAAGGCGTCCGGGGACGCGGACGGTTGACCGAGGGCGACGGATCCCCCCTCCCCCCCTCGCTGGGCCAGGTCCTCGAGGTGGCATCGACCCTCGGCGCCGCCCGGCTGGACGGTGACGGCGCCACGATCGTCTCCGGCACCAGCCACGACTCGCGGGCGGTCCTCCCCGGCGACCTCTTCTGCTGCATCCCCGGTGCGGTGAGCGATGGCCACGACCACGCCGCCGCCGCGGTGGCATCGGGGGCCGTGGGCCTGCTCTGCGAACGGCCCCTCGGCCTGGACGTGCCCGAGCTGGTGGTGTCGTCGGTCAGAGAGGCGCTCGGCCCGGTCGCCTCGCTCGTCGCCGGCCGCCCCTCCGAGCACCTCCAGGTGATCGGGCTCACCGGCACCAACGGCAAGACCACCGTCGTACACCTGCTGGGCGCCATCTTCGATGCCGCTGGTCGGGCGGCGGTCACCGTGGGGACCCTCACCGGGGCCCGGACCACGCCCGAGGCCCCGGAGCTGCAGGCCCAGCTGGCACAGGCGGTGGCCGACGGCGTCGCGGTGGTGGCCATGGAGGTCTCGTCCCACGCCCTCGACCAGCACCGC
Source organism: Acidimicrobiales bacterium (assembly GCA_038233335.1). Classification (GTDB taxonomy): domain Bacteria; phylum Actinomycetota; class Acidimicrobiia; order Acidimicrobiales; family Iamiaceae; genus Iamia. Next base: position 1,113 of record JBBSME010000122.1, on the reverse strand, counting down.
GTGGATGGCACCCGCTTCGCCCTGGTGGGGTTCACCAACCTCAGCCCCGACCACCTCGACCACCACGGCACCATGGAGCGCTACTTCGCGGCCAAGGCCCGGCTGTTCACCCCCGCGCTCGCCGATCGGGCGGTGGTCGTGACCGACGATCCGCACGGCCGCCTGCTGCTCGACAGCGCCCAGATCCCGACCGAGGGCGTGGGCCTCGAGGCCGCCGAGGACCTCGTGCTCAGCGCCGGTGGGAGTCGCTTCCGTTGGCGAGGCCACCCGGTGGACCTGCGCCTCGCCGGTCGGTTCAACGTGCGCAACGCCCTGGTCGCGGCCGAGCTGGCCCGGGCCGTGGGCGTGGAGCCCTCAGCGGTCGCGTCCGGGCTGACCGGAGCCCCCCCGGTGGCCGGGCGGCTGGAGCCGGTGGACGGGGGCCAGCCCTTCGCCGTGCTGGTCGACTACGCCCACACGCCCGACGGCCTGGCCCAGGTCGTGGCGGCCCTCCGGGAGGTCGGGCACGGGCGGCTGCTGGTCGTGTTCGGCTGCGGTGGCGACCGCGACGCCACCAAGCGACCGCTGATGGGCGAGGCCGCGGCCGGGGCCGATCGGGTGGTGCTCACCACGGATAACCCGAGATCGGAGGACCCAGGTGCGATCATCGAGGCCGTGCGCGCCGGCATCCCTCCTGACACCGACCTCGCGGTCGAGCCCGACCGGCGCGCCGCCATCGCCCTGGCCCTGGCGGAGGCCGTGCCGGGCGACATCGTCCTGCTGGCCGGCAAGGGCCACGAGACCACCCAGGTCGTGGGCGACCAGGTGCGGGCGTTCGACGACCGGACCGTGGCCCTCGAGGTCCTCCGGGAGGCAGCATCGTGATCGCGCTCCTCATGGCCGCGGGCGTGGCCCTGGCCACGTCGCTGGTGGGCACCCGCTTCCTCATCGTCTGGCTCCGCCAGCGCGGCATCGGCCAACCCATCCACGAGGATGTGCCCGACGCCCACAAGGGCAAGGCCGGCATTCCCACCATGGGCGGCATCGCCATCGTCGCCGGCACCGTGGTGGGGTACCTGGTCGCCCACACCCGCTCGGGCATGGACTTCTCCGCCTCCGGGCTCCTGCTGATCG
>JBBSME010000121.1:0-8927 GCA_038233335.1 Acidimicrobiales bacterium | reverse complement strand
GCCGAGACGCTCGGGAAGGACCTCAGCGCCCACCTGGTGTTCGGCCTGGCCACCGCAACCGCGCTGCGGACCCTGCCCGGAGGTTGACGGGCGGGAGCCGCCGCCGTACTGGTCGGCGGGTCAGCCGACGTTGCGGTCCTGGTCCTCCCAGTAGGGGGCGCGGAGGTCGCGCTTGAGCACCTTCATGGCCCCGGACAGGGGCAGGGGCTCGGTGCGGAACTCGATCGACTTGGGCACCTTGTAGCCCGCGATCTGCTCCTTGGCCAGGGCCTTGAGCTCGTTCTCGGTGGCCTCGGCCCCCTCCCGCAGCACGACGATGGCGTGGACCTGCTCGCCCCAGGTCTCGTGGGGGATGCCGATGACGGCCACCTGGTCCACGGCCTCGTGCTTGGACAGGGCACTCTCCACCTCGGAGGAGTACACGTTCTCGCCACCGGTGATGATCATGTCCTTCACCCGGTCGACGAGGAACAGGTAGCCCTCGTCGTCGAGGTACCCGGCATCACCGCTGTGGTACCAGCCGTCGCGGAACACCTCCTCGGTGGCCTCGGGCCGCTTCCAGTACTCGGTCATGAAGTTGCCGGCTCGGGCGCAGACCTCGCCGGTCTCGCCACGAGGCAGCTGGTTGCCCATCTCGTCCTGGATCGACAGCACCACCCCGGGCACGGCCCGACCGGCGGAGCGCAGGCGAGGGCCGCCGATCCGGTGGTCCTCGGCGCCGAGGAAGGTGAGCACCGAGGAGGACTCGGTCATGCCGTAGCCCTGGACGATGTCGAGGTCGGGGTACATGGCCAGGAGCCGGTCGAGGAGGGCGGCGGGCATGGGCGAGGCCCCGTAGGACAGCAGCTCCAGCGAGGCCAACCGCTCAGGCTTGAAGTCCGGATGGTTGACCATCATGGCGATCATGGTCGGGACCATCATCGTCTGGGTCACATCGTGGGTCTCGATGAGGTCGATGGCCCCGGCCGGGTCGAACAGCGGCTGGAAGACGGTGATCCCTCCGGCGCTGGGGACGCCCATGATCCCGGCCATGGAGGCCGCGTGGAACATGGGCGTCTGGTGCAGGTACACCGCGTTCGGGTCGAAGTTCACGTTCATGCCGACGTGGTAGAGGTTCAGCACCTCGGCCCGGTGCTCGAGCACCACGCCCTTGGGCCGGCCGGTGGTGCCGCCGGTGTACATGAGCACCGCCGCGTCGGTCTCCTCCGGCTCGGCCGGGACCTCGGGCTCAGCCCCGGCCAGCACGTCGTCGTAGCGGAGGTCGTGGGGGACGTCGGCCTCGCCGATGAGGACCACGTGGCGGATCGGGCTGGGCTCGTCGCTGGTGGCCATGGCCCGGGCGAAGTGGTCGGCGAACATGACGTCGACGAAGGCCACCTCGGCCCCGGAGTCGCGAACGATGTAGTCGAGCTCGGCCCCGGCCAGGCGCAGGTTGAGCGGGTTGATGACCCCGGCCCCGAGGAAGGCGGCGTGGTACAGCTCGAGGTACTCGTGGCTGTTGGTGGCCATCACCGCGAACCGGTCGCCGGGCTCGACACCGAGCTGGTGGCGGAGGGCGTGGGACAGGCGGAAGGTGCGCTCCGCGTGGGCGCCGAGGGTGCCCTCGTAGCCCTGGTCGAAGAACGCCACCTTGTCCGGGTAGCTCTCCAGGGCGGGGAGCAGCAGACGGTGGTAGACGAGCTCCTTCACGGCGCTCCTCCTCGGGGTCGGGGTAGTCAGGTGGGGGTCGGGGCCAGCTCGGGACGCCAGCTCACGGCCTTGGGGTAGCAGCCTCGCGCCCACCGCGGCGGCGTGAAGGGCTGCCAGTCATTGACTGGCTGGGCCAGGCGGTCACTGACCGCGTAGATCGCGGCGGGGTTGAAGCCCAGCCCGCGGTGGCTGCCCAGGACGGCGATGCTCTCCCGACGCGGTCCCTCGGACTCGAGGCACTGCCACCAGCGGACGATGCCGTCGGTCCGGGTGTAGATGGCCGTGGCCGGGACCTCGAGGGGCGGGCGGTCCGACTCCGGCGGCAGGGGCACGCGCTCGGTGTGCAGCGGGCGCAGGCTGTCGTAGAGGCTCGACACCGCGCTCTTGGCGCCTTCGGTGATGCGGAAGGGGCTGCCGAGGGTGATCACCTGGCGCACCTGGTCGGGGGCCAGCCGGGCCAGCTCGCGGGCGAAGATCCCGCCCAGGCTCCACCCGACCAGGCTGATCGGCTGGCCGCCGTGGCGCTCGTGGAGGGCGGCGAAGCGCGCCGCCAGGCCGTCGACGATGTGCGGGGTCGGGCCCAGGTTGGCACCCAGGCGCCACCCGTGGGCCCAGTAGCCCTGGCTGCGCAGGATGCTGCGGAGCGGCCCGGTGGAGCGATCATCGGCGGTGAAGCCGGGGAGGACGAGGACGGGATGGCCGTCGCCCTGGCGGACGCGTCGGAGCCAGGGCTCCACGGCGGGGATGGTGGTGCGCTCGACCACGGCCCGGGTCTCCATGGCGGTCAGCCAGAGCGGGGGGGCGTCACGCCGCAGGGTGAACCTGCTCATCGGACGCGGCCGGTGGGTCGGGGGTCCGTCATGTGCGGTGATCTTCCCTCAGGTTCCCGACCGACGCCAGGGTCGGGAGCCTGGTCTCGGTCACGGTCGACCAGCGTGGGGCACCTCCACCTCGGTGGCGAGCAGAGAGCCTGTGGCCGCGCCTGCGACCACGGCGGGATCGGCCGCGTCGGCGCCCCTCGCGTCGCGCTGTTGACGCCCCTGACCCACATGCGTTAGGTATGGTGAACATGTTGGCTCCGTTCCTCATCATGCTCCGCGAGGGTTTCGAGGCCGCCCTGGTGGTGGCCCTGGTGTTCGGCTACCTCCGCCGCATCGACCGCCTCGACCTGGCTCGCCCGGTGTGGGTGGGCGTCGCCGCCGCCGTCGGCCTGTCCGTGGTGATCGGCGTGGTCGTCCGGGCCACGATCGGCGACCTGGAGGGGGCAGCGCGGCTCCGGTCCTTCGCCCTGGTGTCGCTGCTGGCGGTCATCGTCCTCACCTGGATGATCTTCTGGATGCGACGCCAGTCCCGTCTCATCAAGGGTGATCTGGAGGCCAAGGTCGACACCGCCCTGGCCTCGTCCAACATCCGCCTGGCCCTGGTGGGCGTGGCCTTCGTGGCCGTGCTGCGCGAGGGGATCGAGGCGGCCCTGTTCCTCCTCGCCCTCTCCACCGACGGGGGCGGGCCCCGCCTGATCGCCGGCGCGGCGCTGGGCCTGGCCGCGGCCTCGGTGCTGGCCCTGGGCATCTACACCGGGGGCCGGGCCATCCCGATGCGCACCTTCTTCCGGGTCACCGGCGTCATCCTCATCGTGTTCGCAGCCGGCCTCGCCGCCCGCACCGTCCTGTTCTTCCAGTCGGCGGGGGACCTCGGCTCGTCCAACCTGAACGGCGTCTACGACGTCCGCTCCGTCCCCTGGCTGACCGGGGAGTCGGAGGTGGGCAAGTTCCTCTCCGCCATCCTCGGCTGGGACCCCCGCCCCTCGATCGAACAGGTCGTCGTCTGGGTCTTGTACCTCGTGCCGGTCCTCTACCTGTTCCTCCGCACCCCGCGCTCAGCCAAGAGCTCCGCTCCGGGTCTCGACCAGGCTGCGCCCGTCGAGCCGACCGACCCTCAGCCGGAAAAGGCGCCCCACGAGGCGAGCATCTGAGCTGAGCCGGCGGACCCCGGGCTGTCGAGCTCGCGGGTCATGCCCGGTCGTCGGACGGGATCGGGAGGAGCACGAGGGAGAAGGTGGTGGGTGTGCGGTTCGTGCGCAGCAGACGGCCGCCTTCCGCTTCGGCCAGGGAGCGAGCGAAGGCGAGGCCGATCCCGTGGTCGGTGCCGCGGCCTCGGGCGAACAGCTCCTCCTCGGTCTGGGCCTCGGTGCCCGAGCCCTGGTCGCCGACATCGACCGCCGCGCCGCCGACGAGGGCGCGCGTGGTGGTCTCGATCGCGCCGGTGCCGTGGCGGAGCGCGTTGTCGATGAGCACGTCGAGGATCTGGTCGACCGACGCCGGCGCGGCCCGGACCTCGACCGGGTCCACGAGGCGGGACGCGATCGTCCGGCCGAGCCCCGATGCGGCCTCATCCCCTCGCTGCCGAGACCGCTCCACCACCTCACCGAGATCGGTGGTGGACGTGGGAGGGATGAGGCCCCTGGCGTACTGGCGGCCGGGATGCAACGCAAGGTCACCTCGTTGGGCCACTTCCTCGGCAACATCAGCATCGTCCGGGAGAACATCGAGTACACGATCATCGGTGTCGTGCTCCTCTCCCTGACGCCGGTGTTCCTCGAGCTCTACCGGTCCCGACGCCATCGCGGCGACGGGGTCGATGACGTGAGCGTGGCACCCCTCCCTACCGACGTGGGCGACACCTGATCTGTTGGTTGCTCCACCCGGGCCCCGGGCGCGCAAGTGCCGGGCGCGTGGGCCCGACACTCCCGGGGGGGGGGCTGCGTGTCGAGGTGGTTGATCAGCGAGTGAGCGTCGCCTCCGGTGCGCCCGTCTCCGCGCCCTCGTCGGCCTCGGAGCCCTCGTCGGTCTCGTTGCCCTCGTTGGCCTCGGGTCCTTCGGATCCCTCGTTGGCCTCGGAGCCCTCGTCGTCGGCGCTCTGGTCGAGGACCTTGGCGTTGCCGGCGTCGACCTTGACCTCGAGGGCCTTGCCGTTGGCGTCGGTCATGTCGACCTCGTAGACGACGCTGCCGTTCTCGTTGCCGAGCTCGGTGCCATTGACGGTGCCACCGGGGACCGCGGCCAGGGCCGCCTTCTCCGCGTCGGCGGCGGAGACCGTGGCCAGACCCTCGAGGGCCTTGGCCTCGTCGGCCTCCGACGCGGACTCGTCCTCAGGGGCCTGGATCGACCCGTCGAGGCTCGGATCCTGGTCCTGCTCGGCCGCCGGGGCGGTCGGCGAGGGAGTAGGCGTGGTGGCCGCGCCGGAGAGCGCCGCCACCCCGAGGGTGAGACCGACAGCGGCGGCACCGCCGAGGACGATCCGCTTGGTGCGATCCTTGATGGGCATGGTGGGTGGTTCCCTTCCTAGGGGCTCGGTCAGGCGACCTCGCCGGTTGGTGACCCCACCATCGCAACGACCACCTGAGGAACCGCTGAGCAGTCCTGAGCGCCCCCTTCAGGTCAGATCCCGGCACGCGAACCGGCCGACCGCGGCCGAGCCACTGGCCGATGAGGACGCGCTGCTCCTCAGGTCATCTTCAGCGCGACCTCAGGTTCGAGGGACCACACTCTCGGACACCACCCACCAGGGAAGGAGCTGGTCCGTGCGCGTGCTCGTGGTCGAGGATGAGAAGCGCTTGGCCGCGGGCCTGAAGAAGGGCCTGGAGGCCGAGGGGTTGGCCGTCGACATCGCCTTGAACGGGACCGACGGGCTGTGGATGGCCACCGAGAACCCCTACGACGTGATCGTGTTGGACATCATGTTGCCGGGGATGAGCGGGTTCAAGGTGTGCGCCGCACTGCGGGAGGCGGGCAACTGGACCCCGATCCTGATGTTGACCGCGAAGTCCGGTGAGCTCGACGAGGCGGAGGCGCTCGACACCGGGGCCGATGACTACCTGACCAAGCCGTTCTCCTACGTGGTGCTGGTGGCCCACATCCGGGCCCTGCTGCGGCGGGGAGGGCGCGAGCGGCCGACGGTGCTGCAAGCGGGCGACCTCCGGATGGACCCGGCGTCGCGCCAGACGTGGCGCGGTGAGACCGAGATCAACCTCACCCCCCGAGAGCTGGCCATGCTCGAGTTCTTCCTCCGACGGAGAGGCGAGGTGGTGTCCAAGCGCGAGATCCTCGACCACGTCTGGGACTACGACTTCGAGGGTGATCCCAACATCGTCGAGGTCTACGTGCGCGGGCTTCGCAACAAGTTCGACCGACCCTTCGACCGCGAAGCCATCGAGACCATCCGCGGCTCGGGATACAGACTCGCCGCCGACGGCGGGTGATCGGGTGAAGGCCGGGACGGGCCGGTGGAGGCGCCACCTTCGGTCGGTGCGCGTGCGGACCACCGCCGTTGCCGTCGTCGTCGTCGGTGTCGCGCTGGTGATCGGCGGCACCACCCTGGTGCGGCTGCTGGAGAGCTCGCTCACCGACCAGGTCCGCACCACGGCTGAGCTGCGCGCCGCGGACGTCGCCGGTGTGCTCGAGTCGGGCACGCCGGCCCGGAGCCTCGCGGTGAGCGACGACGAGGACCTGGTGATCCAGGTCCTCGACGCCCAGGGCCGGGTCGTCATCTCCAGTGAGAACATCAACGGTGAGGGTCCCCTCGCCGACCTGGAGCCCGGAACCTCGCGGACGGTCGGCGCGACCTCGGTCGGCGAGGAGCACTCCTTCCTCCTGACCGCGACCGCGGCCGAGGCGCCCTCTGGCCGGTTCGTGGTCCTCGTCGGGCGGTCCAACGAGCTGGTCAACGAGTCGACCGCGCTGGTGACGGCGATCCTGCTGGGAGGCGTGCCGCTCCTCCTGGTCCTCGTGGGGGTCACGACCTGGGCGGTCGTGGGACGGACCCTGGCACCTGTCGATGCGATCCGCCGGGAGGTGGACGAGGTCTCGGGCCGGGAGCTCCACCGGCGGGTGCCCGATCCTGACACGGGGGACGAGATCGCCAGGCTGGCCGCCACGATGAACCGCATGTTGGACAGGCTCGAGGTCTCGCAGGCCCGACAGCAGCGCTTCATCTCCGACGCGTCCCACGAGCTGAGGTCGCCGGTGGCCACCATCCGGCACCATGCCGAGATCGCCCTGGCCCACCCGGGTCAGGGGACCGATGCCGACCTGGCCGAGGTCGTCCTGGCCGAGGACCTTCGGATCGAGCGCCTCGTCGAAGACCTGCTGTTCCTGGCCCAGGCTGACGAGCGCACCCTCCGGATCAGCCGCCACGTCCTCGATCTCGACGACCTCGTCTTCGACGAGGCAGCACGCCTGCGCGCCACGACAGATCTGCGAGTGGACGTCTCGGGGGTGTCCGGTGGTCGGGTCACAGGCGACGCGACCCAGCTGCGCCGCGTCCTGCGCAACCTGTGCGACAACGCCACCCGCCACGCCCGGTCGACGATCTGGCTCTCGTTGGAGGGAGCCGACGCCGAGGTCGTGCTGAGCGTGACCGACGACGGCGAAGGCGTGGCCGCGCCCGAGCGGGAGCGGGTGTTCGAGCGGTTCGTGCGCCTCGACGAGGCGCGCGCCCGGGACGACGGCGGAAGTGGGCTCGGCCTGGCCATCACCGCGGAGATCGTCACTGCTCACGGCGGCACCGTCACCGTGTCCGAGAGCCCCGGTGGAGGGGCCCGCTTCGAGGTCGTGCTCCTGGGTGCCGGCGCGGTGCCAGGACCGGCGTCATGAGTCGAGACGGTGTCGGACCATGACCTCCGGCCGCCCCGTCCCGGCCCCGACGACGTCAGCCCCTCGCCCCGCCCGGGTTCACTCGTACTGCGAGCGGTGCTCCCGCAGGTGGTCGGCCAGCTTCACCAGCGACCTCCGGGCCACCCGCTTGAAGCCGAAGGCGAAGCCCGGCTGGATCACCTTGAACGCCCCGGTGAAGCCGAAGCCGTAGCGCCACACCAGGTCGCACCGGTCGTCGCCGGCCGGCTCCAGGAGGTAGTCCTCGGCGAAGGCATCGAGGCCCGGAACGGCGCCGCGGCTGAAGTGGAAGCTCATCCGACGACCGTCCTCCCACGCGAAGAACTCCTCCGACGTGGTGCCGGTCGGGCCCTTGATGTCACGGGTCGTCCCACCCCGAACGGTCGCGGCGAGTCCACACCACCTCGTCGACCGGGATGAGCCAGACCGGCCAGGCTTCGACATTCTCGAGGCATCGGAAGATGGCGGCCGCGCCGGCGGGGATCCGCTGGCGCAGCGTCTGGCGGACCGGCGCGGTGTCGAGGTACTCGAACCGACCGATCGGTACTCGTGGCTCTTGGGCATGGGGCCCTCTCGGGGTGGGTGGGCGGAGGCTGGCTCTCAGCTGGCGGGCTGGGCCCGAGCGGCATGGCCCGGGGCACCCTCGTCGACGTCCACCGGGGCGAGATGGTACCGGCGCACGCTGCTCGGGGCGCCGACCTGGCGATCCACCCAGCGGATCCGCGGGGCATGGGCCCGCGGATCCGCAGGTTGTGGGCCAGCTCGCACCTCGGTCTCAGCGATCTCTCAGGTCCGACCTCCAGGGTGGGTTGCGAGGGCGGGAGACCCCCTCGCAACCCACGACACGAGGAGATCCATCATGGAGAAGACCCGCACCAAGACCGCAGGCGCGCTGGCCGCCACCCTGGCCGCCGGCGGCATCGCCGGGGCGCTGCTGTTCACCCCCATCGCGAGCGGCGCCCAGGAGGACGGCACCGCCACCGAGGACACCCCGACCACCGAGGAGTCCGACGCGCAGGAGGCCGCCCGCGCCGACCACGCCGCCGAGCGCGAAGCCCGGGCCGCCGGCCTGGCCGAGGTGCTGGGCATCAGCACCGACGAGCTGCGCCAGGCGCGGGAGGACGGCCAGACCATCGCCGAGGTCGCCGAGGCCAACGGCGTGGCCCTGGAGACGGTGACGGACTACCTCGTCGACGAGGTCACCGAGCGGCTGGAGGAGCGCATCGCCGAGGTCCCCGAGCGCGTCGACGCCATGGTGAACAGCGAGGGACCCGCCGCCGGTGAGGGCGGCCACCACGGCCCCCGGGGCGGGATGGGCCCGGACGGCCCCGACGCCGATGCCGGCGATGACGAGGGGCCCACCGGCGGCGGCTGACCCGACCCGCAACACCCCTCCCCCCCCGACGGTCCCCGCCCCCTCTCCCGGCACCGGCTTACCCCTCTTCGCTACTTCTTCGCTCATCTGGTGCGGTCGTCGACGGGGATGTGCTCGCTGTTGGAGAGCGAAGTCAGGCAGAACGTCCAGCCATCGTGGATCGGGAGGGCTTCGACCCGGCTGATCGAGGCATG
>JBBSME010000120.1:0-9256 GCA_038233335.1 Acidimicrobiales bacterium | reverse complement strand
ATGGCCAAGAAGATCGTGATCCTGCTCGTCGTCGCCGCCCTCGGAGGCCACGCCTTCAAGAAGCTTCGCGCCGTCTGAGAGGCCGAGCGTGCCGAAACGGCCAGACCGAGATTGCGCCGGCCCCCCCGAGGCCTCTCAGCAACAGCCCGGGGCGTGGGCGCCATCCGAGGCGGCTCAGAGGCGGCGCACCGACGGCCGTGTCCTCCCCCACCGCTCCGCGCCGCCACTGAGCCCACACACCACCGGACGGAGCGCCCGCGCCACCGACGTCCTAGCGGCGGCGGAGGCGCGGGCGTCGCCGCGCCGGGGGTCGGCCCACCGCCCGTCGGAGGGGCTCGCTCCACTCGGTGACGGTGCGGGTGAGGGCGGCGACCTGGCGGGCCGTCCCCGACACCGTGCGCTCCCGCCGGAGCCACCACCACGCGGCCGTGCCCGCGGCTGCAGTGGCGACCAAGCCGCCGCCGACCACGGCGGTGGGGCCAGGCGGGGGCATGCTCACCCGCTCCCGCAACGGCACCTTGTGGGTGAACCAGCGCACCTCCCACCCTCGGTCCGCCGCCACCTTGGCCAGGTCCCGGTCCGGGTTGACGGCCACGGGATGGCCGACCGCGGCCAGCATGGGCTCGTCGGTGATCGAGTCCGAGTAGGCGTACGACGCCTCGAGATCGATGCCCCGGGTCTCGGCCAGCTCCCGCATCCGCTCGGCCTTGTGCGGGCCGTAGGCGTAGAACGCCACCTCGCCGGTGTAGCGGCCGTGAGCGTCGATGTGGGCCTGGGTGGCGATGGCCTCGTCGACGCCGAGGTGACGGGCCAGCGGGAGCACGATCTCCTCGGGGGAGGCGGAGATGAGGAAGACCCGACGCCCCGCGGCCTGGTGCTCGCGCATCAGGTCGACGGCTTCGTCGAACACGATGGGCTCGATCACCTCCTCGAGGGTCTCGGCCACGATGTCACGGACGTGGGCCTGGTCCCAGCCGGCGGTGAGGGCCAGCACCTTGGTCCGCATCCGGGCCATGCGCTCGGCGTCGGCGCCGAGGTAGAGGTAGACGAGCTGGCCGTACAGGGCCCGCAGCAGCAGCCAGCGGTTGAGCAGGCCAGCCCGGTAGAGCGGCTTGCCGAAGGCGACCATCGAGGCCTTGGCGATGACCGTCTTGTCGAGGTCGAAGAAGGCGGCCTGCATGCCGCCACCCTAGGGAGGCCGCACGGGTGGTCGGGAGAGCCATCGGGCACACGTCGCCCGGCGATCCGGTCGCGAAGAGGCCCTTGCGCGCGGCCCCTCGCCGCGCGACGGTAGGTCTCTCGCCTCCCCCGCTGAGACCTTCTTCTCGCGCCCGGAGGCACCCGTGCTCCTCACCTGCTGGTCGGTGAAGGGCGGCGTTGGCACCACTGTCGTGTCGGCCGCCCTCGCCACCACCCTCGCCCGCATCCACTCCGCCGACGGCGGGGCCCTCGCCGTCGACCTGGCGGGCGACCTGCCCGCCGCCCTCGGACTCCCGGATCCACGCGACCCCGGGCTCTCGGGCTGGACCCGCGCCGGGGCCGACGTGGCCGCCGACGCGCTGGCCCGCCTCGAGCTGTCGGCGGGCCCCGACCTGGCCCTCCTGCCCCGGGGTGGCGGCGAGCCCGGCCCCGCTGACCGCCACCACGTCCTGGCCCGGCTGCTCGATGCCGATCCCCGGCCGGTGATCGTCGACGCCGGGGTCATCACGGCGCGCAGCTCGGCCCTGCCGCTGGCCGCCCAGGCGACCCGGTCGCTGTTGGTGGTCCGGGCCTGCTACCTGGGCCTGCGGCGGGCGGTCGACGCACCGGTCCGCCCCGACGGCGTCGTCCTCGTGTCGGAGCCCGGGCGCGCCCTGCGCTCCGAGGACGTGGAGGCGGTGGTCGGTGCCCCGATCGTGGCCGAGGTGCCCATCGAGGTGGCCGTGGCCCAGGCCGCGGACTCGGGCCTGCTGGCCCGTCGCGTGCCCCGCAGCCTCGAGCGGTCGCTCCGGCAGGCGGCGTGACCCCGGCCGAGGCCGGCGCGGAGCACGCGGACCCCTCGTCGGCAGCTCTGGTGGACGAGGTCCACGCCCGAGTCCTCGCCGCGCCGTCGATCCCGCAGGCTCTGGAGCCCTCCGCGCTCGACGACCTGGTGCGCGAGGTGGCCCCGCTGCTGGCGCCGGCCGAGGCCACCGAGGTGGCGGCTCGAGTCCGCCACCGGGCCACGGGGCTGGGACTGCTGGAGCCTCTGTTGGCGGATCCCACCGTCACCGAGGTGATGGTCAACGGTCCGGGCCCGGTGTGGGTCGAGCGCCAGGGCCGGTTGGCGCGCAGCGGTGTGGAGGTCGACGAGCGGGACGTGGCCCAGATGGTGGCCCGCGTGCTGGCGCCGGTCGGAGCCCGCGCCGACCGGTCCCACCCCCTGGCCGACGCGCGCCTGGCCGACGGCTCTCGCGTCCACGTCGTGGTCCCGCCCCTGGCGGTGGACGGCCCGTGCATCACCATCCGGCGCTTCAGCACGCGCCCGGTGCCCCTCGCAGCGTTCGTCGGCCCGGACGTCGCCGCGCTGCTGGCCCAGGCGGTGAGCGAACGCCGCCAGATCATCATCAGCGGCGGAGCCGGGGCGGGCAAGACCACCCTGCTCAACGCCCTGGCCGGGCTGGTCCCGGCCCAGGAGCGGATCGTCACCGTCGAAGACGCGGCCGAGCTCCGACTCCCCGGCGACCACGTCGTCCGTCTCGAGGCCCGCCCGGCCAGCGTGGAGGGCCAGGGTGCTACCACGATCCGCGACCTGGTGCGGGCCGCGCTCCGCATGCGCCCCGATCGCATCGTCGTCGGGGAGGTGAGGGGACCGGAGGCCCTCGACATGCTCCAGGCCATGAACACCGGCCACGACGGGTCCCTGAGCACCTGCCACGCCAACGGGCCCATCGACGCCCTGCGCCGGCTGGAGACGATGGTCCTGATGGGAGCGGACCTCCCCCTCCGAGCCGTCCGGGAGCAGATCGCCAGCGCGGTCGACCTGGTGGTCCAGGTGGCGCGCGGGAGCGATGGCCGTCGGCGGGTGGTCGAGGTGGCCGAGGTCGACGACGACCCCGATGCTCCCGCCCGCACGCGGACCCTCGTCCGCGGCGGCGAGGTGCTGGCCGCCCCCCTCCGACCGCCCCGCCGACCTCACGCCGACACGCCGGTGGCGCCGTGACCGCCGTCGCCGCCTCGCTGGGGGTCGTCCTCGCCGCCCTGTGTGGCCGGGCGGGCCGTCGCGCCCGTGCCGAGGGGAGCGCAGCACCGGACCCCGCATCGCCGGGTCCGCCGAGGTGGCGGACCGCAGCGGTGGACGCCTGGTCGCGCTCGCTCTCCCGCGCCGGGGTCGAGGGTGATCCCGGCCGCTGGCTCCGGCTCGCTCTCGCCTCGGTCGGTGGCGTCGGCGCGCTCGCCGCGACCCGCACCGGTCCGGTCGGCGGAGCGGTCGTCGCGCTGGTGGCGGGCGCGGCGCTGGCCCTGGCCCTCCACGCCGGTCGCGACCGGGGGCCCCGTCGGGCCGATCGACACGTCCCGGCACTGCTCGAGCACACGGCTCGCAGCCTGCGCAGCGGCTCGGATCTGCTCGCGGCCATGGCCGAGGCGGGCTCGGTGGTCGGCGGCCTCCACGGTGGCGAGCTCGGTGCCGTCGTCGATCGGGTCGAACGGGGCGCGGACCTGGGCGACGCGCTGCGACCGTGGACCGCGGCCCACCCCCGAGCACCGGTTCGGCTGTCCGCCGGCGCCTTGGAGGTGGCGGCCGAGGCCGGGGGCGCCCGGGCCCGAGCCCTCGATGGCCTGGCCGCCACCCTCCGGTCGCGGACCTCGGCCGCGGACGAGACCCGTGCCCTGGCCACCCAAGCGCGGGCCTCAGCTGCGGTGATGGTGGGCCTGCCCGTCGTGGTCGCCGCCCTCGGCAGCGCCGCCGACCCCCGGCTGGCCCGCACCCTGTTCGCCACCCCCATCGGCCTCGGCTGCGTGGTCGCCGCGGTGATCCTGGACGGAGCCGGTGCCTGGTGGATGCAGCGCGTGGTCGACGGAGCCTCGAGGTGAGCCCAACGGTGGTCTGGCTGGGTCCGGCCTGGGCGACCTTGGTGGGCGCCCTGCTGTGGTCGCGCCGACCCCGTCGTGCCCTCCGGGTGGCGGCGGCACCGCTCGCGATGCGCGCCGGTCCGATCACCCGGCTGGGCGCCCGGGCCCGGGCCGTCGTCGGCGTGGCCCCCGACCCGGTCGCATCTCGTCCGCTCGGGGTGGCCCTCCTCGCCGCCCTGGCCCTGCTCCCCGTGGTGCCGGCGCTGGCCCCCATCCCCCTCCTGCTCGGGATCGGCCTCCCCCGCCTGTCCCGGATCCGGCGGGACCACCGGGCCACCCAGGCGGCCCGCTCGTCGGTCCCCGATGCGATCGATCTCCTCGCCCTGGCCCTGGGCGCCGGGGTGTCGCTGCCTGCGGCCCTGGCCCTGGTGGCGCCGCGGGTGCCGGCCCCGATCGGGCCGGCCCTGGCCGCCGCCGAGGTCCGGGCCCGCCACGGCCAGCCCCTCGTCGAGGCCCTCGAAGAGGTGGCCGCGGCCCTCCCTGCCACTGCGCCCATGCTGGCCCTGCTGGCGGCTGCCCACCAGGACGGCACCCCGGTGGTCGAGCCCCTGGCCCGCCTGGCCGAGGAGCAGCGGCTGGCCCGCCGGCGCGAGGCCGAAGCGGCGGCTCGCCAGGTCCCGGTCCGGCTGCTGTTCCCCCTCGTCCTCTGCACCCTTCCCGCCTTCGCCCTGCTCACCGTGGTCCCCCCGGTGGTCCTCGCCCTCGGCGACCTCCGTCACTGACCCTCGGTCGGCGGCTCCGCCCCGCTGACCTCCTCGCGGCCTCGGCCGCCGTCCCCGGCCCCGCCGGGCTCGTGGCCCCGGCCACCGCGCTGAGCACCCGGCCGCGACGCCCGTCGTGGCCCGACCCCGGAGGTCACCCCATGTCCCGTCCCCTCATCTCCCTCGTCATCTCCCTGCAGGCCGCCACGGTCCGCGCCCGCCACCGGGCCGAGGCCGGCCAGGCCACCGCCGAGTACGCCCTCGTGCTGTTGGGCGCGGCGGTCGTGGCCATCGCCCTCATCACCTGGGCCACCGGCTCAGGGCGCATCGGTGACCTGTTCGACCGCGTGTTCGACGAGCTCCAAGACCGGCTGTGACCGGCCGACCCACGCGCCGCGACCAGCAGGGCCAGGCGACCGTCGAGCTGGCCCTGGCCCTGCCCCTCGTGGCCATTGGCCTGCTCATGATCGTGCAGGCCGGGTTGGTGATCGCCGATCACGTGGCCACCGTCCACGCCGCCCGGGAGGCGGCGCGGGCGGTGGCCGTCGACGGCCGCCCGGGCGTGGCCGACCGGGCCGCGGCTGACGCCGGGCGGACCGGGTGTCGCTCGTCGGTCGCCCGGCCCGCGGAGGTGGGGTCGGTGCTGCGGGTCACCCTCACCTGTCCGGCCCCGACCGAGGTGGCCCTGGTCGGCCCCCTGCTGCCCGACCTCACGGTCAGGACCACCGCGGCGATGCGCGTCGAGCGGTGAGCTGGGTCCGCGGCCGGCGCGCCCCGCCGTCTCGCCGATCATCAGCCTGGTCACCCCGAGGTGGTCATCCGAGGTCGACGAGGTCGAGGCGGGTCGCGTCCAGGAGGGCGATGGCGCCGTCCTTGTCGAGGGGCTCGTTCAGGTTCCCGCACTTCGGCGACTGCACGCACGAGGGGCACCCGGCGACGCAGGGGCAGCGTCGCAGGGTGTCGAGGGTGGCGGTCAGGTGGCGGTGGGCGGCGTCGTAGCCCAGCTCGGCGATGCCGGCCCCGCCTGGGTAGGCGTCGTAGATGAAGATGGCCGGGCCGCCGGCGTCCTCGGACCAGGACGTGGACACGCCGCCGACGTCCCACCGGTCGCAGATCGTGAACAGCGGCAGCATGCCGATGGCGGTGTGCTCGGCGGCGTGGAGGGTGCCGGGCCAGGCCGCGGGGGTCAGCCCGGCGCGTCGCAGCAGGCCGGGCGGGATCGTGTACCAGAAGCCTCGCGTGACGAGCCGGTTGGGCGGCAGCTCGAGGTCGACGGTGCCCAGCACCTCGCCGCTGGCGACGTCGCGGCGCTGGTAGCCGGTGACCTGGGCGGTGACCTCCACCGTCCCTAGGGCCAGGCGCACCCGCCCCACGGCCCGGCTGCGCTCCTCGTCGAGGACGCGGATGCTGACAGTCGTGCGGGCCTGGGTGGTCTCGGAGCCGTCGACCCGGACCACCTCGGCCAGACCGTCGAACAGGTCGAGGACGGTGACCCGCCAGGCCGCCCCCTGGTGCAGGTAGATGGCCCCTGGGTGGACGACCTCCGGGGCCCGCCCCTCGTCCACTGTGCCGATGAGCGTGCCATCGGGCGCCACGATGCGGATCTCGCTCCCACCCCCGCTGCGCAGCCCCACACCGCTCGACGGGAACCCGCGGGCCGCCCACACCGCGCACGGCCCGTCGCTGGGCACGGCCCGCAGCCGGGCCCCCGAGCGGATGCGCAGGCGGTCGCCGCGGACCAGGCGCCGGACGCCCTCGGCGAGGTCCTCGCCCCACCAGCGCTCGTCGTCGGCCGACAGCGGGGTCTCGTAGGCCGCGCAGGCCAGGTGGGCGTCGACCACGTTGGGGTTGGAGGGGTTGACCACTGCGGGCTCGGGCGTCCGGGTGAACACCTCGTCGGGGTGAGCCATGAGGTACTGGTCCAGCGCGTCGTCGCCGGCCACCAGCACCGCCAGGGAGCGTTGGCGGGAACGTCCGGCCCGTCCGGCCTGCTGCCACATGGAGGCGATGGTGCCGGGGAAGCCGTCGAGCACGCAGGCGTCGAGACCGCCGACGTCGACGCCCAGCTCCAGGGCCGAGGTGGCGATCACCCCGCGGAGCCGCCCGCCGAACAGCTCGGCCTCGATCTCTCGCCGGTCCCGGGGGAGGTACCCGCCGCGGTAGGGGCGGATGGCGCCGTCCTGCTCGGTCCCCAGGCGGCTCTGGGCCTCGGCCGCGACCACCTCGGTGCCCCGACGGCTGCGACAGAAGGCGATGGTCCGGTGCCCGGAGGCGACGAGCTCGGCCACCAGGGAGGCGGTGACCCGGTGGGTCGAGACCCGTCCGCCGGTGCCGGCGTCGAGCAGGGGTGGGTTCCAGAGGGCCATCACCCGCTCGCCTCGAGGAGAGCCGTCGTCGGTCACCGCCGTCACCGGTGACCCGATGAGGGCCGAGGCCAGGCGGGCCGGCTCGCCGATGGTGGCCGAGGCGAACACGAACGTGGGATCGGCGCGGTAGCGAGCACACAGCCGGCGGAGGCGACGGAGGACGTGGGCCACGTGGCTGCCGAACACGCCGCGGAACATGTGGAGCTCGTCGATCACGACGTAGCGGAGCCGATGGAGGAACGTGGCCCAGCGCTCGTGGTGGGGGAGCAGACCGCAGTGCAGCATCTCGGGGTTGGTGAGGATCACGTTGGCGTGGGCTCGGGCCCACGCCCGGGCGTCGGTGGAGGAGTCGCCGTCGTAGGTGGCGGCCACCAGGTCGTCGACCCCGAGGGCGGCGATGGCCCGGAGCTGGTCCTGGGCCAGGGCCTTGGTCGGCCCCACGAGCAGCGCGGTCCCGCCGCGTATGGGCTCGGAGACCGCCTCGGCGATGGGCAGCTGGAAGCAGAGGGACTTGCCGGATGCGGTGCCGGTGGCCACCGCGACGTGGGTGCCGCTGCGGGCCAGGTCGATGGCCGCGGCCTGGTGGGTCCACAGCCCCTCGGCCGGGAGGTGAGGGGCCAGGAGGTCCGGCAGGGGGTCGGTGAGCGGGGCCAGGCGGGCCGGGCGGGATGGCAGGTGCTCCACGTGGACGAGCTCGTCGGCGCGCCCGTCGAGCACCTGGAGCAGGGTGTCGGGATCGGCGTCGGCGAGGAGGGTCATGGCGTCAAGGGCGGCCGTTCCGAGCGCGGAAGCCATGTTGACCAGCCTCTCACGGGAACGACACCTCCGTAACTACACCCCTGTGGGCCGGGGAGCAATGGTCCTGCGGTGTACCGTGATCCACGTTGGCCACCGTCGACGGTCGACTCGGAGGAGTGACGACGTGATCGAACTGGGCTTGGAGCTCTCCGAACGCGACGGCTGGGCCGTCCTCGCCGTGGTGGGCGAGGTCGACGTCGCCACCGCCCCGCGGCTTCGGGAGAAGCTGGTGGGCCTGGTCGGCGAGGGGCGGACCCGCATCGTGGTCGATCTGGAGAAGGTCGACTTCATCGACTCGACCGGGCTCGGAGTGCTGGTCGGAGCCCTGAAGCGGGTGCGCACCAACGACGGTGACTTGGCGCTGGTGTGCACCGGGCCCCGGATCCTCAAGGTGTTCGAGATCACCGGCCTCACCAAGGTGTTCGCCATCCACCGCTCGGTCGATGAGGCCACGGTGAGAGGCTGACCCGTCGCCCCGGTCGTGACCACCTCGTCCTCGCCGGCCTCCCGGCCGCCCGACCTCGTCGGGCCGCGGATCGACGCGGTGCGCCTCCAGGTGCCCGCGGTGCCGGACTTCCTGGCCCTGGTGCGGATGGTCGTGGCGGGGACGGCCCGGATCGATCCCCTCCTCGACGACGAACGGGTCGACGACCTCCGGGTGATCGTGTCCGAGGCCTGCACCAACGCCATCGAGGCCTCGGCCCGGCGAGCAGCGGCTGAGGGGACGGCTCCGGTGATCGACGTCGAGGTCCGCCTGACCCCCTCGCGCGTCGAGGTGGTGATCGACGACGTGGGCGGTGGCTTCGACCCCGACGACCTCGACATCCTCCCCCCGGTGAGCGACCCCGCCCGCATGTCCTTCGAGCGGGGCCTGGGCATCCCCCTCATCCGGGCCCTGTCCGACGAGGCCGAGATCCGCTCCGGTCCCGAGGGCACCCGCGTGCGGGCCGCGCTCTACGCCGCCGCCCCCGTCCCCCCTGGGGTGCCGTAGGCCGGCGATCGGGTCAGCCAGCGGTGCTGCGGTAGGCGACCCGATGGTCGAGATCCGGTGCGGGATCCCTTGCCCAAGCCGGTCCCCAAGGGGCACGCGGTCGCCGATCTCGGTGTCATACCCCCTTCGTAGGATGGGGGCATGGTCGAACTGGAGTTCCCCGAGACATCTGAGGGTGTGGATCCGGTGGCCTTCCTCGATGACGATCTGGGGTCCTGCACCGACGGTGAGCTGGTGCAGCGGCTCCTGGCCGCCCAGCGGATGCGCGCCCGCCTCGATGCCGCGGTCGTCGCGGTGACCGACCGGTT
>JBBSME010000119.1:0-9259 GCA_038233335.1 Acidimicrobiales bacterium | reverse complement strand
TACGTCCAGGAGCGCATCGCCGCCCAAGGCACCTGAGCGGCCCCGCCCCGACCTCAGCGGGGGTTGGTGATGGCGCCGGTCTCGGCGCCCTGCACCAGACGGGCGTACTTGGCCAGCACGCCCCGGGTGTAGCGGGGAGCGGGATGCGAGAGGGACCGGCGACGGCGGTCGAGCTCGGCGTCGTCGACCCGGAGGTCGAGGCGGTGCTCCCGCACGTCGATCAGGATCTGGTCGCCGTCGGCCACCAGGCCGATGGGCCCGCCGTCGACGGCCTCGGGCGCCACGTGGCCGATGCAGAAGCCCCAGGTGCCGCCGCTGAAGCGGCCGTCGGTGATCAGCGCGCAGTCCGAGCCCCGCCCCGCGCCCTTGAGGGCGCCGGTGATGGCCAGCATCTCCCGCATCCCGGGCCCGCCCTTGGGGCCCTCGTAGCGGATGACCAGCACGGTGCCGGGGGTGATGGAGCCCTCGAGGATGGCGGTCATGGCCGCGTCCTCGCCGTCGAAGACCCGGGCCGCGCCCTGGAAGTGCATCTGCTCGTCGGAGAGGCCGGCCACCTTCACCACCGACCCCTGCGGGGCCAGGCTCCCGGTGAGGATGATGAGGCTCCCCTCGGGGTGGATGGGCGCGTCGACGGGGTGGACGACCACGCCGTCGGGGGCGGGTGGATCGAGCTCAGCCAGGTTCTCGGCCACCGTCTTTCCGGTGACGGTGAGGGCGTCGCCGTGGAGCACGCCCGCGTCGAGCAGCATCCTCATGACCACGGGGACGCCGCCGACGGCGTCCAGGTCGCTCATGTGGAACTTGCCACCCGGCTTCATGTCGGCCAGGTGCGGCACCCTGGCCGCGATCCGGTTGAAGTCGTCGAGCTGGAGGTCGACCTCGGCCTCGTTGGCGATGGCCAGCAGGTGGAGCACGGCGTTGGTGGAGCCGCCCAGGGCCGAGGTGACGGCGATGGCGTTCTCGAAGGCCTGCTGGGTCATCACCACGCGGGGCGTGATGCCCTGGCGCAGCATCTCGACGACCGCGGCACCGGCCCGGCGGGCGTCGTCGTGGCGGCGGCCGTCGACCGCGGGCGGTGAGGCCGAGCCCGGCAGCGACATGCCGATGGCCTCGCCGATGCTGCTCATGGTGTTGGCCGTGAACATGCCGGCGCAGGCCCCCTCGCCGGGGCAGGCGTGGCGCTCGATCTGGGCCAGCTCGTCTTCGGTGATGGCGCCGCTGGCGCAGGCCCCGACGGCCTCGAACACGCTGGTCAGGTCCAGGGCCCGGCCGTCGTACTGCCCGGGGAGGATGCTGCCGTTGTAGACGAGGACGCTCGGGAGGTCGAGGCGGGCCGAGGCCATGAGCATGGCCGGGATGCTCTTGTCGCAGCCGGCCAGGCCGACGAAGCCGTCGAGGCGCTCGGCGTGCATGACGGTCTCGACCGAGTCGGTGATGACCTCCCGGCTCACGAGCGAGGCCCGCATCCCCTCGTGGCCCATGCTGATGCCGTCGCTCACGGTGATCGTGCCGAACTCCATGGGCCAGCCGCCGGCCTCGCGCACGCCCTCCTTGGACCGCTCGGCCAAGGCCTTGAGGGTCATGTTGCAGGGGGTGATCTCGTTCCACGACGAGGCGATGCCGACCTGGGGCTTGTCCCAGTCGTCGTCGCCCATGCCGACGGCACGGAGCATGGCCCGGGCCGGGGCCTTCTGGATGCCGTCGGTGACGTCGCGACTGCGGGGCTTGACGTCGACAGGAGTCTCGGGTGCATCAGCCATGGGCCGAACCTACCGGGCCGCCTCGCCGCGGTCCCCGCCGGTTGGGACCACCCGCCGGGCGCCCTGAGCCTGGCCCTGCCCCACGCCGCCTCCTGAGCGAGGCGGCTACCCGGGCACCCGGACCACGACCTTGCCGGTGTTGGCCCCGGTGAACAGGGCGTTGAGCGCTTCCACCGCGGAGCCGAGACCCGCTTCGGGCAGTGCTCCTTCAGCGCGGCCCGCAGGTCGTCGTTGCGGTGGTCGATGCAGGCGTCGAAGCCCAGCTCCTCGACCACGAAGCGGCACTTCTCCGGCGTCCCCGCCACGCCGACCTGCTCCTGGCCGAGTCTGGCCCACCGGCGGCGGCCCCTGACGGGGGTCGGGCTCGGATGACCACTTCGGGGCGCCCGCCGTGTGTCACCGGGGCACCGACGGGAAGCGCCTGCCCATGAGTGATGACGGACAGCAGATCAAGGACCTGGTCGAGGGGATCCCCACGGCCATGCTCACCACCCACGGACCGCACGGGCTGTGCGGTCGACCCATGACGGTGCAGCGGATCGACGCCGACGGGACCATCTGGTTCCTGGTCGACGCCGACGCGGACTGGGTGTCGACCGACATGGGCGAGGTCAACGTGTCGTTCGTCGATGACGACACCTGGGCGTCGGTGGCCGGCTCGGCCCGCCTGGTCACCGACGAGGCGACGGTCAGCGACCTGGGCGACCCCATCAGCGGGGCGTGGTTCGAGGACGGTGGCTCTCCGGCCGCCGTGAAGGTCGATGTCGGCCACGCCGACTGGTGGACCGCACCGGGCTCGCTCCGCCAGGTCCTCAACCTGGCCGGCGCCAAGATCACCGGGCACGCCCCGGACATGGGTGAGCGCGGCACGGCCGATCCCTGACCCCGCCTCACCCCCGACGGACCAGGCGCTCCCCCCTCGGGCGTGACAACCTCATGGGCCCGCCCCCCATCGAAGAGAGATGCCCGTGCCTGCTCCCGGGATGCACTCCGGCTCGGCCACCGATGCCGCCCTCGACCTGTCCATGTCCGAGAAGGCGGTCCCGCTCTACGAGGCGGTGATGGCCTTCATCACCAACGAGGTCGACCCCATCACCGAGGAGTTCTTCCGGCTGGGCGAGGGGCGCGACGAGCACTGGGGCTACGGCGAGGGCCAGCTCGAGCTGCTCGACGGGGTGAAGGCCAAGGCCAAGGCCAACGGGCTGTGGAACTTCTTCCTGCCCGACGCCGAGACCGGCGACGGCCTCTCCAACCTCGACTACGCCTACATCGCGGCCGAGCTGGGCAAGAACCCTCTGGCGTCGGAGTGCCTCAACTGCAGCGCCCCCGACACCGGGAACATGGAGGTGCTGGAGCGGGTCGGCACCCCTGAGCAGAAGGAGCAGTGGCTGAAGCCGCTCCTGGCCGGGGAGATCCGGTCCGCGTTCGCCATGACCGAGCCCGACGTGGCCTCCTCCGACGCCCGCAACATCCAGACCAGCGCCGTGGAGGACGGCGACGAGTGGGTGATCAACGGCGAGAAGTACTACATATCCGGCGCCGGCGACCCCCGCTGCAAGATCATGATCGTCATGGTCCGGACCAGCCCGGACGCCGACGCCTACCACCAGCAGTCGCAGATCCTGGTGCCCATGGACCACCCCGGCGTGGAGATCGTCGGGCCCATGCACGTGTTCGGGGCCGACGACGCCCCCCACGGCCACATGCACCTGCGCTTCACCGACGTCCGCGTCCCGGCGTCGAACATGCTGCTGGGCGAGGGGCGGGGCTTCGAGATCTCCCAGCTGCGCCTGGGCCCGGGTCGCATCCACCACTGCATGCGCTCCATCGGAGCGGCCGAGCTGGCCCTCGATCTCATGGTCCGCCGCGGGCTCAATCGCGAGGCGTTCGGCAAGCCGCTGGCCCGGCTGGGCAAGAACGTGGAGGTCATCGCCAAGGCCCGCATCGAGATCGAGGCCATGCGCCTGATGGTCCTGCGGGCGGCACGGGCCATGGACCTCACCGGCAACGCGGAGGCCCGCATCTGGGTCAGCGCGGTCAAGGCCATGGTGCCCGTGCGGGTGTGCGAGATCATCGACGAGGCAATCCAGATCCACGGCGCGGCCGGCATCTCCAACTGGACGCCGCTGGCCGGCATGTACGCCGGGGCCCGCACGCTGCGGCTGGCCGACGGCCCCGACGAGGTCCACTGGCACGTCGTCGGTCGGGCCGAGCTCACCCGTTACGAGGACGACCACGCCCCCATCGTCGGTCCTGGCTCCGGCCGGGGCGGCCGCTTCTCCGGCCCGGCCTGATCAGCCTCGGACCCGGCGGTCGTCATCGAGGCCGGTAGACATCGCTCCGATGGGCGATCGCCAACACGGTCACGACGCGACGGTCGTCGTCGATCTCATAGATCACGCGGAAGTCGCCGCGCCTCGCGCTGTGGGTGCCCTCGAGGTCGAAGCGCAGGGCGCGGCCAACGCGCTGAGGGCTGTCGGCCAGACCGCCGTAGGCGAACTCGACACAGGCCACGGCGATCTTCTCGGGTAGCCGATCAAGCGAACGAAGGGCGCTCGATGCCCATGTCACCGCGTAGAGCTCTGGCGTCACTCCGAGGTGAGGCGGTCGAGAAGCTGGGCGCGCGAGGGCGTCTCGGTCCGGCCGGCGGCCACATCGTGGCGTCCCTGATCGATGGCCTCGAGCAGCGTCGGGTTGCTCATGATCTCGATCGTCTCCTCGAGCGACTCCAGGTCCTCGATGCTGAGCATCACAGCGGCCGGACGGCCGTGCTTGGTCACCACCACGCGCCCGTGCTCGCGCTCCAACGTCTCGACCACCTCGGACAGCCGGTTCTTCACATCTGCGAGTGACAGGTGCTCCGACGACGACATGGCCATGAGTATGGCTATATTCCAGGACCGTCGTCAACCACGACGAGCCGGTTGTCCCCGTGGCACGGTGCAGGTCGCGCTGCGCCAAGTGCGGCTACGTCAGGCCATGGAAGGCAGGAGGGTGGACCACGGTGCCCCGCATGCTCTGGTCGGCGGGATCCCATCCGCTGAGGAGCTTGACCTGCGCTGCTTCTGGCGGCGCCCAAGGGGGCAGATGGATCGTGATGCCATACCTCTCCGAGTGCTCGAAACCGAGGCGCCCGTAGATAGGCCGGATCGCCCTCCAGGACGACCAGGGGTTCGGACCGAGAGTCCGCCACCGCGAGCACCGCACGAACGAGACGAGAGCCGGTCCCTGCTCGCTGCCGACCCGGCAGGACGGCGGGCGGCGACAGCATGCTGATCCGGCGCGTGCCCCCCTCGCTCTCGATGGTCGCGTGGCTGACCATGACGTGCCCGACGATCTCCCGGTCGAGCTCGGCCACCAGCGCCATCTCAGAGACCTGCTGGGGAGAGGACCGGATGCGGTCGACGAGGAGCGCCTGCTCCTCGGAGCCGAAGGCGGCGATCAGCAGGTCGCGGATCGACCGGTGGTCCTCGGTCATCTCGGGCCGGATCACGGGCTCTGACGAGTGATCGGCCATCGTTCGATGGTGGCAGCCCGGGGCCAGGCCGGAACCGCCCTTTCCGCGGCGTTGTCGGTCGCTGTGGCCCGAAAGGCGGTCGGGCATGGGGTTGCGACACCCACCATCCTCGGGGCCGCGAGTGCGTCTTCGGTGACCTCCGCCCCTGACCCACCGGCGGCGACACCGCTCAGCAGTCGACGGCGGCTCGAAGGGCGTGACATGCGTCGGCGAGTCGACGCGGTGACAGCTCACACTGGCGTTCGACGAGGTACGCCTTGGCGACCACCCGCAGGTTGTCGAACGTCGCGGCGCAGTCGGTCGGCATCCCGTCGTCGGACCCGAGCGACAGCTCGGTCGGGATGCCCCTGACCGTTCGCGTCACCGGCGCGGCGAGCACGCTGTGGAGCACCGGGATCGCAGCTGAGCGCGTCATGACGAGGAACGGCCGCCGACCCACGTCCTCGATCTCGCCCCACCAGATCTCTCCCCGCCGGGGTTCGCTCGCCAAGGCTCCTCGGCGATGGCGTCCCGCAGCGAGGCGACGGAGGCGGCATGCTCCACCTCCGAAGGCGGCGTGCGCCGGTACCCGTCGACCACCGCAAGGTCCACCGCTCGTCGCCGGTCGAGCTCGACGACGGCGTCGATCCCCGCTCGCACCGCGGCCGCCCTGCTCGGGTAGACGCCGCGGACGACGAGCTCGTCGAGCACCGCGAGCTGCGCCTCGGGAAGGCGGACCGCGATCTGCTCCGTGGCCATGGCGACAGCATACCGATCCGGTATGCGGCATGGGATGGCACAGCGCATCAGTCGGCCCGCCCGGAGATCGGTGCCGCGGGTGTGATGCCCACGGGTATGCTCAGAGCATGACGATCCAGATCGCGGTGAAGCTGTCGGACGAGGTGGTCGAGACGGTCGATGCTCTGGTGCAGGCCGGCTCGTTCCGGAGTCGTTCCGACGCCGTCCGCCGGGGGCTGGACCTCGCCGTCGAGCGAGCGCAGTCTGCCGAGATCGATCACGCCTTCACCGAGGGCTTCACCCGATTCCCTGACCGACCCGACGAGGTGGCCGCGGCCCGACGCCTGGCTGTCGAAGCCATCGAGGCGGAACCCTGGGACCGCTGGTGGTAGCGAGGGGCGAGCTCTGGTGGGGCGAGACACCCGAGCAGAAGGGCAGGCCGTTCCTCGTCGTGAGCCGTGATGCGGCCAACGAGGTGATGGCCCGTGTCCTCGTCGCGCCGGTCACGACCCAGATCCGCTCCGTGCCCAGCGAGCTCTCGGTCGGGCCCGAGGAGGGGCTGCCGGTGGACTCGGTCGCCTCCTTCGACAACCTCCGGCCCATGCCCAAGGCCATGCTGGTCCGCCGCATCGGCGCACTGGGCCCGGCTCGGCGCCACCTGCTCTGCGTCGCCGCCGCCGCGACCCTCGACTGCTGACAGCCGGCGGATCGGGCCGGACCCATCGGAGGACCGGCGACCTCGCAGCCGGCAACTCCCGCGCACCCGGTCCGGTCACGCAGTCGGTTCCGTTCGGGGTCCCCGCTCGAGGATCTCGGTGAGGTGAGCGGAGACGGCCCGGAGCTCCTGATGGTCGCCGGTCCAGGCGTTCCAGGCCAGGTGGCTGGCACCGATCTGCAGCTCGTAGCAGTGGTGGCGGGCGGCGACGTCGCCCAGGTCGACACTGCTGAGGTCGGTCGCGCTCTGGCCGGCGCGCCACAGGTCGAGAGCCGCGATCCCCGGGTGCCATGGGCCCCAGAAGGTGCAGCAGGCCACGTCGAAGAGGAAGTCGCCGAGGACCGAGCACTTCCAGGAGAAGACCGCGGTCACCTCCGAGAGGTCGTGCGCCAGCAGGACGTTCTGGTGGAGCAGGTCGCCGTGGACGAGGTCGCGGCGCTCCGGGCAGGCCTCGACCAGATCTCCGATGCGCGCCGAGCACGCCTCGAACAGCCGGTCGATCGCCGGATCCTCAGCCAGCGTCGTCCGCCACCCGCTCACCCGGCTGCGGGGATCGTCGACCAGCCCACTCATCAGCCAGCCGCGCCAGGTGCTCCCGGCCGGAGCTGCCCCGTCGGCAGAGGCCGGGAACCAGGCGCTCGGAGCCGCGGCTCCGGCTCCGGCGGAGCGCCGCGCGGCGAGCAGTCGCCCGACGGCGGGCGCGGCCCGATCCGCCTCCGGCCGGTCGAGGTCCTCCAGGAACCGGCCGGGGTGACGGACGGAGATGGCGTAGGGGCCACCGAACGCGTCGCCGATCGCCCGCACCTCGGGCACCGGCAGCCCGGGCCGAGCGAAGGCCATCGCGGCCCGGTCCATCTCATAGCCCTCCCGCATCGCGCCGAAACGGGCCACCAGGTCCTCCCCGCCCACGCGGTAGCCGTAGGCCGCCGACCAGAATCCGCCCCTCAGCCGCTCGAGGCCCTCGACCGGGGCCCTGTGGTGCGCCGCGAGGAACCGCTCGACCTCCTCCCGCGACAGCGCGCTCACCACCTCCGCACCCCAGCCGTCATCCGGTGACAGCCGGGCCCACGCCCAGCGCGGCGAGCTTGTGCCAGGACCGCTCGACGATCAGGGGGTAGGTGTGCAGGTAGTAGGGCAGCGCGGCACAGGCCTGGTTGATCGCTGCGCCTCGACTGCGAGCGAGGGTGGCCGCATCGACGGCGAGCGCGTCCAGGAACGTCTGGCGAGATGCCTCGGTGAACAGCGGTGACCAGATGACCTGGACGTCGACCGCAGGGTCGCCGGCGCAGGCCGACCCCCAGTCGACCAGACCGCACAGCCGACCGTCCCGCACCAGGCAGTTCCCCTCCAGGTCGCCGTGCACCCAGACCGTTGGGTCGCCATGCGCCGGCGCCGCCAGTGCCTCCTCCCACACGGCGGTCGCCGCCTCCGCGTCGATGAGGTGCGAGGCGCGGGCGATGGCTCTGCGGGTGGGACCGTCATACTCCCGCAGCGGCCGGGCCCGGTTCCGGGCCGCGGGCGCCCCCGCCGTCGACACGGTCTGGAGGGCTCTGACCACTGCAGCCAGGTCGGGCGCGAAGGCACAGGGGTCGATCTGATCGAGCGTGGCACCGGTGCCGGGGATCCACCGGTGCACGGCCCATGGAAACGGGTACCCGTGACCGGGCTCCCCGACGGCCACCGGGTCGGGGACGGCCACGGGGAGGTGCGGGGCGAGACGGGGCAGCCAGGTGGCCTCGAGGTCGATCTGGCCGGTCGCGCCGGGGATGCGGGGCAGGCGCAGCACGAGGTCGTCGCCCAGACGCCAGATGGCGTTGTCCGTCCCCCACGGCTCGACCGGGCCCAAGGTCCGATCAGCGATCGCCGGCATCTGCGTGGCCAGGAGGCGGCCGACCAGCTCCTCGTCCACCTCGACCTCGTCGGCGTGCATCCGGCTCCCCACGCCCGTCAGTCTGCGGCGTGTCAGCACCCCCGCACGACCGGGTTTCCTCGCGAGGGGACCACAGAAGTCAGGCGTTCGCGGATCACGATGCACACTGCGGAGGTGCCCGACGCGATCTTCGAGGACCCGAGGCTGGCCGCGATCTACGACATCGTCGACGACGACCGATCCGACCTCGACGCGTACCTCGACCTCGTCGATGAGCTCGGAGCCGCCTCGGTCCTCGACGTCGGCTGCGGGACCGGAACCTTCGCCTGCCGGTTGGCGGCGCGCGGGACCCAGATGACCGGGGTCGATCCGGCGGCGGCGTCGCTCGAGGTGGCCCGAGGCAAGCCGTTCGCCGATCGGGTGCGCTGGGTGGAAGCCGACGCGTCGAACTTGCCGGCGATCCAAGTCGATCTGGTGACGATGACCGGCAACGTGGCCCAGGTGTTCCTCACCGACCGCCAGTGGCTGTCCGCGCTCCGGGGGATTCGGGCCGTCCTCGCTCCGGGCGGGTACCTCGTCTTCGAGACGCGGCGACCCGAGCGTCGAGCATGGGAGGGATGGACCGAGGCCGAGACCCGACGTGAGATCCACGACCCGTCGGTCGGAACCATCGTCACCTG
>JBBSME010000118.1:0-9306 GCA_038233335.1 Acidimicrobiales bacterium | reverse complement strand
GTGGTGTCGCCGTAGTGGACGACCGCTGATTCCACCGCCTCGGCCTCGGCTGCCACCTTCGGGTTGGCCAGGTCCTCTTTGGAGAGCCCCTCGGTCTTGCCGGTCGAGGCGTAGGCCTGGGCGATGAGGGCGGAGAGGCCGCTGGTGGAGAAGTTGGGGTTGGTCTTGCCCAGGCGGAACGGGCCCCACTCCGGGTGGCCGAAGGCCTCCCAGCCGGCCTCGTTGCGGGACAGCTCGAGGATGTCGGACCAGCCCACCGGCTCCTCCGGGTAGCCCAGGGCCTCGGCCATGGGCTCGGGCATGGCGATCACCAACGGGGTCTGCATGAAGGGCTCGGCCTCGCCCACGATCGGGTCCTGACCATCGTCGGCCAGGCGCTGGTTGACCACGGCGCCCCAGGTCGAGGCGGCGGGCGACCACACCACCGGACGGGGGCCCTCGACGTCCTCGTCCCACTCGGTCGCCAGCAGCTCGGCCGCGGCGCCGGAGGCCTTGGTCTGCGGACGGGCGAAGGCGCAGCGGCCGCCCTCGAGCTGGGCCGCGTCGGAGCCGTTGAACTCCCGGGCCAGCTCGTCCATGAGGGTGGCCTTCTCCGACGACACGGCCAGGTCGACCACGACGCAGTCACCGGGGTCGCCCAGGTCGCCGTCCTCGGTGACGCTGGCGTCGCCGCCATCGTCACCGCCCCCGCTGCACGCCGTCGCCAGCAGCGCCACCGCCACCAGGGCGATCACGAACCGGCGGGGTGATCGGGCCCCGTGGGTGGTCGTCGTCGGTCGCGGGGTGGTCATCGGGGGAGCTCCTCGTGCCGGGCATCGCACCGGGCAGGGGTTGGCGCGGGCTGCGGACGCAGGCGGCTGCGCCCGGCAGGTGTGGTCGTCGTGGCCCTCATCGGGCGATGTCCTGGTCCAGGGCGTGCAGCTGGCGGGGAGCGGGGAGGGCGGAGACGGCTGTGGCATCGGTCGCGTTGGCGCCCGCTCGCGGATCCGTCCGTGGCATGGTCACCATCAGTCGTCGTCCCTGGTCAGAGTGTGGAGCAGGGCGGGGGAGGGGCGCGGGAGGAGACCGCACAGCGGTACGTCGGCCGGCCTGCTGGCACCTGTGTTCCTCATCCTCATCGGCGGAAGTCCTCGTTCAGGGCGTAGAGCAGGTCGGGGGCGGGGAGGCCGGTCGTAGGGCCGGGCGGACCCGACCAGCCGGCAACGGCTAGTGCGTCGCTCACAGTCTGGTCGGTCGCCCCCTCAGTCAGGCGGTCGACTGCCGCGGCGCCGTTCGGTCCGATGGGCGCCATGACCACCCCGATGCTCGCTTCGGGACCCAGAGAGCGCACCGTGAGACCTTGCTGCCCCGCCTGGACGGTGGCGGCGGTGCGTTCGGCCAGGCCGGAGGTCGTGGCGAGTGCGTCGTACTGCCCCGGACGGGTGACGAGGCGGGCCTGATCCTCCAGCGATCCCGGGGGAGCGCTGTCGAGGAGGCCACTGAGCTGGCTTCGCGTCGGGTCAGACTGTGCGTCTCGGATGCTGAAGTCGGCGGTGTCGAGCAGGCCAGCCGCGGCATCGCCCAGCAGGAGCGGCCCCCACGCACTGTCGAGGCTGGCCATGCCGATGTCGTCCCCGGCGGCAGCCTCGTCGGCGAGACATGCCCACTTCACGGGGTCTTCACAGCTGGTGCCCGCGGCGTTGGCGAGGATCGCCGGGGCCGAGGTGGCCAGTGCGATCGTCTCGTCGCTGGCGACAGGCCCGAGGTCGTCAACCTCACGGGCCACGTCGAGGATCTGGGGCCACGGGTCGAGGGTGACCCAGACGTCGTACTGCGGATCCTCGGCTCCTAGGGCGTCCTCGCCAAGCGCCTTCGATGCGGTCATGACCTTCAGCTCATCCACTCCGTCCAGGCGCTTGATGGCGTCGCAGGCGGCGTCGCCCAGGTCTTCGTCGCAGATCACCCGGATGGGGGCGTCGGGGTCGCCCCCGGCCTCGGTCGAGCCCGGACCCGAGGCCACCCCTTCGTCGTCATCGCCGGAGAGGGCCCCGCGCAGGGCGAAGGCGCCGCCCACCAGGGCGACAGCAGCGACGATGGCGAGCAGGCGCGCCAGCCGGGGAGGCATGGAGACCGACGGTAGTGCTCAGGCTGTTCGCCCCGACGCCGCCCTCTGCCGGTCGAACTTTGAGCGCAAGTGCGTCACATGCGGCGGACTCTGCTCAAGGTTGCAGCCCTCCCGACGTACTTTGAGCGCAAGTGCGTCACATGCGGCGTACTCCGCTCAAAGCTCGTGGGCGCAGGACCGCTAACGGTCGGGGGGGTCGCCGATCTCGGGGGCGGAGGCGCCCAGCGCTGCGTCCGGGGCGGGCGGGGGCGAGGCCGGTCGGCGGATGGTGGAGTCCGCGCTCTCGTCGACGTCGGGGATGTCGGCCGGGAGGAGGGTGGTGAGGTCGTCGTCGGTCGGTTCGTCCACGCCGACCACCCGGCTGGCGTGACGGGCGACGCTGGCCTCGAACAGGTTCCGGGCCGCTCGCCCGTTGCCGAAGCCCCGGTCCCGGGGCTGGGCGTCGAACCAGGCCCGCAGCTTGTCCTCGGCCGCCGGGTTGCAGTGGTAGCCGTTCTTCTCGCCCATGGACGTGAAGATGGCGACCAGCTGGTCGGTCGTGTAGTCGTCGAAGACGATGGTCTTGGGAAACCGAGAGCGAAGGCCCGGGTTCGACGCGACCAGCTCGTCCATCTCGTCGGGGTAGCCGGCCACCACCACGACGATCCGGTCCCGCCTGTCCTCGATCAGCTTGACCAGCATGTCGATGGCCTCCCGGCCGAAGTCGTTGCCCCCGCCCCGGACCAGGGCGTAGGCCTCGTCGACCAGCAGCAAGCCCTCGTCGGCCCGGTCGAACACCTCCACGACCTTGGTGGCGGTCTGGCCCACGAACCCGGCGACCAGGCCGCTGCGGTCGGTCTCGACCAGGTGACCCTTCTCGACCACGCCGAGGGTCCGGTAGATCTGGGCCAGCAGGCGGGCGACGGTGGTCTTGCCCGTCCCCGGGTTGCCGGCGAAGACGAGGTGGCGGCTCTGCTCGACCACGGGGAGGTCACGATCGCCTCGCAGGTTCTGGATGCGGATGAGGTCCGTCACCAGACGGACCTCGGCCTTCACGCCGTCGAGGCCGATCAGGTCGTCGAGCTCGTCGAGCAGCTCCTCGAGGGGGCGCGGGGGGCCCAGGTCGTCCTCGGCCGGCCCGTCCGGGCCGGCATCGCTGCCGGCCTCCAGGGTCGCCGGATCGGGGACGCCGGGACCGTCGCCCTCCGGACCGGAGGCCGCCCCGGCGCCGGCCATGGTGGCGCGGAATCTCTCGATGGCCCGCAGCTCGGTCTCGGTCGTGTACGGGTCCAGGGCGGCGACGGCGAAGGCGATGGCGACGGCGCGGTCGTGGTAGGTGCGGGCGTGGTCGGTGCCGTTCTTCCGGTCGTAGCGGGCCAGCAGGTCGAGCATGGTCGAGGGGGCGTCCAACCAGGTCCGGCGGCCCCGGACCAGCCCGCTGCGACGCAGGTCGTCGGGGGTGGCCCGCAGCAGGTCACCCCCGATGCGGGGGCCGAAGATCACCAGCAGCGAGTACAGCTCGGCGTCGGTGTGGACGTCGTCGCAGTCGACGAACGCGGCCGCGATGTGGAACGCCTCCCGGGTGACGTCTTCGGCCAGCGCGTCGCGGTCGATGCCGGCGACCGTGCCGGCCAGCGACTGCACGACGGGGGTGAGCGAGCGGTGGAACGCCTCGGCTGCGCTCTCCAGCCCCGGGTCGGCGATCACGCGTCGTCCGGTACGATCGGGTCGCGCCACATCAGGTGGACCGGCGGTGAACCGCCGGCGGTGATCTCGCCGGTCACCCGGAAGCCGTGGCCCTCGTAGAAGGCCACGTTGGACGGGTCGGACGACTCCAGGTAGGCGCCGGTGCCGTCCTGGTCGCACCGGTCGACCACCGGCTTGATCAGCGCCGATCCCACGCCCCCTCCCTGGTGGGCGGGGTCGGTGCCCAACAGGGCCAGGTACCAGTGGTCGGCGGCGGGGTGGGCGCGCTCCATGGCCCCCAGGAAGCGCAACCCGCGCATGCCCCCGGCCAGCCCGGTGAGGCGGACCATGGGCAGGAGGGAGCGAAGGAGCTCGGTGAGGCGCGGCCGCCAGAACCCCGGCGGTGCCCACAGGGCCACGCCGGCGAGGTCGTCGGTCGTGTAGGCGTGGCCCGTCCGCAGCCGCCCCTCCACCTCGTGGGTGAACATGGCTGGCGCCCGCCGCTCCCACCGGTCCTGATCGGCGACGACGCACTGCCACAGCGGATCGGAGGCGAATGCGTCGGCCAGCACCGGGCCCAGCGGCTCGACATCGGCGAGCGTCGCGTGGCGGGCCGAGGGCATGGCTCGCAGTCTGCCCGATCCTCCTCCGACGGCGGGCCGCCCTCGGTCACCCGCCGTCCGCCCCCACCCGAGCGAACCGGTCGGCGCCGTGGTCGCCAGGACGGCCGGAGCCCCGAACACTTCGGTCTCTGGGCCGAGGCCGGGCGCGCCGGTACGCTCGTAGGGGTGAGCAGCACCATCGCCGACCTCGGAGCGCGGGCCCGGGCCGCCTCCCGCACCCTGGCCCGCACCTCCACCGCCCAGCGCGACGCGGCCCTCCTGGCCGGCGCCGACCTGCTGGTCAGCCGGGCCACCGAGATCCTCGACGCCAACGACCGCGACGTGGCCGCCGCGGTGGAGGGCGCCACCCCGGCCACGGTGGTCGACCGGCTGCGCCTCGACGTGGGCCGGATCGAGGCCATGGCTGCGGGCCTGCGCCAGGTGGCGGCCCTGCCCGACCCGGTGGGTGAGGTCCTCGACGGGTGGGTGCGGCCCAACGGCCTGCGCATCTCGCGGGTCCGGGTCCCCCTGGGTGTGGTGGCCATCATCTACGAGAACCGTCCCAACGTGACCAGCGATGCCGCGGGCCTGTGCCTCAAGTCGGGCAACGTGGCCTTCCTGCGGGGGTCATCGGGCGCCATCCGCTCCAACCTGGCCATCGTCGGGGTCCTGCGCGAGGCCTACGCCAAGGTCGACCTCCCCGCCGACGCCCTGGTCCTGGTGGAGGACACCAGCCGGGAAGCGGCGGTGGAGTTCATGCAGCAGCGGGACTCCATCGACTGCCTCATCCCCCGGGGTGGCCCGTCGCTGATCCGCTCGATCCTCGACAACGCCACGGTGCCCTACGTCATCGACGGGGACGGCAACTGCCACGTGTACGTCGACGCCGCCGCCGACCTCGACATGGCCCGGGCCATCGTCGTGAACGGCAAGACCCAGCGCCCGTCGGTGTGCAACGCCACCGAGACGGTGCTCGTGCACGCCGATGTGGCCGAGGCCTTCCTGCCCGACATGGCGGCCGCCCTCGAAGGCGTGGCCCTGGTCGGCGACGAGCGCACCCAGGCCCTGGTCCCCGACGCCGGACCCGCGACCGAGGAGGACTGGGCCCAGGAGTTCCTCGACCTCCGCTTGGCCGTGCGCGTGGTGCCGTCGCTCGACGCCGCCATCGACCACATCGCCCGCTACGGGTCCGGCCACTCCGAGGCCATCGTCACCGCCGACCTGGTCGCCGCCGACCGCTTCACCGGCGAGGTCGACGCCGCCGCGGTGGTGGTCAACGCCTCCACCCGGTTCGTCGACGGCGAGGAGTTCGGGTTCGGCGCCGAGATCGGCATCTCGACCCAGAAGCTCCACGCCCGGGGTCCCATGGGGCTCCGCGAGCTGACCACGGCCAAGTACGTGGTGCGGGGCGAGGGTCAGATCCGCGGCTGAGCCGCCCGCCGCAGTCCTTGGCGCCGATGGGGCCCGGGCGACGCCGTGGCCGACGTGGGACGCGCCGGCCAGGTCCGGTCCACGACGGTTCCGTGGTGGCCGCACCAGCAGGTGAAGCTCAGCTCCACGCCGCCTGGGAAGCGCCGGACGTCGGTGATCCGGCGGGGGGTGAGG
Organism: Acidimicrobiales bacterium; assembly: GCA_038233335.1. Lineage (GTDB taxonomy): Bacteria > Actinomycetota > Acidimicrobiia > Acidimicrobiales > Iamiaceae > Iamia. The sequence goes on along the minus strand of JBBSME010000118.1, from coordinate 3,330 downwards.
AGCACCTCGGTGCCCTCGGCGCGGCACCATGCTCGGAACATCAGATCACCGCCCCGGGGCGTCCGGCTGAGCCGCTCGCGCTCGACGAGCGGCGGGTCACGGTCGTGTCCCGTGTGAGCTGGTCGCCGGGGGCGGCGGTCGTGAACGACTGGGGCCCGAGATCGAGGCGGGCGGCCTCGACGGGAGCCAGGCGGATCCGTTCCTGGTCCTGATCGGCGCCGGCTCCACCTGATCGCCGCACGAGGATCGCGTGGATGAGGTTGGTGCCCCGGCGCCGGAGCGGGCCTCGGTCAGGCGGGTGCCACCAGGCCCGGTCGTGGGTCAGGGCGGTGGGGGCCCGCCGCCCGCGGAGGGCGTACCAGGCTGGCACAGGGGAGTGGTGGGCGACGGAGGAGCGGTGGGTGGTCATGACCCCATCGTCCGCTCTTCGGACCTGGGGGGCGAGTGGCAGGACTGACCATGATGCGAAGATTGCTGCCATCTGCGCCGATCGGTCTCGACGAGCTCAGAGCCTGCCCGCGGGCGGTGGCCCCAGCGGGACCGCCGGGTGATCTGGCTCCGACGCGGGCCGGCCTGGGGTCGGGCCTCCCGGCGCGGCTCGGAGACCTAGCCGGCCAGGTCGGCGGCGAAGCGCTGCCGGTAGGTGCTGGGGGCGGTTCCGACCACCCGGGTGAAGTGGGTCCGCAGGCCGGCGGCGGAGCCGAAGCCGCACGCCTGGGCCACCAGCTCCACCGGCAGGTCCGTGGTCTCCAGCAGGCCCCGGGCCCGGGCCACCCGCTGGGTGAGCAGCCACTGCAGCGGGGTGGTGCCCGTCGTGGCCACGAAGCGGCGGGCGAAGGTGCGGGGGCTGAGCGCGGCCCGCCGGGCCAGGTCCTCCACCGTCACGGCCTCATCGAGGTGCTCGGCCATCCAAGACAGCACCGGCCCGAGCGGGTCGTCATCGGCGCACTCGGGCATCGGGGTCTGGACGAACTGGGCCTGGCCCCCGTCGCGGTGGGGTGGCACCACCATGCGCCGGGCCACGGTGGTCGCGGCGGCGGCGCCCAGGTCGGTGCGGACCAGGTGGAGGCACAGGTCGATGGCCGCCGCGGTGCCGGCCGAGGTGAACACGGGATCGTCGTCGACCCACAGCACACCAGGGTCGACCGTCACCTCGGGGAAGCGGCTGCTCAAGGCGTCGGCAGTCATCCAGTGGGTGGTGGCCCGGCGACCGTCGAGCAGGCCGGCGGCGGCGAGGACGAAGGCCCCGCCGCACAGCGACACGATGCGGGCGCCGCGCGCGTGGGCCGAGCGGACGACATCGACCACCTCGGGATCGATCCGACGCTGTTCGTCCATCATGGTGCCGTTCGGGGGCACCACGACCGTGTCGGCTCCCTCTGCCGCCTCCAGGCCGGCATCGGCGATCACGCTCATGCCGTTCCGGGCCGGGACCGGGCCCGGCCGGGTCGAGGCCACGCGGTGGGTGTAGTTCCAGCCGTCGATCTCGGTGCGCTCGATGCCGAACACCTCACACGGCACGGCCAGCTCGAACAGCGACACGCCCCCCCCGATGAGGCTCACCACCCGGTGGGGTCGGGGGGCGCGCCGAGGGGTCGTCATGGCCGAAAGCTAGGACACCGCGAGGTTCCTGCCAACGAGGGTTCCTGCCAGCCTCCGCCGCATGACTGCCAGATCTGGCCCACCGTGGCCTCCAGGTGCACGGGGACCGTCGATCTCCGGCTCCGGGGCGCGTGGCCCCGGCATCACCCGCACCGGTGTCGATGTCCTCGTCGCCGCGTCGCCAGGATCGCTCGGACCCGCCGCCGGAGCGGTCACCACCACGCCGTCGGTCCGTGCCAGATCCGAGGGTCGCTCGGCGGCTCAGCCCAGCTCGGCCTGGAAGCGGTCCCAGATCAGGTCGTTGGCCACCACGGCGTCGGAGACGGGCCCGAGGAGGCCGGTCAGGTCGTCCATGGTGGTGCTGCCCGGCCAGGTGTGTTCGCCGCCGTCGATGGTCACCAGCTCCACGCCCGCGTCGTCGTCGCAGCCCGTCCAAGCCCGCCGCGTGGCCCCCTCGGCGATCTCCTCGTCGGCGGGCTCGGCGCCACAGCCGTTGCGAGTGGCCCACGCCGCGGCCGTCTCGGTCGCCGGGCCCCGACGGGTGACCACCCCGACCAGCCCGGCGGTCGTCTTCGGCGACAGCGGCAGCCCGGCCGCACCGGTGCCCACCCCGCCGTCGGCGGGCAGGAAGCGGTCGGCGGTGCCCTGCAGGGCAAGGACGGGGACGGGGCGAGCCGGGTCGCAGCCCGGTGGGTCGTCGAGCCCGGCCACCGTGGCCAGCAGGGCCACGTCCTCGCCCAGGGAGCAGGCCAGGCGCGAGGCCATGACGCCGCCGATGGCGAAGCCCATGACGAGGGTGTGCCCCGGGGCCAGGCAGGTCTCGGCCGCGACCTGGTCCAGGAGGTCGGCGAGGAACAGGTCGTCGTCGGCCCAGCCGGGCTGGTCGGTCAGGTTCCAGGTGAGCAGCTCCCCGGCGCCGCCCACCGGCTCGGGCGTCACGACCACCGCACCCACCTCGTCGGCCTTCACCGTCCCGTCGGCACCGGGCAGGGTGAAGCCGCTGATCCGCTCTTCCAGGGCGGCGGGGGAGTACGCGGTCAGGTCCACCACCAGGGGTCGGGGGCCGTCCTCATCCGTCGTGGGGACGTAGCGGACGTAGGAGCGGTCCGTCCCACCGCTGGCGACTGACTCCACGGAGCGCCCCGGTGCCGCCGAAGCGGCATCGCATCCGGCCGATCCGGTGGGCGTGGTGTCCTCCTCAGCGGGAGTTGGTGTCTCTGCGGCGACCGACGTCGCCACCGGGTTCGGGGAGGCCGCGTCGGCGTCCTCTGCATCGGAGCTGCACCCGACGAGCAGGGCTGCCGTCGCCAGGACCGCCGCGACGGAACGCGGGGTCGAGCGCCTGGTCACCGCGGGGAGGGTAGTGCCGCTCGGATCGGGGCGATGAGGCCCAGGGCTGGCCGGGAGGCGGTGCCCCGGATGTCGGTTGACCGGCTGGTCAAGCCGACCGGTAGCCTGCCGCGCATGTCCGACATCGAGACCGAGCCCCGGTTCGAGTCCGTCGACGCTGTGCGCGACGGCCTCCGCAAGACCCAGTACCTGGCCGATGACGGCATCGCTGGCATCGTCTACCTGGCGGACCGCCTGGGCAAGCCGATCCTGGTCGAGGGCCCGGCCGGCACCGGCAAGACCCAGCTGGCCAAGTCCGTGGCCGAGATGACGGGCGCCCGGCTGATCCGCCTCCAGTGCTACGAGGGTCTGGACGAGTCCCGTGCCCTCTACGAGTGG
>JBBSME010000117.1:0-9497 GCA_038233335.1 Acidimicrobiales bacterium | reverse complement strand
TACGAGGGGCATCGGGTCACCCCCTACTGCGGCCGGTGCGGCACGGCCCTGTCCAGCCACGAGGTGGCGCAGGGCTACCAGGACGTCGTCGATCGCTCCGCCTACGTCCGGCTCCCCGTGATCGACGGGCCGGAGGCGGTCCAGGGCGCCGACCTGGTGGTGTGGACCACCACCCCCTGGACCCTGATCTCCCACGTCGCCGCGGCCGTCGGACCCGACGTGGCCTACGTGCGCGTCCGCACCGGTGACGGGGCCGACCTGGTGATGGCCGAGGCCGCTCAGCAGCGCCGCCACCCCGACGCCGAGGTGGTGGCCCGCCTCACCGGCTCTGACCTGGTCGGCACCCGCTACCAGCGCCCGTTCGCCGTGCTCCCCCTCGACCGCGACCCGCAGGTCGTGGCCGACGGCTTCGTCACCACCGAGGACGGGTCCGGCATCGTGCACCTGGCCCCGGCCTTCGGCGAGGACGACGCTCGCATCGGCCGGACCGAGGACCTCCCCGTCCTCAACCCCGTCGATGCCGACGCCGCGTTCGACGACTCGGTGCCCGCCTTCACCGGGCGGTTCGTGAAGGACGCCGACGACGACATCCTCGCCGACCTCGACGACCGCGGACTGCTGCTGGCCGCCGAGGACCACGAGCACAGCTACCCCCACTGCTGGCGGTGCGGGACGCCCCTGATCTACTGGGCCAAGACCTCGTGGTTCGCCCGCACGGAGGCTCGGCGCGAGGCGCTCCTGCGAGAGAACGAGCGCATCGGCTGGCACCCGGACCACATCAAGCACGGCCGGTTCGGCAAGTGGCTGGAGTCGAACATCGACTGGGCGCTGTCGCGCGACCGCTACTGGGGCACCCCGCTGCCCATCTGGCGGTGCCCCGACGGCCACGACACCTGCGTGGGCTCGGTGGCGGAGCTGTCCGCGCTGTCCGGCGACGACCTCAGCGCGCTGGACCTGCACCGCCCCTTCGTCGACGACATCACCTTTCCCTGCCCTGAGTGCGCCGCGACGGCCCGCCGCCTGCCCCCGGTGCTCGACGCCTGGTTCGACTCCGGGTCGATGCCCAGCGCCCAGCAGCACTACCTCGGCGGAGACGAGGGCCCGGCCGCCTACCCCGCCGACTTCATCTGCGAGGCGATCGACCAGACGCGGGGCTGGTTCTACAGCCTGCTGGCCGTGAACACGCTCGTGTTCGACCGCACCCCCTACGACAACGTGGTCTGCCTGGGCCACATCGTCGATGAGCAGGGCCGCAAGATGTCGAAGTCCAAGGGCAACGTCATCGACCCGTGGGACGCCTTCGGGCGGTTCGGGGCCGACGGGCTCCGGTGGTACTTCTTCTCAGCCGGCCAGCCCTGGAGCCCGCGCCGGGTGTTCGACGAGGCCATCCGGGAGAGCACCCGCCAGACCCTCATCACCCTCTGGAACGTGGTCGGGTTCTTCACCACCTACGCCGACCTCGACGGCTGGGAGCCCACCGGCGACCAGCGTCCCGAGCCCACCCACGTCCTCGACCGCTGGATCCTGGCCCAGCTGGATGCCACGGTCGCAGCGGTGACCGAGGCCCTCGACCGCTTCGACGCCCTCACGGGGGCATCCCGGATCGCGGCGCTGGTCGACGACCTCTCGAACTGGTACGTGCGGCGGAGCCGACCCCGGTTCTGGGGGGCCGACGAGCCCGAGGCCCACGCCACCCTCCACCACTGCCTGGTGGTCACCGCCCGCCTCCTGGCCCCGTTCTGCCCGTTCCTGGCCGAGGAGATCCACGGCATCCTCACCGACGACGACTCGGTGCACCTGGCCGACTGGCCCTCCCCCGGCCCCTCCGCCGCCCAGGCGGCCGAGCTGACCGAGGGCATGGCCGTGGCCCGCCGGCTGGTGGCACTGGGACGGGCGGCCCGCACCGACGCCAAGGTCAAGGTGCGCCAGCCCCTCCCCCGGGCCCTGCTGCTGCACCGCGACGGCACCCTCACCGACGAGCTCCGGGCCGAGGTCGCAGCCGAACTCAACGTGAAGGCGTTGGAGGAGGTGGACACGCTGTCGGGCCTGATGACCTGGAACGTCGTGCCCAACTTCCGCGCCCTCGGACCCCGGCTGGGGCCCAAGGTCCCCGAGATCAAGGCCGCCCTGGCCGAGGCCGACGGCACCGCCCTGCGCCACCAGCTCGAGGCCGACGGCGCCATCGAGGTGGCCGGTGAACGCCTGACGGCCGACGAGGTCGAGCTGCGGGCCGAGCGCCACGAGTCCTTCGCCCTGGCCGAGGACGGAGGCTGGGCCGTGGCCCTCGACCTGACGGTCGACGATGCCCTCCGGTCCGAGGGCGTGGCCCGTGACCTGATCCGGGCGGTCAACGACCTGCGCAAGGAGGCCGACCTCGCCCTGTCCGACCGGATCCGCCTCCAGGTCGAGGGGGACGCCCAGGTCGCCGACGCGGCCACGACCCACCGGGTTCAGATCGCGTCCGACACCCTGGCCGTCGACGTGTCGGTCGGCCCCGTCACCGACGGCGACGGGGTGGTCGTGCGGCCCCTCGAGCTCGACGGCTCCCGCTGCGTGCTGGCCCTGACCCGAGCCTGAGCTGAGCCTCCCCGGGGGGGCTCAGCCCGGCGACGAACGGGTCACCGGCGCCGACCGAAGCGGGACCGGCCGCGCCCCAGGTCGTCCTCGGCCGGGGGCTCCAACTGACGGAGGTCGGGCTCGCCCTGGTCGCGCGGCCCGAGCGGCTCGTCGTCGAGCATGGCCTTGCGCAGCTCGGCCAGGAACGCATCCTCGCTGTCGGGGTCGCCCACCGCCGCCACCGCCTCCGTGGACGGGCCGGACTCGTCGAGCAGGACAGGGTCCGCAGGTGGGTCCTGCCCCTCGTCCGCCGCATCGCTGGAGGTGTCCCCGTCGTCGGCCCTCGCGGTGGCACCCCGGTCGTCCGCGTCGAGCGGGCTGCGCTCCTCGACGCCCGGGTCGTCCTGCGTCGCCGCCACCAGGTCCTGGGGCGTGATCGGCGTGGGATCCTCGGCGGACTCGTCGGACCCGGGCTCGTCGTCGACCAGGGCCGGCTCCTGGGCCCGGTCGGCGCCGACGGGCACCTCCGGCCGATCTTCGACCACCGGGGCGGCCTCGGGAACGGGGAGCGGTGTCGTCACACCCGAGGCCATGGCGATGCGGAACGCCTCCGGGTGGTCGAGCAGCGACTGGAGCTCGCCGATGGCGGCCTGGACGACCTCCCTCTGCTCGTCGACGTGGCGCTCGAGGACGACCACGTCACCGGCGAGGGAGTCCCGCACGCTCTCCAGCTCGCTGATCTCGGCCAGGAGTCCGGCCCGTCCCTCCTCGCGGCGACGTGCGATCTCCTCCTCGATGGCCGTCCGTTCGGCGGCGGCGTCGGCCTCGGCGCTCTGGCGGGCCTCGTCGGCCGCGGCCTGGGCCTCGGTGCGGATGCTCTCCGCCTCCTCGTTGGCCTTGCGCAGCTCATCGTCGGCCGCCCGCGAGGCCAGGATCAAGGCTCGCTGGATCTCATCACCCCGCTCGTCGGCGCCGGCCTCGGAGGCCTCGGGGGCCGCGGCGGGAGCGGGCGCAGCCTTGGCCGCATCGCCCGCCTCGGCCAGCTTTCGCTTCAGCTCCGCGACGCCCAGCGCGATCTGGTCGAGGAAGGCATCGACCTCGTCCGGGTCGTACCCCCGCTTGACGATGCGGAACTCCTTGGGGTCGGAGAGGCTCGAGGACACGTCCATGCCGGTGATCGTAGTCAGCCACCGGCCCACTCCGAACGGCGAGGCCCCGCGAGGCACCTGGGACCCCTCAGCAGATGAGGACCTGGAGGACCTGCAGGCCGATCAGCACGATGATCGGCGACAGGTCGAGGGCCATGCCCCCGAGTCGCACGGGCGGAAGGGCCCGCCGCACCGGACCGAGGACCGGCTCGGTGGCCCTCTGGAGCCCGTTGCGGACACCTTCCAGCCCTGAACCGGGCTCGAGCGGGAACCAGCTGATGATGATCGCGCCGAGGATGACCAGCTGGTAGCCGATCGTCACGAGGCACAGGAGTCTGAGGATGGGGTCCATCAGGTGGAGCGGTCAGTCCTCGTACCCGCGCTGGCGCAGGCGGTCGCGCTCGTCCTCGGACACCTCGACGTTGGCCGGGCTCAGCAGGTACACCTGCGAGTCGAGCTTGTCCATGCGGCCGCCCAGGCCGTAGCAGAGGCCACTGGAGAAGTCGATGAGCCGCCGGGACACCTCGCGATCGGCGTGGCGAAGGTTCATCACGACCGGCTGGTCGCCCTTGAAGCTGTCCGCCACCTCCTGGGCCTGGTTGAAGTGGTTGGGGACCACCAGGCGCGGGCGGGCCGTCGACGCCACGGGCATGGGCCTCACCATCTTCGGTCGCGGCGTGGCGCCGAGACCGCCACCTCCGCCGGCCTCGATGCGACCCAGTCCTCCGGCCGCTCCGACCTGGCTGGCGAAGTCCCCGGCCGGCTCGGCCGAGCGCACCGGCGCCATGGGCCGCACGGGACCCACCGGGGCGTGACCCGGTTCGGGATCCGGCGACGGCATCGGGTCAGGCGTCGCGACCGAGCGGGACGGGCGCGCCGGGGGCGCGGGATCGTCATAGCCGGGGTCGTAGTCGTCGTACTCCTCGTCGGGACCGAGCCCGAGGTAGAGCATCGCTTTTCGCCACATGGTCGCCATGGAACCTCCTGGGCGGGCAGCATACCGACTGGTGGCAGGGTGGCTGATCTCTGCGGCCCGGACCGGTGACCTGCGACGCGATCGGTCACGGTCAGCGGGCCCGCTCGCCGAACAGCGCGGTGCCCACCCGCACCAGCGTCGCCCCCTCGGCCACCGCCGCATCGAGGTCCTCGGACATGCCCATCGAGCGCTCGGGGAGGGCGAGGTCGTCGGCCAGGCGGCGCAGCGTCCGGAAGCAGGACGCGGCCTCGGCGGGACCCCGTTGGGCGATGGTCATGAGGCCGCGGACCTCCAGGCCCTCGGCCCGCAGGTCCGCCACCAGCGTGGCCGCGTCCTGGGGCCGACACCCGCTCTTGGTGTCCTCCCCGGAGGTGTTGACCTGGGCCAGCACCGCGGCCCCGGGGGCGCGCCGGGCGATCTCGGCACCCAGCTCGGGTCGGTCGACGCTGTGCCACAGGTCCACGAACGGTGCGACCTGGCGCACCTTGTTCCGCTGGAGCCGCCCCACCCAGTGCCAGCGGACGCCGGGGGGACCGTCGCTCGCCTTGGTGACCGCCTCCTGGGCGTAGCTCTCCCCCAGGTCCGACAGCCCGGCGCCGACGGCGGCGGCCGGTGCGCTGGCGTCGAAGCCCTTGGTGACCCCGACGATCCGCACCGCGCCGGGGTCGCCGCCGGCGGCCTCGATCCGGCGGCGCAGGTCCTCCAGGCGGCGGGCCACCCCATCGGAGTCGACGGTGCAGGGGATCACCGGCCGCCCTCCTCCAGCCACACCACGGTGGCCATGCGCTCGGGTTCGGCCCGGGCTCGGTGGGACCAGTAGCGCTGGTCATCGGCCGCCGTACAACCTCCCGGGTGGGCCACGTCGGCCACGCCGGCCTCGGCCAGAGCGACCCGCACCCCGGCCACCACGTCGAGGGCGGGTGCTCCGCCCTCGGTGACCGAGCGCACGTCGTCGCCCCACCGGGCCGCGACCAGGTCCAGGTCCTCCGGGCCGAACTCGTAGCGCGCCGGGCTGATGCTGGGTCCGATGACCGCCTGGGTCGGGGGGTGGCCGAGGTCGGCCATCGCCTGCGCCGCGGCCCCCACCACGCCGGCCAGGAGCCCCCGCCAGCCCGCATGGGCCACCCCGACCGCGCCGTCGGCCACGAGCACCACCGGCACGCAGTCCGCGGTGGTCACGGCCAGGGCGGCGCCGGGCACCGCGGTCACCGCGGCGTCGGCCTGGGACCCTGCTCCCTCTCCCGGCGCACCCACCGTGACGACCTCCGCGCCGTGGACCTGTCGCAGCCAGGTCCAGGGGAGGTCGACCACCGCCCGGCGGCGCGCCGGGACGGAGGGATCGGCCGAGGCCGCGGCCAGGTCGCCGTCGGCCCGGGTGGTGGTGAGGGAGCGGGCTCTCAGCGCAGGAAGCTCGGGACGTCGAAGTCGTCGGGGTCGTCGGGGTCGGCCTCGCGCTCCGCCCCCCCGAACAGGTCGGTGACCGGCGCGGGTGCCCCGCCGTCGTCGCCACCGTCCTCGACCGTGCCGGCCTGGGTGAGGGCCCGGGTGCGGCCCTCCTCCCAGCGATCGAACCCGGCGGCGATCACCGTGACCCGCACCTCGTCGCCCATCTCGTCGTCGATCACCGTGCCGAAGATGATGTTGGCGTCGGGGTGGGCCACGCCGTGGATCACCTCGGCGGCCTCGTTGACCTCGAACAGGCCCATGTCGCTTCCGCCGGCGATGCTGAGCAGGATGCCGCGAGCCCCCTCGATCGAGGCCTCGAGCAGCGGACTGGAGATGGCGTTGCGCGCCGCCTGGAGCGCCCGGCTCTCGCCGGAGGCGTAGCCGATGCCCATCAGGGCGGATCCGGCGTTGCTCATCACCATCTTCACGTCGGCGAAGTCGGTATTGATCAGCCCGGGAGTGGTGATCAGGTCGGTGATGCCTTGCACGCCCTGGAGGAGCACCTCGTCGGCCATCTTGAAGGCGTTGAGGACGGAGGTCTTGTCGTTGGAGACGGTCAGCAGCCGGTCGTTGGGGATGACGATCTGGGTGTCGACGGTCTCCTTCAGCTTCTGCACCCCGGCCTCGGCCTGGACCGAACGGCGCCGGCCCTCGAACGCGAACGGTCGGGTGACCACGCCGATGGTGAGGGCGCCCAGCGACCTGGCCAGCTCGGCCACCACCGGTGCCGCCCCGGTGCCGGTGCCGCCGCCCTCGCCGGCGGTGATGAACACCATGTCGGCGCCCTTGAGCACCTCCTCCAGCTCGCCCCGATGGGCCTCGGCGGCCTGACCGCCGACCTCGGGGTCGCTGCCTGCACCCAGCCCGCGGGTCAGGTCGCGCCCGATGTCGAGCTTCACGTCGGCATCGCTCATCAGGAGGGCCTGCGCGTCAGTGTTGACCGCGATGAACTCGACCCCCTTCAGCCCGGCGTCGATCATGCGGTTGACGGCGTTGCAGCCGCCGCCGCCGACACCGATGACCTTGATCACTGCCAGGTAGTTCTGCGGGTTACCGGCCATGGGAGCTCCAATCTGGGGACGCGCACGACGGTCGGCCCGGGGGACCGACCGTCTTCCAACCCTCGACCTCGACCTGAAGTTGAGAGTTATGTAAAGTTCTGGTGAGGGTTGAGAGATTACGCACACTGGCCTCCGGGGGTCAAGACCGGGGCGCTGGGCACCCGGACGTCGATGGTGCAGCCGTCGGCCGGATCGGCGGCCCGGCGGACCGCGGCCACCGCCTCGGACTTCGGGTCCAGGTCGCGGCCATCACCCAGCACGGCCGACCAGCCACCTCGGAGGTCGAGCCGCAGCCCCCGGTCGTCGCGGTCGGCGCCGACCACCTCGGACCGGAGCGCGTCGGGCAGCTCGGCCACCGTGGCCAGCAGGGCGCGGTCGTCGGCCCCGAGGTCGTCGCCGGGGGTGACGTCGCGCCGTCCCTCCAGCGCCACCAGGGCGGGCTGGTCCTCGACCTCGGCCAGGGCTCGCCCTTCCGCGTCGAGCAGCACCCACCCGGACCGGGCCCGCACCGCGGCCACCGCGCGCCGCTCGGTGACGACGATCCGCACCGTCCCGGGCCACATGCGCTGGACCCGGACCTCATCGAGCCACGGCAGCGCGGCGGCCGCCCGGGAGCCCTCACCGAGGTCGAGGCCGACCATGGGGTCGCCGGGCGCGATGCCCACTGCGTCCCGGATGACCTCGGGCGGGGTCCGCTGCGAGCCGTCCACCTGGACGCGGTCGACGTCCACCAGGGAGCTGCGCACCCCGACCAGGCTCCACACGACGAGGGCCACCAGGGCCAGGAGGACGTTCAGCCGCCGTCGACGGTGACGTCCGACGTCACGGGCCACCTCCACCCGGCGGGCCCGGATGCGCGGATGGGGCGGTCGCTCCCCCTCCCCCGCGGCCAGTGGCGGGGTCGGGCGGGTCGCCGTGCTGCGCTCACTCATTGGCTCGCCCCGTCGGGCCAGTCGAGGCCGATGAGGCGGGTCTCGGGACGCAGCCAGACCCCGGAGGTAGCCGCGACGCGGCGAGCCACCTCGAGCATCAGCGCGTGGACGTCGGCGGCCCGGCCACCGGGATCGCACTGGATGAAGTTGGCGTGCTTCTCCGACACCGCCGCGGTGCCCATGCGGAGGCCCTTGGCGCCGGCCTGGTCGACGAGGCGCCCGGCCGAGTCGCCCTCGGGGTTCACGAACACCGAGCCGGCGTTGGCCCCGCCGGGCTGGTTGGCCCGCCGCCATCGGACGATCTCGCTGATCTCGGCCTCGGCCCGGGTGCGGTCGCCCTCGGTCAGCTGGAGCTCGACCTCGACCACGACCTGCGACGGCCGGATCGACGACGAGCGGAACCCGAGGTCCAGGCCGGAGGCGGGGCGCGTCACAGGCACGCGTCCATCCTCCCCCGCGGCGAGGTCGACGACGTGGATGCTCTGCAGGTTGGCCCGCATGTCGGACCCGTGGCCGCCCGCGTTCATGCGGACGGCGCCGCCGATCGACCCGGGAACGCCCACCGCCCACTCGAACCCGGTGAGCCCGGCCGCCGCGGTGCGGCGGGCCACGACCGGGAGGCTGGCGGCGCCCCCGGCCCGGACGCGCGTGCCCTGGACGACGACCTCCCCCAGCCCGGCGCCCATCAGCACCGCGATGCCGGGGAACCCGTCGTCGGCGACCAGGAGGTTCGAGCCCCGACCGATGACCAGGGTGGGGAGCCCACTGGCCCCCACCGCGACGGCCACCCGGGCCAGGGAGGCCTCGTCCTCGGCCTCGACCAGCAGCGCGGCCGGGCCGCCGAGGCGGTAGGTGGTCAACGGGCCGAGGGGCACCTGACGCCGGGCCAGGGGGCCGAGCGCATCGGCCGCCCGGTCCACAGCCGCGTCGGGCGGGGTCAACGGTCCTCGTCGCGCGCCAACAGGGGCAGCAGGTCGTCGGGGAGGGTGGTGATGTCGCCCGCGCCGAGGGTGAGGCACAGGTCCCCGTCGCGCAGCTCGTCCACCAGGCGGGCCAGCAGGTCGCCACGATCGGGCACGTGGACAACCTCCAGGTCCGGGTGAGCCCGGGCCACGACGTCGACCACCAGCTGGCCGGTGACGCCGGGTCGCGGCTGCTCGCCGGCGCCGTCGATGGCCGTGACCAGCACCAGGTCCGCACCCCCGAAGGAGTCGGCGAAGTCGGCGCCGAGGTCCTCGGTCCGGGAGTAGCGGTGGGGCTGGAACACGGCCACGACCCGCCCCCACCCACCCTGGGCGGCCGTGCCCACCACCGCCGCCAACATGCCAGGGGTGTGGGCCGAGTCGTCGACTAAGGTCACACCCCCCGCCGTGCACCG
>JBBSME010000116.1:0-9716 GCA_038233335.1 Acidimicrobiales bacterium | reverse complement strand
GACGTCCCCAGCCTGATGCAGCAGAAGAACGAAAGGCGCGAGCTGAAGGCCGTCTACTGCGACGGGTCGGTGTGCGAGAACGTCGACGCCACCGAGATCTCCAACGCCCAGCTCCTGGAGCTCGACGTCGACGTGCTCATCCCGGCTGCGCTGGAGGGTGTGATCACCGCCGACAACGCCGCGGACATCCGGGCCGGCCTGGTGGTGGAGGTGGCCAACGGTCCCACCACCAGCCAGGCCGACGAGATCCTGGCCGAGGCCGACGTCGATGTCCTGCCCGACATCCTGGCCAACGCAGGCGGCGTGACGGTCAGCTACTTCGAGTGGGTCCAGAACCGCACCGGCCTGGCCTGGTCGTTGGAGCAGGTCAACGACGGGCTCGAGGAGACGATGACCCGGGAGACCCAGCACGTCATGGACCAGGCCGAGGAGAAGGGCACCGACCTGCGCACGGCGGCCTACGTCCACGCCCTGCAGCGCCTGGCGGAGGCGGTGGAGGCCACCGGGACCCACGAGTACTTCGCCGACGGGCACTCCTGACGGCCAGGCTGGTGGCGTGACGCCTCGCACCCCCTCGGCCCTCCGCTCCCGGACCCGCCGAGCGCTGCGGCGCGCCCGGCCACCGGAGCCACCGACCGCACCGCAGGATGCGACGCCCGCTCCCGCCGAGGCCTCGGAGCCCGGCGCCGCGGCGCCCGGTGACGGCGCCCGCGAGCCTGCCGCGACCGAGCCCGTCGGTGCAGAACCTGACGCGAGCGGGATCCCGACCCGCCACGCAGTCGCCGGGTTCCGGACGGAGGTGGGCCCGATCGCCCACCTGCAGGCCGAGCGGGAGCGCCTCGATGCGCTCACCTGGGACCACTTCGACGCCCGCCGTCTCAGCGCGACGGTGGGCGCGGTGATCTCCGGGGTCGACCTGACCGCTCGCCTCGACGACTCGGTGGTGGCCGAGCTCCGCCAGGCCCTGCTCGACTACAAGGTGATCTTCTTCCGCGACCAACCGTTGACGCCCGAGGGCCACCTCGAGCTGGCCGGACGCTTCGGCCTGATCGAGCGCCACCCGCTGGTGACGCCGGACGAGGAGCACCCGGACCTCGAACGGGTCGTGCGCTCGGTCTCTCGGGTCGGGTTCGAGAACGTGTGGCACACCGACGTGAGCTGGCGACCGATACCGGCCATGGGTGCGCTGCTGCACGCCACCTCGGTGCCGCCGGCCGGGGGCGACACCCTCTTCGCCGACATGGCGGGGATCTACGACGGGCTGCCCGACGACATCCGGGAGCGGGTCGACGGGCTGGTCGCGGTGCACGACTTCATGAAGGTGGTGTCGGCCAAGACCGACGAGGAGACCCTCGACTGGATCCGCCGCGAGCACCCCCGACCCGGCACTCGGTGGTCCGGGTCCACCGGGAGACGGGGCGTCGGGTCCTGTTCGTGAACCGCTACTTCACCGACCACATCGAGGGCCTCCCTCCGGAGGAGAGCACCGCCCTGCTCGACGACCTGTGCGCCCGTTGCGACCTGCCCGAGTACCAGTGCCGGTTCCAGTGGGAGGACCACTCGGTCGCGTTCTGGGACAACCGGTCGGTGCAGCACTACGCCTGCTCCGACTACTGGCCGGCCACCCGCACCATGCAGCGCACGATGGTGGCCGACATCCCCGTGTGACGGTTTCGGTCTCGAAGCGGAGCTTCTCGACCGAGCTGGCGGTGCGGCCTGCGGCCGCGTCGTCCTCGCACGGGACGACCGGCAAGCCGGCGGAGCTCCTCGGCGGCGGGGCTAGCGGCGGCGACGGGACCGGGGCGGCGGGGGCGCGGCCGAGGCCGGGTCGTCGGGCCAGGGATGCGTGGGGTAGCGGCCGGCCATGTCCTTGCGGACCTCGGACCACGAGCCGGCCCAGAAGCCGGGGAGGTCGGCGGTGACCTGGACATCGCGGCCGGCGGGGGAGAGGAGGTGCAGGACCAACGGCACCCGCCCCTCGTCCACGGCGGGGTGGACGGTGGTGCCGAACAGGTCCTGGACCCGCACGTGGGCGGCGGGGTCCTCCCCTGAGTAGTCGACCTTCACCTGGCGGCCGGAGGCCAGCGTGAGCGACGGCGGCGCCACGTCGTCCAGGCGGCCCATCCAGGGCCAGGCCAGTCGCTGGCGCAACACGTCACCCACGTCGACCCGCTCCAGGTCGCGGCGGCCTCGCGCCCCGCTGAGCCGGGGCGCCAGCCAGCCCTCGAGGTCGGCCCGCAGGGCCTCGTCGGAGAGGTCGGGCCACTCCTCGGCGGCGCGGGCTCGGCCGGCGAAGACGGCCCGCTGCTGGAACCGCCGTGCGCCTTCGGTCCACCGCAGCACGTCCAGGCCGGTGGCGGCGACGTGGGCCACCAGCGCGGCGGTGGTGGCCGGGCCGGGAGCGACGGGCGCGTCGTGGGCCGAGAGCACGAGGGCATCGAGGCGCTGCTCGGTCCGGGCTCGCAGGTCGTCGCGGTCGTCGTCCCAGACCACCCCGGTCGTGGTCACGACCTGGTCGCCGCCCAGCTCGCGCACGTCGGCCTCGTCCAGCGCGGCGGCGATCCGCACCCGGGCCACGTCGGCCGCGCCACCGACCTCACGGGGCACCGGTCCCCGAGTCGCCCGTCCGGTGTCCACGTCGGCCACGGCCAGGTCGGCCTCAGCTGCCATCGGGTCCTGGTCGGGCACCGCCGCGCCAGTGCCGTTGCGCAGGCGGACGCGTGCTCCGGGCCGAGCCTGGGCCAAGCGGTCCGGGTAGGCCAGGCCCAGCAGCGGACCGCAGGCCGTGAGGTCGACCCGGTCGCCCTTTCGGATGTCGGCCCGGCGGGCGATCTGGCCCGCCCGCCGACGAGCCGACCGCACCGCGCCGACGTCGGCCCGGGGGTGCGACGCGCGAGCGTCGGCGAGCACGCGGAGTCGCTCGGCGGCATCGACCGGCACCTCGCCCGGTCGGCCCCGCAAGACGTCTCGCTCCTCCAGGGCCGCGGCCAGCAGGCAGGCCTCCCAGCCCCGCCGCGTGCGGTCGCCGTCGACGACCATCCGGGCCAGGCGGGGGTGCAGCGGCAGGCGGGCCATCTGGCGACCGGCGGGGGTGGGCCGCCCGGCCCCGTCCAGCGCGCCCAGCGCGACCAAGAGCGTCTCGGCCTCGGCCAAGGCTGCGGCGGGGGGCGGGTCGAGGAAGCGGAGCTCGTCGGCGGATGCCCCCCAGAGGGCGAGGTCGAGGGCCAGCCCGGCCAGGTCGACCTGGCCGATCTCGGGGGTGGCGAAGCGGGGGCGGGTGGCGTGGCTGGCCTCGCTCCAGAGCCGGTGGGCCGCCCCAGGCTCGGTCCGACCGGCCCGGCCCGCCCGCTGGTCGGCCGAGGCCCGCGACGCCGTCACCGTCTCCAACCGGGTCAGGCCGGTGCGGGGATCGAGCCGGGGCACCCGGGCCCGGCCGGCGTCGACCACCACCCGCACGCCGGCGACGGTGAGGCTGGACTCGGCGATGTCGGTGGCCAGCACCACCCGGCGACGTCCGGGAGGAGACGGGGCCAGCGCCCGGTCCTGCTCGGCCACCGGGAGCGCCCCGAACAGGGGCCGCACGTCGATGGCGCCGGGCAGGGCCCCGCGGCCGAGAGCGGTGGCCACCCGCCGGATGTCCGCGGCGCCGGGGAGGAACACCAGCACGTCGCCCGGGTCGGCGGTGACGGCGTCGACCACGACCCGGCTGACGTGGGCGTCGAGCCGCTCGCGGTCGCGGGGCGGCGCCCACCGCAGCGCGACCGGATGGGTCCGACCGGAGCTGGTCACGACGGGCGCGGGCTCCTCCCCACCCAGCAGGGAGGCCAGTCGGTCGGCCTCGAGGGTGGCCGACATGGCCAGGACGCGCAGGTCCGGGCAGAGCGCGGTGCGGGCGTCGATCAGGAGGGCCAGGGCCAGGTCCGAGTGGATGCTGCGCTCGTGGACCTCGTCCAGCACGACCAGCCCGGTGCCCTCCAGGGCGGGATCCTGCTGGAGCCGCCGCACCAGGATCCCCTCGGTCACCACCTCGATGCGGGTGCCGCGGCCCACGACGGCCTCGTCGCGGGTGCGGTACCCGACCGTGGCGCCCACCTCCTCGCCCAGGAGGGAGGCCATCCGCCGGGCCGCGGCGCGGGCGGCCAGGCGCCGGGGCTCCAACACCACGATCCGTCCGGCTCCCAACCAGCGCTCGTCGAGGAGGCGCAGGGGAACGACGGTGGTCTTGCCCGCCCCCGGGGGCGCCTGGAGGACGGCCACCTTCGGACCGCGCAGCGCGGCCCGCACGTCGTCCACGCAGGCCTCGACGGGCAGGCCGGTGGGGGCGACGGTCACCGGGTCAGTGTGGTCGACCGGCGGTGACCCCTCCCTCGCCGGGCTTGGCCTTCGGCGAGGTGACCGCCGAGGGGGAGCCCCTCGCTCCCTACGTCGCCGACAGCGCCGACCCCGCCATCGGCCAGGTCGCGCCCACGCTGACGGGGATCGATCCGGCCGGCGACCCGGTCACCATCGACCCCGGGGCCGAGGGCCCCATGGTCATCGCCTTCGTGGCCCACTGGTGCCCGCACTGCCAGGCCGAGGTGCCTCGGCTGGTGGACCTGGCCGACGAGGCGGCGAGTTCGACGGGGTGAAGGTGGCTGGCGGCGGTGGCCACCTCCAGCAGCGCTGATCGTCCCAACTTTCCGCCCGGAGAGTGGCTGGCGGACGAGGACTGGACTGGCCTGGCTCGGTGCTGGTCGACTCCGAGGCGGAGGAGGGCCAGCTGCCCACCGCGGCCGCCGCCTACGGCGAGGCTTCCCGTTCCTGGTGGCCATCGACGCCGACGGCAAGGTGGTGGCCCGGGCCTCGGGCGAGCAGGGCGAGGACGGCTTGGTGGACTTCTTCGCCGCCGCCCGCGCCTGACGCCCGCGCATCAGCCCGAACCGGCGACCAGGGTGGCTCCCTGGCGACCGCTCTGGTCTCTGCGTCGCACCCCAGCCCGAACCGGCGACCAGGGTGGCTGCCCTGGCGACCAGATCGGTCGCGGGTTCGGGGAGCGCGGCGTCAGTCCTGGGCGACGGCGCCGGCCATGAGGTCGGTGATGCTCTGGCCGCGCACGGCCTCTTCGGGGCGGGCCACGAACAGCTCGGCGCAGTGCCAGCCGTCCTGCTCCATCTCGGAGGGCTCCAGACCCCGAGCATCGAGCTCGGAGAAGGCGTGGTCGCGCTCGGAGGCATCCGCGAAGCGCCGCTGGCGCACCGCGTAGCCCTCGACCCGCTCGGTGACCAGGCCGTGGCCCTCCAGCGTCTCGGCGATGGCATCGAAGCCGATCCACCGAAGCGTGAGGGCGGCGACCCAAGGCGGGGTGCCGTCGGAGGCGTCGACGATCTGGTCGAAGGTGCGTTCCTTGACGTAGCCGACACCACCGGTGACGGTGACCAGGTCGGCCTGAGCCATGGTCTCGACCGCCGACGCGGGCGCATCGTCGGATTCGAGGTCGGCCACGATGCCGCCGTCGAGCAGGCCGACGTCGACCGCGTAGCCCACGGCCTCGTCGGAGATGTCCAGGCCCAGCATCCGCGTGGTGTCGTCCCGCCGGTGCTGCGACAGCAGCGTCTTGTCATGGGCGACCAGCTCGTCGCGGGAGAGCCCTGCGATCTCGGGCGAGGTGTAGTGGCGACGGAGGTCGTCGAACGACAGGTCGTGGTTCATGAGGGCGGCGTTGATGCCGTAGGAGCAGCACACGTCGAGCACTGTCGGCGGACGGTCGGCCACCTCGATGGCCTCGGCCAGGTGCCGGAAGACAGCGGCACCGTGCTCGGGTACCTGGTAGGCCAGCGATCCCAGGTTGGCGTAGTACGAGCGGGGATCGTTGCTGGTGTACTCGTCGGTGAAGTCGGCTTTCTCTGACATCGGTTCCTCCGGAGGGGGCTCGGGGTGCGCAGCCGGGCGGAGGGCGGACCAGGTCAGGGGCAGCGCCAGAGGGCGCCGACTCGACGCAGGGACCACCCATGCTACCCATCTCCGAGTCAGACGACCCCCATCGACGTGAGAGATGGGTCACCCATCCGGGTGGTTGCGCCCCAGGTCAGGGTGTGGTGGGGACCGCAGCTCCCGGTGCCGCGGCCGATGCCACAGGGGGTGGGAGGCGGTGGGTGAGGGCCTCGGGGTCCTCAGGTGCCGGCCAGGCGGGCGATCACCGGCTCCATGGCGTCGAGGTCGCCGAGCGAGATCCCCACCGCGCTGATCCCGAACCGCTCCCGGCGGGCCCTGAGGTCCTCGGCGATCTCCTCGGCCGAGCCGCACAGCGCATGGGGTGACTCCAGGGCCTGGGCCGGCGTGAGGCCGAAGCCCTCGGCCAGGGCCTCAGCCATGCCCTTTCGGTCGTCGGTGACGACCACCAGGTGGATGCGGGTGGTGGTTCGGTCCCGCCGGTGCCGGTCTAGCGAACCAGCGACCATGCGTGCCCCCATGGCCGCGCGGATGGTCGCCGGTCGTGGGACGGCGAGGTCTGGGACGCGCCGACCGATGCGCCGATCAGCCTTCGCGGGCGCTGTCTCCGGCGAGGACGGCGCGGATGCTGTGGTCGAAGGTCAGCTGGGCCGGGTCGAACCCCCCGGCGTCGGCCAGCAGGGCGCCCGAGCCGCCGAGGGCGTCGACCAGGTGGCGTCGACCCTGGCGGCCCCACTCGTCCTCCACCCACCGCTCCAGGAAGTGGGGCTCCCGCTCGGCGTGGGAGCGAGGGGCGCGGGTGGCCAGGATGTGGAGGAGCGTGCGGGCCAGCTCGTCCATGCCCGCACCGGTGCGGGCGCTGGTGCGGTGGATGTCGGGGGGCTCCTCCTCGAAGGGGCGGGCCAGGCCCAGGCTGCCCTTCAGGTGGTGGAAGCTGGTGTCCGCTCCGGCCTCGTCGTCCTTGTTGAGGATGAAGGCATCGGGGATCTCGATGATGCCGGCCTTCAGGAACTGGACCTCGTCGCCGCCGAGGGGCTGGAGAACCAGGTACACCCGGTCGGCCAGGTGGCGAATGTCGGCCTCGCTCTGACCGATGCCGACGGTTTCGACCATCACGCACCGGAACAGCCGGGTGAGCAGCCGACAGACCTGGAAGCTGGAGGGAGAGAGTCCCCCGAGCTCGGTGGCCGACGCCTGGCTGCGGAAGAACAGCCGCCGCTCGTCGAGGGGGGCGCGCATGCGGGTCCGGTCACCGAGGAAGGAGCCCCCGGACATGGGGCTCGAAGGGTCGATGGCCAGCACCGCGATGCTGAGGTCCGCATCGGCGCCGAGCATGTCGATGGTGAGCCGGGCCAGCAGCGAGGACTTGCCCGAGCCGGGGGTGCCGGTGATGCCCAGCACCATGCACGCCTCGTCGTCGGGGCCGGCGGGGGTGTCGAGCAGGTCGAGGATCCGGGCCCGGGTCGGAGCGGCCTGCGGTCGGGCGTCCTCGAACACCCCGATCAGCCGGGAGACGGCCACCTTGTCGAGGGCGCGGGCCCGGGCCACCAGCTCGTCGAGTTCCTCGATCGCGGCGTCGGCCTCCACGCCGCCGACCGTAGGCCGCGCCGTCCAGGCCCCCCAACCATCCGCAAGCTTCGATCCTTGTACGGGGCGGGCAGGGCAGGTAGGCAGGGGCCATGGCCT
Organism: Acidimicrobiales bacterium; assembly: GCA_038233335.1. GTDB lineage: Bacteria > Actinomycetota > Acidimicrobiia > Acidimicrobiales > Iamiaceae > Iamia. The sequence continues at coordinate 2,102 of JBBSME010000116.1, read as the reverse complement.
GGCACCTGTCGCTCGTCCACGTATCGGGCCCGCTGGCCCGCATGGGGGCCCTCCCGGCGGTCGGGTTCGCTCCGAAAACGGCGCGTCTGACCGACAGCACGATCGGGTCACCTGGGCGCTGAGCGCGCCGGAAACGGCGCGTCTGACGTTCAGAAGGGTGGGACGGTCAGGCGGCGCCGGTGGCGGGGGCGGCCCCGATGACGTCGGTGATGGACTCCATGATGTCCATCAGCTCGTAGTCGGCCGGCGTGTAGACCCGCTCCACGCCGAGGGCCTTCAGCTTGTCGACGTCGGCCGCGGGGATGATGCCGCCCACCACCACGTGGGTGTCGCCCGCCCCGTGCTCGCGGAGGCCGTCGACGATCTGGCGGGCCAGCTCGATGTGGCTGCCCGAGAGCACCGAGGCGCCGATGAGGTCGACGCCCTCCTCCACCGCGGACTGCACGATCTCGGCCGGGCTGAGCCGGATGCCGGAGTAGACGACGTCGAAGCCGACGTGGCGGGCCGACACGGCGATGACCTCGGCCCCGTTGGAGTGGCCGTCGAGGCCGGGCTTGCCGACCAGGATCTTGGGCCGGTGGCCCAGGGTGTCGGCCAGGCCCTGGACGCGGGTGCGGAGGGCCTCGACCCGGTCGCCGGACAGGCCCAGGCGCTGGCCCTCCACGCCCGTGGACGGGCGATACTCGCCGAACACGTCGCGCAGCGCGCCAGCCCACTCGCCGGTGGTGACCCGAGCCAGGGCGCACTCGATGGACGCCTCCATCATCGAGGAGCCGTCGCGGGCGGCTGCCTTCAGCGCCTCCAGAGCGGCCTCGGCCCGGGCCTCGTCGCGCGACTCCCGCACGGCGTCGAGGCTGCCGATGGCCTCGGCGATGGCCGCCTCGTCGAGGGTGAACACGCCGCCGTCGTCGCCGCCGAGGAGCGGGGACTCCAGGCCCTCGGTCCACTTGTTCACACCCACCACGATCTGCTCGCCGGTGTTGATGGCGGTCATGCGCTCGCTCATGGAGCGCACCAGCGACGACTTCAGGTACCCGGAGTCGATGGCCGGGATGATCCCGCCCATGCCCAGGATCGTCTCGATCTCGGCCTTGGCGTCAGCCTTCAGCTCGGCCACCTTGGACTCGACCACGACCGAGCCCTCGAACAGGTCCGGGTACTCGAGCAGGTCGGTCTCGTAGGCCAGGATCTGCTGGAGGCGCAGCGACCACTGCTGGTCCCACGGGCGGGGGAGCGACAGGGCCTCGTTCCACGCCGGCAGCTGCACGGCCCGGGCCCGGGCGTCACGGCTCAGGGTCACCCCGAGGGTCTCGATGAGGATGCGCCAGGCGTTGTTCTCAGGCTGGCTCTCCGTGAGGCCGAGCGAGTTGACCTGCACGCCGTAGCGGAAGCGGCGGTACTTCGGGTTGGTGACGCCGAAGCGCTCCCGGCAGTACTCGTCCCACAGCTCGCCGAAGGCGCGCATCTTGCACATCTCCTCGACGAACCGGATGCCGGCGTTGACGAAGAAGCTGATGCGCCCGACGGCGCGGGTGAACTGCTCGTCGGTGAAGTGGCCCCGCGCCTTGATCAGGTCGAGGAGGCTGATGGCGTTGGCCAGGGCGAAGGCCAGCTCCTGGGTGGGCGTGGCCGCCGCCTCCTGCAGGTGGTACGAGCAGATGTTGGAGGCGTTCCACTTGGGGATCTCCTCCAGGCAGTACTCGTACATCTCGGCGATGATCCGCAGGCTCTCGGCCGGCGGGAAGATGTAGGTGCCTCGGGCCAGGTACTCCTTGATGAGGTCGTTCTGGGTGGTGCCGGTGAGCTCGGAGATGTCGACGCCGCGCTCGCGGGCCAGGGCGACGTAGAGGGCCAGCAGCCACATGGCCGTGCCGTTGATCGTCATCGAGGTGTTCATCTTCTCGATGGGGATCTGGTCGAACAGGACGTGGAAGTCGTCCAGGCTGGTGATGGGCACGCCCACCTTGCCGACCTCGGGGCGGGCGATGGGGTCGTCGGAGTCGTAGCCGCACTGGGTGGGCAGGTCGAAGGCGATCGACAGGCCGGTCTGACCCGCGGCCAGGTTCGACCGGTACAGCTCGTTGGAGGCGCGGGGGCTGGAG
>JBBSME010000115.1:0-9724 GCA_038233335.1 Acidimicrobiales bacterium | reverse complement strand
GGACCCGCCGAGCAGCAGCCTCGGATCGGCTCGATGCGGCGTCCTACCGACGATCTGCTGGTCGCCAGACTCCCTTGCCGAGGAACCTCGAGGCCATCGACTCTTCGCGCCTGACCCGCCCACGACATGGGGCGACCGTGTCTCTGCCGCGAAGCGACGGCCTCCCGGCGAGGAGCGGAAGCTCCTTCGTGCCTCACGGGCTCGCAGTTGCTGGCCGGTGCCTCAAGCTCCTCGGCCCGAACTCCTCGGCTCGCCTCGAAGGACTCGACGTCACCATCTAGGACGTCCTCGACGAGTGATCGGCCCTGTCGTCAGCGCTCTACCGCGTATCCGAGCGCGTAACCACCCGTCACAAGGCCGAACGCGACGGCACCAGACAGTAGGGCAGCCGAACGGAACCGCAGGTCACGGGACTGGACGGCACCAGATGGACAGGTCGGAGCGGTCTGGGAGTCCACGAACGGTTCGGCGACGACATCTCGCCCCGGTGGCTGGTTGACCAGCCCGGCCGTGACGGCCAGGACCAGGGCGCCGATCACGACCTCGATCCGGACGACCTGGAGCAATCGGCCCAGGGCGGTGGCAGGGCTCGTTCCGTGCTGCGACGCTCCCACCGCGGCCTCCGGCGTGGAGCCGGGTCCGTCAGTCCGGTCGGGCCCGGCGCCGACGAGGGCGGGCTCGGGGGCCTCGACCCGGTCCGCCCCGATGACCTTGGCGATCACCAGCTGACCCGAGGCGGTGTGGAGCAGGGCGTCGACCGAGCCCAGGAGCAGCCAGGCCGAGACCGTGCCAGTCACGAGGAGGACGCCCGAGGCCACCAGGGCCAGGGAGGACACGCCCCGCACGGCGGCCAGCGGCTCCGGGAGCCGGCGGGCGGTGAGCGCCAGCGCGGCCAGCAGGCCCACCCACACCGATGCGGCGAGGAGGTGCAGGCCGTCGGCCGGCACGGCCAGGGCGATCGGGTCGGCCGTCCACGGGTGGCCCGCGATCGGAGCGAGGAGGCCGCCGAGGGCGACCATCCCGGCCGCGGCGTAGAGGCCGCCGGGGCGACGCCCGGCCACCAGCGCCACCGCCGCCCCCACGGCGACCACGCCGGCCCGGCCCAGGGCCACCGCCACCGGCCGGCTGTCGGCCGCGACCTCGGGGACCAGGCCGATGGCACCGGAGACCGAGCGGCCGGTGGTCAGGGCGGTCTGGGCCAGCACGGCCAGGAACCCGCCCGCCGCTCCGTCTAGGGGCGGCATCCCATCTGAGTCCGCTCACGGCCGTCCGGGTCGCGCCGCGGCTGGGATCGGAGCCCGGCCCGGGCGTAGCGTCCTCGGCCGTGCCCGCTGGTGTCCTCGTCGCTGAGCCTGACGAGGTCGCGCCCGACCTTCCGATCGATCCGGTGCACCTCGAGGCGTTGCGTCGCGCCCGTCGCCGACGTCGGGTCTCGGAGATCCACTGGGTGGACGCCCTCTACAAGGTGTACCTGGCTGCGCTGTTCGGCACCCTCGCGGTGGCGCTGGCCACCGGGGCAGTGGGGGACACGGCGCTGACCGATGCCCAGGTCGAGGAGGTGACCACCCATGGACCGGCGGTGATCGGCCTGTTGGCCGCCCTGGCCGTGGGCGTGGGTCTCCGCTCGGGCAGCCGCGGTGGTCCGCTGGCGGTCGAGCCCGGCGACGTGCGCCACGTCCTCCTGGCCCCGATCGATCGTGGGCGCGCCTTGCGGGGTCCGGCCCTGCGGCAGGTGCGCACGGGGCTGTTCGTGGCCCTGCTGGCCGGGGCCGCCATCGGCCGCCTCGCTGATCCGCGGTTCCCGGAACCGGCCCCGGCCTGGATCGCAGCCGGCGCCGTGGCCGGCACCGCGCTGGCCGCCCTGAGCCTGGGGACGGCCCTCATCGCCAGCGGTCGACGCATCCCGCGGCACGCCGCCACCGCGTTGGCTGGGTTCCTGGTCGCCTGGTCGGCCCTCGACGTGGCCGGGGTCGAGGTCGGGGCGACGGCGATCCCGGCCTCACCCGGCCGCGCCGTGGGGTGGCTGGCACTGGCCCCCCTCGACCTGCACGTCGCCGGAGCCGTCGCCCTGGTGGCCGCGGTCGTCGTCGTCGTCCTCGGGCTCGGGGGCCTGGCGGGGATCTCCATCGAGGCGGCCGAGCGCCGGACTGCGCTGGTCGGGCAGCTCCGCTTCGCCGCCACCCTCCAGGACGTCCGCACCGTCCTCGTGCTGCGCCGCCAGCTGGCCGCCGACCAGCCTCGCGACCGGCCCTGGATCCCCGGTCGTCGCCGTCGGAGCCGCTTCCCGGGCTGGCGTCGGGCCTGGAACGGGCTGGCCCGCTTCCCCGCCACCCGCATCATCCGGATCCTGCTCATGGCGGTCGCCGCCGGCGCGGCCTTCCGCGGGGCGTGGGCCGGGACCGCACCGCTTGTCGTGGTGGCCGGCCTGGCCTTCTGGGTGGCCGGACTCGACGTGGTGGAGCCCCTGGCCCAGGAGGTCGACCACCCCAGCCGCCGGACCCTGTACCGCGACACCGAGGGCGACCTCTACGTGCGCCTGCTGGCCGCCTCCGGAGTGGTGATGGTGCTGCTCGGGCTGGTGGCCGGCGCGGTGGCCGTCGTGCCGGGAGCGGGCCAGGTGCCGCTGGTCGCGGGCCTGGTGGCCGGGGTGGTCACCGCGCTCAGCGGCATGGCCGGGGCGGTCGTGAACGTGGTGAGCGGGGCGCCGACGCAGAACGAGCAGCTGAGCATGATCGCTCCCGAGGTGGCGGGGACGAAGACCGTCCTGCGGACGGCCCTCCCGTTGGTCGTGTCCGTGGTCGGGGCCCTGCCGCTCCTGATCGTGGAGGCCAACGACCACGCCGGGCGCCCCCTGGGCGACGGGGCCGCGCCGGCCTGGGTGGCGGTGGCCGTGGCGGTGGGTCTCGTCGGGGCCTGGGTCCACCAGCGGGAACCCATCCGGCAGTGGTGGACCGAGGCCATGGAGGCCAACGCCGCCATGCGGTCCACGTCCGACGGGGACGACGACGACGAGGACGAGTCCGAGGAGGACGACTGATGAGACACCGCCACGCGGAGCACCGCCGATGAGCGCGCCGGCGGCGTTCCCCGCCCTGCTGGTGGAGCAGGTCGAGCGGGCCTACGGCGGCGTCCCCGCCCTCGGCCCGGTCGACCTGGATGTCGCGCCGGGAGAGCGGGTCGCGCTGATCGGGCACAACGGCTCCGGCAAGTCCACCCTCCTGCGGATCGTGGCCGGGCTGCTCGAGGCCGACGAGGGCGAGGTCGAGATCGCGGGCTGGCCCGCGAACGACGTCCACGCCCGGGCGACCACCTCCTACCTGCCCGACGAGCCGGTGCTCTACGACGACCTGTCCGTGTACGAGCACGTCGAGTACGTGTCCCGCCTGTTCGGCGGTGACGGCTTCGACGACTACGCCGAGGAGGTGGCCGACCGGCTCGGCCTGACCGATCGCCTCGACGGACTGCCCAGCCGGTTCAGCCGTGGTCTGCGCCAGAAGGCGTCGTTGCTGCTGGGGCTGGCGCGGCCCTTCTCGCTGCTGCTGGTGGACGAGCCCTTCGTCGGCCTCGACGCCCCCGGCCGGGCCGCCCTGCTCGACCTCATGGAGGAGGTCCACCAGGACGGGGCCGCCGTGGTGGTCGCCACCCACGACCCGGAGTTCGTGGAGCGGGTGGACCGCTGCGTGGCCCTGCGCGACGGCGAGGTCATCTTCGAGGGGGCCGCCACCCCAGCCGAGGTGCTCCGCCTGGTCGGGGTCTGATCCGGAGCTCGGTCAGGGGCGCTCGCAGCCCCGCCCGTCGCCGCCCCCGTCGAAGTTGTGGGGGTCGGGGGCCAGCACGGCGAAGTCCCGGTCGGGGATGTCGGCGCAGTCGAGGTCGGGCGGGGCCGGTGGGATGCACGAGTCCGGGTAGGCCGGGTCGCACGCCCCGTCGCCAGCGGGTGCGGTCCCGGCTGGTCCGGTGGTCGTCGACGTGGGGGGGTCGACGAGGTCGAGCTCGTCCGCGCAGGCCGACCACAGGCCTCGCTCGGCCTCCCGGGCCTCGCGGGCCGCCACCACGAACTCGTCCTCGTGGGCCACGTTGGGCGGGATCGTCAGGGGTTGGGCGAACCCGTCACGGGCCAGGGCCAGGTTGACGAACGCGCCGTCGCCGCGCCGGTAGACGTAGGCCAGGGTGCGGTCGTAGCGGTCCTCGGCTTCGACGTCGAGCACCAGGCGCACCTCCGTGCCGGGCGGGATGAGGGCGGCCAGGGCGTCGGTGGCCTCGCGCCCGTAGCACTCGACGCCTCCCGACACCTCGGGGGTGTCGATGCCGGTCAGGCGCACCCGCTCCTCACCGGCCCGGAACGTGTCTCCGTCGGTGATGGAGGTGACCACCACGTCCCGCCCCTCGGGCAGAGCAGAGCCCTGCTCGTCCGAAGGGGGTGGGCCCGGCTCCTCTCGCGGCAGGGTCGACGGCGGCGATGGGGTGCTGGCCTCGGCAGTGGTCGACGTGGGGTCGGCGCGTCGCGCCGTGGCTCCACCCGAGGTCGTGCACCCGCCGAGGACCAGCAGCACGCCGACCAGCGTGGCGGTGCTCCGCGAACTCCATCTCCTCCCCACCCCCGTCACTGTACGAGCCGGGTGCGACAGCCAGTGGCCTCGGGCCCCGAGTGCGCTCCTAGCCTGGTGGCCGTGCAGGTGCAGGCCCGCTAGAGGCCGCCGGTCAGGGTCAGCCCCAGGGCCGCCGCTCCGGCGCCGAGGCTGAGGGAGAGGACGACGACCGCCCACGCGGACCGGTGGTCGCCGGCCTGGATCCGCTCGGTGGCATCGACGACGAAGGTCGACCAGGTGGTGAGGGCGCCGCAGAACCCGGTGCCCACCACGGTGAGAGTGGTGGCGGTGATGCCCCCGTCGAGCCGGGCGCCGACCAAGGCCCCGAGCACGAGGCTGCCGGCCACGTTGGCGGCGATGACCCCGGCCGGGAACCGTCGCCGTGGGCGGGACTCGAGCACCACCACCAGCAGGTGACGCCCCACCGCGCCGATGGCGCCGGCCACGAGGACCCCGAGCACCGTCACCGGTGCCTCATCCCGGGGGCCGGGGCCAGCCGACGGCCCGCGGCCGTGCCCGCGGCGGCGAGGACCAGACCGCCCACCAGCGAGACGGACACGGCGGTCGCGGCCAGACCCGGTCGGCCGGCGGCCAGCGACCGGTCGACCTCCACCGCCAGGGTCGAGAACGTCGTCCAGCCCCCGAGGAGCCCGGTGCCCAGCCCAAGGCGGGCCAGGTGGTGCCACCTCGGCGCCGCCCCCCGTCGGGCCGCCGCCCCGGCGAGCAGGGCCAGCACCAACCCCAGCAGGAACGCACCGCTGAGGTTGACCGCGACCGTCGACCAGCCCCAACCCCCGGCCGGGGTGGGCCAGGCCGCGGCGACACCCCATCGCAGCACCGAGCCCACGGCGCCTCCTGCGGCCACGACCGCCAACGCCTCCAGCCCGGTGGGCGAAGGAGGGGCGGAGCGGGGTTCCCTCGTCTCCACCGCGTCGGTCGGGCCCATCGGCGCGACCCTAGGAGGCCATCACCGGGCCGTCGGCGGATCGGCGCCCGGGCCCGCAGGCGAGGAGCTCCGTGTGCCGTAGGGGGCCCGTCCCGGCCGGCGCTGGCGAGGGTGCGCCATGGCCCGGTCGTGGGGTCAGAGCGAGCCGGCCGACTCCTGCTCCTGCGCGTCGAGGGCGGCCATGGCCTCGGGGTCGGGGCGCAGTCGCACCTCGCTGATGGCCAGGCCGTCCACGGCCAGGACCTCCAGATGCCACCCGTCGACCACCACCACGTCGCCGGGCTGGTCGGGTATGCGGCCCAGCTGGTGCAGGACGAGCCCGGCGACGGTCGAGTACGGGCCGTCGGGGAGGGTGACGTCGATGTCGGGGAGGTCGTGCCAGGGGAACCGTCCGGGCAGGACCCGGGCCCCGTCGGGCTCGGTGCGGACGTCGAGGATGTCCTGGTCGGTCTCGTCGTAGATCTCACCGACCAGCTCCTCGAGCAGGTCCTCGACGGTCACGATGCCCTCGGTGCCGCCGTGCTCGTTGATGACGATGGCCATCTGGTGGCGCCCAGCCTGCATGGTGCGCAGGGCGTCGAGCACGGTGCCCGTCTCCGGGAGGGCCGGCGCGGGCTGCGCCACCTCGCGGACGGTGAGACCGGCGGCATCGACCAGGTCTCGGAGGTGGACGGTGCCCAGGACCTCGTCCAGGTTCCCCTCCTCCGCCACCGGGGCCCGCGTGTGGCTGGAGCAGGCCAGATCTCGGAGGGCGACCTCGCAGGTCTCGTCGGCGGCCACCACGAAGACGTCGCGGCGGGGGCGGATGACCTCGATGAGGGTCCGGCCGGCGATCTCGAATGCGCCCGAGAGGATGGTGCGGTGCTGGTCGGTGAAGCCGGGCTGGGAGGTGACGAGGTCGCGCAGCTCCTCCTCGGTCACCTCCTCCGCGGCCCCGTCGGGGTCGCCCCCGGTCAGGCGGACGACCAGGTCGGTCGTGCGCTGGAGGGCCCATGCTGCGGGTCGGGTGATGAGGACCAGGAGCGAGGCGGGACGGGCCACGGCCAGGGCCCATCCCTCGGCCCGTTGCCGGGCGATGCGCTTGGGCGCCATCTCGCCGAGCACGAGGGTGACGAAGGCCAGGGTCAGGGCGATGACCCCGATGGCGACGGGACGAGCGGCGTCGCCGAGGACGTCGAGGCGCCGTTCCAGAGGGTCGGCCAGGGTGAGCGCGGCGACGGCCGCGGCGAGGACGGCGGCCAGGGTGATGCCGATCCGGACGGTGGCCCGGAACCCGTGGGGGTCGCGCCCGAGCGCGGCCAGCGCTCGGCCCTTGCGACCCATCTCGTCGAGGCGCTGCAGCTGGCTCTCGCGCAGGCCGAGGACGGCGACCTCCGTGCCCGACAGCAGGCCGTTCACCAGCACCAGCAGCACCACCGCGCCGAGCGCGACCCACACCTCAGACACGAGGCCGCCCGGCGCGGGGCACAGCGAGCGGACCGGACGCCGCAACAGCGGCGCCGGGGAACGGGGGGCGCCGGGCGACGCTCAGCGGGGAGGGTGGGCCCGGCCCCGGACTGCCAGGGTCCTCAGACGAGGGGCAGGGGGGCACAGGGTCAGCGTAGCCAGCGGCCCGGTCCGAGCGGCCGTCGATCGGGCGCTGTCGACACCGGCCGCGTGGACCGGGTCCGCAGGTAACGTCCACGGGCCATGGTCGCCGCCGTACCCACCACCCATCGCTGGCCCACGACCTACTCGACGGGGGGAATGGTCTGCTCGGTCGACCACCTGGCCTCGTCGGCCGGCGCGGAGATCTTGGCCGCGGGCGGCTCGGCGGTGGACGCCGCGGTGGCCACCAGCGCGGTGCTGGCGGTGACGACGCCCCACATGTGCGGCATGGGGGGCGACCTCTTCGCCCTGGTGCACCACCAGGAGGGCCCGCCCGAGGCGCTCGACGCCGCCGGCCGGGCTGGGTCGGGGGCCGACGCGGACCGGCTGCGCGCCGAGGGCCACGACGAGATCCCGTTCCACGGGGATGTGCGGGCCGCGCCGGTCCCCGGCTGCGTCGACGGCTGGTGCGCGCTGCTCGACCGGCACGGCCGCCTGCCCCCGGCCCAGGTGCTGGATCCGGCCCATCGGCTGGCCGAGGGTGGGTTCCCGGCTGCGCCGATGCTGGCCTTCATGCTGGCCGACCTGGACGGCGTGGAGGACTGCGACGAGCTCGCCCGTGCCCGGCCGGAGGTCGGCGAGCGGGTCCTCCGCCCCGAGCTGGCCCGGACGCTGGCCGCGGTGGCCGACGGCGGGCGCGACGGCTTCTACGCCGGGTCCTTCGGCGCCGCCCTGGTCGAGGTGGGAGCCGGTGAGTACCACGCGTCGGACCTGCGCGACGCCGCTGCGACCTGGGTGGACCCGCTCGGACTGCGGGCCTGGGGCCATGACCTGTGGACCATCCCGCCGGTGTCCCAGGGCTACATCGCCCTGGCGTCGGCGTGGATGGCCGAGCGGTTGGGCGGCGACGCCCTGCCTGCGCCCGACGATGCGACCTGGGCCCACCTGATGGTCGAGGTGTCTCGCCTGGCGGCCGCCGATCGGCCCGAGGTCCTCCACGAGGAGGCCGAAGGTTCGGCCCTCCTGGACCCTGCTCGCCTGGCCGCGGCCGCGGCCCGGTTCGACCCGGATCGAGCAGTGCCGGCCCGGCCGCCCACCCGGGGCGGTGGGACCATGCACCTGGCGGTGGTCGACCGCGACGGCATGGGCGTCAGCTTGATCCAGTCCAACGCCTCGGACTTCGGTTGTCGGGTCGCGGTGCCGGGCACGGGGATCCTGCTGCACAACCGGGGCATCGGCTTCTCGCTCGTCGAGGACCATCCGGCCGAGTACGGGCCTCGCCGCAAGCCGCCCCACACCCTCGCCCCCGCCCTCGTCACCCGGCCTGACGGCAGCCTGCGCGCCGTCCTGGGCACCATGGGCGGCGACTCCCAGCCCCACGTGGTCCTCCAGCTGGTGGCGCGCCTCCTGGCCGGCGGGGCCGAGCCAGGAGCGGTGCTCGACGCTCCCCGCTTCGTGCTCTCCTCGGGCTCCGCTCACAGCTTCGACACGTGGCGGTCCGACCGTCAGCGGGTCCGCCTGGAGGCCCACTCGCCGCAGGCGTGGGCCCACGGCCTCACGTCCCGCGGCCACGATGTGGAGGTGGCCGGGTTCGACCCCGCCGGCTTCGGCCACGCCCACCTGATCGAGGTCCGACCCGACGGGATCCGGGCCGGCGCAGCCGACACCCGGTCCATGACCGGTGCCGCCGTCGCCGCGCCCTGAGCACGTGATCGCCGGGGCTGGTGGTGGCCGCCAAGGCGAGGACGGGCGATCCATGGACCTCGAAGACCAGGGCCGCGGACGCGAGGCCGACTGGGGAGGATGCCGACCGGGGCCGAGCGGGCCGATGCGGTGGCGCCCGCGGTGGCCGGCGACGCCACGGTGCCGAGCCGCTCGTCGACACCGCCGAGGCCATCCGCACCAGCGACGAGTTCGCCACCCGCATCAAGGGGTGATCGGGACCGGACGGCCCGGTCCTGTCAGGGGGTCCGACCGGGTCCCTCGGGGGCCGGCCCCAGTCGCGCCCGGCGGGCGTTGAGGGCCAGCTTGGCCAGCATCACCGCCGCGCTGGCGGCGGCGAAGGCCGGGAGCGCGGCGGTGGGCTCCGGCCCCCAGGCGTTGGGCAGGCCTCGCCGCCACCAGAGCAGCGCCGCCCCGGTCCAGGCCGCGCTCGAGATCTGGATGGCCCGGTCGGCGTCGGCCGTGCGGGTCGCCGCCAGGTAGGCGACGGCCGCGTCGATCGGGAAGTAGGCCGGGAACAGCACCAGGGAGGCACCGGCCGAGGTGGCCACGCCCTTGCCCCCCCGGAACCCACTGGTGGCCGGGAAGACGTGCCCGGCGATGGACGCCGTGCCCGCCACGCACCCGCCGGCCGTGCCCCCGAGGGCGCGACCAGCCATCCCCGCCAACGCGCCCTTGCCCATGTCGAGGGCGAGCACCGCCACGCCCCACCCGGTGCCGAGCTGGGCCGCGGCGTTGGTCGCACCGGGGTTGCCCGATCCGCTGGTGCGGAGGTCGACCTTCCCGCCGCTGGCCAGGCGGCTGGCCAGGGCCGCCGACGGCACCAGACCGGCCGCGTAGCCGACGGCCGTGGCGGCCACCAGCCCGGGCAGGCGATGGC
>JBBSME010000114.1:0-9794 GCA_038233335.1 Acidimicrobiales bacterium | reverse complement strand
GAGCCGATCGAGGCATTCGTGCCAGCCGGCGCCGTTGCGGGCTCCGGTGCCGAGATCATCGAGCACCTCGGTCAGCACCAACCGGGTGGCCTCGCCCTCGGGGTAGAGCTCGATGCGCAGCCGGTTGGCCCCCCACGTCAGCTCCATGACCCGTGGCGGGTCGTAGACGAGCATTTCGCCCGCGAAGCCCTCGTCGGGGTCGACCGAGGTGACGAAGCGGAGCGGGGCACCGGCTCGACGCTCACCCAGGATCTGCTGGGGGAACCACACCGCCTGGTGCTCGGGTTCGACTGCCCTGAGCCACCGCCCTCGCCGAGACTTGCGGTCGCTCAGACGGGGATCACGTCGACCCGGCGTCGGCTCGCAGCCACCAGCAGCGCGAGGTCACCGGGGTCGGAGGTGAGGATGGCGTCGCCGTGGTCGGCGAGGGCGGCCACCGCAGCATCGATGGCGTCGTCCAGGCCAGATCGGGCCAGGAGGACTCCGGCCCGCCGCCCCACCTCCTCATCGAGGGGGGCCACCTCGACCGCCGCGAGCGCCCGCGCCAGCAGGACCTGACGGCCGGAGCCGCCCCTCCACACCTGGGCCAGCACCCCTCCATGGGTGACCGGCGGCGCGGCTGCGAGCTGGGCCGCCTTCAGTCGCACCCACATGGCCCGGTCGTTGCGTTCCAGCGCCACGAAGGCCCCGGCGTCGAGGACCAGGGTCATCAGCTGCGCCGAGCCGGCGCCCGGAAGCCGGCCGCGGCGTCGCGGTCTCCCTGGGCCTGCTCGGCGATCTCCTCCTCGGTGATCTCGCCGTGTTCGGCCTCGTAGTCATCGAGCAGCGCAGCCAGGACCCCCAGCCGTCGATCCCGGGCCAGGCGGTCGGCCATGGCCGCGTTGATCCAGGCGCTCACCGACTCGCCCCGTCCCTCCTCGACCGCGAGCGAGACCTCCTCGGCCAGCTCGTCATCGACGGTGATGGTCACCCGGCGCTTCCTCATACGTTGAGCATACGTACATGTGCCGAAGCGCGCACTGAGCCCCCCTCTAGCACGACGCCGAGGTCAAGACCGAGGAGAACCTCGACGCCAAGCTGGCCCGAGAGCAGCTGGATGGCCAGATCGACGAGGCCGCCGAGAGGGCCGACGTCTCCGGCGCCCAGCTGGCGTCACTCCAGGGCGAGGTCCGCGACGTGGCCCTCGAGTCCTACATGGCCGACGGCTCCACCTCCGAGGCCTCCGGGATCATCGGCTCTGGCGACGCCAGCGACGTCAGCCGGCGTCGGGGCTACGCCGAGAGCGTGGGGGCCGACAGCGACGACCTGCTCGACGAGCTGCGCGGCACCGAGGCCCGGGCCGACGCCGATGCCCGCACCCTCGAAGAGCTCCAGGCCGAGGCGGCCGAGACCGAAGCGCAGATCAGCCGGAGTCGGGACGAGACCGAAGCCCGCCTGACCGATCGGCCCGGAGGGTGCGCGCGTCGGCGACGAGGGTCTGGTCGAGGGGCGCATCCGAGCCCGCTGCCCGGCATGAGGCGGGCACCGGGGGAGCGGTCCGACGGGGCGCGTCAGGGCAGCCGGTCGCCCTCCACATCCCAGACGCGGACGTCCGCCACGTCCCTGGTGTCGTCGGTGAGGTCGCGCAGGGGATGGGCGCGCATCCGGCGGATCGACTTCGGCCCCACCCGCAGGCTGGCGTAGCTGATGGCCCCCAGCGGGATGGGCAGCCAGAACTGGGCCAGTCGGTAGGTGACCACGGCGATGGCCGCCTCGCTCCGACCCAACCCGAAGCCGACCAGGGTCGCGATCAGGGTGGCCTCCACCACGCCGAGCCCCCCCGGCGTCAGCGGGATGACGGCGAGGATGTTGGCCACGCAGAAGGCCACGATCACATCGACCGGGTTCAGGGTGGGCCCGAAGGCACGGATGAAGACCCAGAGCGCGGCCGCGTCGAGCAGCCAGTTCACCGTGGCCCAGATGATCCCGCGGCGGATCAGGGTGGGGTTCTCGATCAGCTCTTGGAGCCGGGCCACGACGGTGAGCATGAAGCGCTCCGCGGTGTCGGGATCGAGGTAGGGGATCTTGTCGGCGACCGCCCGGATCACCTTGATCGCGGGCCCCTGCCCCTTCATCAGGAGGGCGATCAGCCCGGCGAAGACCGCCAGCAGGATCATGCCGACGATGGCGGCGGTGCCGTAGACGGGGTTGAAGCCGTCGAGCGGGATCGAGACCAACAGGGCCAGCCACAGGAGCAGGTTGAGGACCACGGCCGAGCCCAGCCCGACGGTGGCCAGGCTGAACCCGGCGGCCGCTCCGTCGACGCCCGACTGGGTGAGCAGCCGCAGGCCCACCGTGCTGCCGGCGGCCGACCCGCCAGGCACGACGTTGGTGACGGCCTTGGTCGAGAGCTGGATGCGCAGCACCGTGGCCATGCTCAGACGGGGTCGGCGGGGGAGCGTGACCCGGGTCAGCTGGGCGTAGGCGAACAGCGCCGCCATCTCGAGGCCCAGGGCCAGGAGGAGGAGGAAGGGGTTGACCTGGCTCAGCTGGTCCGCCGCTTCCCGGGCCCCGCCCAGCTGGGGCAGGACCAGGTAGTTGAAGACCAGGAAGAACATGATGACCAAGGGCGTGCGCTTGAGGGTCTTGGCCCCCTTCACCTTGATCGTCTCGGCGGTCACCGACGTGCCCAACAGGCCGTCGTCGCGGTCCTCGACGGTGGCCGGGTCCTCCGGCTCCGGGCGCGCCGCGCCCTCGTCCCTCGCCGCTCCCGGGGTAGGGGGAGGGAGCTCGTCGTCGTTCAGTCCCGCGGCGATGCGCCATTGTCCCAGGAACGGGTGCTCCCGGGCGACCAGCACCGGACGCAGGTGACGGACCCCCGGACCCGCAGGTCGAGGGGGCCGCTGTCCCAGGGCATCGGTAGGGTGACTCTGATGCCCGGCGCCGACCGCTCCGCTGGCGAGGTCGACCTCCTCGCCGGCCTCAACCCGGCCCAGGCCGATGCGGTCACCCACGTCGAGGGGCCGCTGCTGGTGCTGGCTGGAGCCGGTTCGGGCAAGACCCGGGTCCTGACCCACCGGATCGCCCACCTGATCCGCGATCACGGGGTGTCACCCTTCTCCATCCTGGCCATCACCTTCACCAACAAGGCGGCCGACGAGATGAAGCAGCGGGTGGCGGCCCTGGTCGGCCCGGTGGCCCAGAAGATGTGGGTGTCGACGTTCCACTCCGCGTGCGTGCGCATTCTGCGTCGGGAGGCGCCCCGGCTGGGCTACCCGTCGTCGTTCACGATCTACGACCAGGCCGATGCGGTGCGGCTCACCACCTACGTGCTGCGCGACCTCGACATCGACACCAAGCGGTTCCCGCCCCGCGGCGTGCACTCCGCCATCAGCGCAGCCAAGAACAAGGGCCTCGGGGTCGACGCCTACGAGGCGGCCGCGACCAACCCGTTCGAGCGGCGGTACGCCGAGGCCTACCGCGAGTACCAGGCCCGGCTGCGCAAGGCCGGGGCCATGGACTTCGACGACCTCCTGGCCGTCACCGTCGAGGTGCTGCGCACCTTCCCGGACGCCCTGGAGCACTACCAGCACCGCTTCACCCACGTCCTGGTGGACGAGTACCAGGACACCAATCCCGTCCAGAACGAGCTGGTCATGCTGCTCGGCTCCGACCACCGCAACGTCTGCGTCGTGGGCGACCACGACCAGTCGATCTACCGGTTCCGCGGCGCCGACATGAGCAACATCGTCGACTTCGAGAGCGCGTTTCCCGAGGTGAACGTGGTGCTGCTGGAGCAGAACTACCGCTCCACCCAGACCGTTCTCGACGCGGCCAACGCGGTGATCGCCCACAACGTGAGCCGCAAGCCCAAGGAGCTGTGGACCGACCAGGGCGCGGGGGAGCCCATCTTGCGGTTCCACGCCGACGACGAGGCCGACGAGGCCCAGTGGGTCACCGGTCGCATGTCGACCTACCACGACCACGGTCAGCGCTGGGGCGACATGGCCGCCTTCTACCGGACCAACGCCCAGAGCCGGGTGCTGGAGGAGTCCCTCGCTCGGAGTGGCATCCCCTACAAGGTCGTGGGCGGCACCCGGTTCTATGACCGGCGCGAGATCAAGGACGCGGTCGGCTACCTCAAGGCGGTGGTCAACCCGGCGGACGAGGTCGCGGTGAAGCGGGTCCTCAACACCCCCAAGCGGGGCGTGGGCGATGCCTCGGTGGCCCGGCTGGACGCCTGGTCGGCCAGCCAGGGCATCACCTTCACCGAGTCCCTCCGCCGGGCCGCCGATGCCGGGGTCGGGGGCCGCGCCGTCAACGGGATCGCCACCTTCCTGGAGGTGGTCGCGGCGGCCGAGGCGGTGGCCGACGAGGGCCCCGGGCCCATGTTGGAGGTGCTGCTGGAGCGCAGCGGGTACGTGGCCGAGCTGCGGGCCGAGCACTCCATCGAGGCCGAGGGCCGCATCGAGAACCTGGCCGAGCTGGTCGGGGCGGCCCGGGAGGTGGACGGCGCCAGCGCCTTCCTGGAGCAGATCAGCCTGGTGGCCGACACCGACGACCTCGACGACGACGAGTCCGAGGTCCTCCTGATGACCCTCCACGCGGCCAAGGGCCTGGAGTTCCCCATCGTGTTCGTGATCGGGATGGAGGACGGCGTCTTCCCCCACATGCGGGCCCTCACCGAGCCCGACGAGCTGGAAGAGGAGCGCCGCCTGGCCTACGTGGGCATCACCCGGGCCCGGGAAGCCCTCCACCTCAGCCACGCCTGGGCCCGCACCATGTACGGGGCCACCCAGTACAACCCGCCCAGCCGGTTCCTGGCCGAGATCCCGGCCGGCCTGGTCACCGAGGTCGAGGGCCGCCGACGGGCGTCGCGCTCGGGCGGCGGGGGGTGGAGCGGCCGCTCCTCGACTCGCCGGGCCGAGGACTCCGACGAGCCCAGCGGTCGGGTCTGGGGAGCAGGCGGGCGTGACCGGGACGAGGTGAGCCCGGCCCGGGCCCGACGCGAGGCGGCCCGCGAGCGACGGGTCGATGCCGCCCTCGACGCGGGAGCCGGGGGAGCGGAGCTGGTCGGGGCCGCCGCGCTCGGACTCAAGGTCGGCGACGACGTCCGCCACGCGAAGTGGGGCGAGGGCGTGATCCTCGACGTGGAGGGCCAGGGCGACAAGAGCGAGGCCCTCATCCGCTTCCCCGCCGTCGGAGAGAAGCGGCTCCTCCTGGCCTGGGCCCCGATCGAGCGGGCCTGATCGCACCCTTCCGGGGGCGAAGGCGGCGGTCCCGGGCGGTTGGCAACCGGCCGAGCCAGGTGACAACCTCTCGGGTGCATCGGCACGGTGTGTCACCACGACACCGATCGGACCACGTGAGCCCCTCCCGCGAGAACCACCTCCAGCCCCCACCCCTCGGCGCGCCCCGGCGCGCCGACGTGGCGGTCGGACCGCGCCCGCAGTGACCCCCGAGCGGGCGGTGTCCGAGGCCCCACCCCGAGAGTCGCGCCGAGCCCGCCGACGGCACGGCGGCACCGGGAACGTGAGGGGCCTGGCTCGGGTGGATCGTCGCACCAAGGAGATGGTCGCCCGCCTCCAACCCGGCGAGGTGGCGGTGGTGAACCACCCCGACCTGGACCGGGTGGCGGCGGAGAGCCTGATGGCCCGAGGCATCGTCGCGGTGGTGAACGCCGAGGAGTCGCTCACCGGCCGCTACCCCAACCCCGGCCCCCTCCTCCTCGTCCAGGCCGGGATCCGCGTCCTCGACGGGGTCGGGCCCGCGATCATGGACGACCTCGCCGAGGGCACGACCGTCGAGCTGGTCGGCGACGCGGTGCTGGTCGACGGCCAGCCGGTGGCCCACGGCACCGTGCTCACCGAGGCGGTGGTCCTGGAGCGCCTGGAGGCGGCCAAGGCCACGATGGGCGACGAGCTGGAGCGGTTCGCGGCCAACACCCTCGCCTACATCCAGACCGAGGGACACCTCCTCATCGACGACCCCGACGTGCCCGACGTCCCCGTCGACATCAAGGGACGCCACGTCCTGATCGTGGTCCGGGGCATCGACTACAAGGACGACCTGGCCGTGCTGCGGGCCAGCGGCTACCTGAACGAGGTCAAGCCGCTCCTCATCGGGGTGGACGGCGCGGCCGACGCCCTGCTCGAGCTGGGACTCACCCCGGACGTGATCATCGGCGACTTCGATTCCGTGTCGGACCGGGCCATCGGCTGCGGCGCCGTGCTCGTCGCCCACGGCTACAAGGACGGTCACGCCCCCGCGGGCGAACGCATCGAGGAGCTGGGCCACGACTACGTCGTGTTCTCCTCGGAGGGCACCAGCGAGGACATCGCCATGCTCCTCGCCTTCGAGCGGGGGGCGGAGCTGATCGTGGCGGTGGGCACGCACAGCTCCATGGCCGAGTTCCTCGACAAGGGCCGCGGCGGCATGGCCTCGACCTTCCTCGTCCGCATGAAGGTCGGCCCCGTGCTCGTCGACGCCAAGGGCGTGAGCCGGCTCTACAGGTCCCGTCTGCGCAAGCGCGACCTGCTTCTCCTCGTCGCCTCCGCCCTCGTCACCCTGTTCGTCATCGCCCTGACCAGTGAGCCCATCCGGGTCCTGGTCAAGGGCCTCCTGCTCCCCCTCGACTAGGCCCCCCGTGATCAACCTCCGCTACCACATCGTCAGCATCACCGCCGTCTTCCTGGCCCTCGGCATCGGCATCGCCATGGGGTCGAGCTTCCTCGGCGCCGCCGCGGTCGATCGGGTGGATGAGAACATCCGCGATGTCCGGCGAGAGGCGGCCGACGCCCGGGCCGAGCGGGACGTGCAACGCGACGAGGCGGAGCGGTTGGAGGAGCTCGCCGCCGAGATGTACGTGGAGGGCCCCGCCACCGTCTTCACCTTCGACCTGGCCGAGACCCCGGTGGTGGTGATCACCGTCGGGGGCATCGACGCCACCAGCGTGGCCGCAGTCCGCACTGCACTCGCTTCGTCCGGGGCCCAGCTCGAAGGGGTCCTTCGGCTCGAGAACGGGCTCGTCGACGACGGCGCGGCCGAGGAGCTGGCCGACGTGCTCGACGTGGCTGGGGCCACCGGCGCCGTCCTGCACGACGACCTGACCACGGCGCTGGCGTCCGAGCTCACCGAGCATGGCGTGGTGCCCGGGGAACCGGCGCCTGACCCGGGGACCACCGAGCCGGGGACGACCGAGCCCGGTGCGACCACGACCGAGCCGGGTGACACCACCACCGTCCCCACCGACCCTTCCGCTCCGACCAGTGAGCCCGACGGCAGCGCGACCACGGTGCCCGGCACCGAGCCCGCCCCCGAGGTCCCCGAGGTCCCCGAGCCGGCCGCCATCCGCGCCCTGGTGGCCTCCGGCTTCCTCTCCTGGGAACCGTCACCGGGCGGCCCCGACGCGTCCGCCCTCCTCGCCGGTGAGGACTACCGCTACGTCGTGGTCACCGGGGCCGGCGCCGAGGTGCCCGATGCCGAGGTGCTCCTTCCCGTGCTCCAGGAGATGGCGGCCGACGGCCCCGCACCCGTCGTTGTGGCCTCGGCCGCGGTCGGGGAGGAGACCGAGGCGCGCGAGGCCGGACGGCTCCGGGCCCTGGCCCCCATCCGCGACGACGACCTGCTGGGGGCCCGGGTGTCGACCGTCGACGACATCGAGGTGTTCCCCGGGATCGCGGCCGTCATCGGCGCGGTCGGGGACCTGGCCGGCACCGGGCGCGGCCACTACGGCCTGGGCGAAGGCCGGGATTCGCTCCTCCCCCCGCCCTGAGGAACGACCACCCGAGGGCGTTACCGTTCCGTCGGTGCCCCGCCTCGTGCTCCTGACCGACGCCCCACGCCGTCGGAGGCACCGGTGATCCCCGGCCTGCGGACGCTGCGCCGTACGCGCCTGGCCCTCGACTCTGACCTCGTCCTGGGCCAGCTGCTCGAGCGGCTTGCGGCCGCGGACCCCGATCGGGTGCTGGTCGAGGAGCTGGGCGGCGCCACCAGGACCATGGGCGAGGCGGCCGACCTGGTCGACCGGTGGGCCGCGGCCGTCGCCGACCAGGTCGCGCCCGGAGAGGTCGTGGTGGTGGCCACCCCCAACGGCTACGACCAGCTGCTGCTGTGCCTGGCCGTGAGTCGGGCCGGGGCCGTCCCCGCCCCGATCAACGATCGGCTCAAGGCCGAGGAGGTGGACCACGTGGTGGCCGACGCCGGGGCGGCGCTGATCGTGCGCGACGCCGACGAGCTGGCCACCGACCGTCCCCTTGGTGCCTGCCACCCGGCTGAGCCCACCGACGTCGGCGCCGTCTTCTACACCTCGGGAACCACCGGCCGGCCCAAGGGGGCCGAGCTCACCCACCGCGGCATCCTGGGCGGGCTCAACCGGGCCGCGCTCGTGCCCCTGCTGGGCCAGGAGGCGGTCATCAGCCTGCCCATGGCCCACATCATGGGGCTGGTCGTGGCGGTGGGCATGGCCTGCGCCTCGGTCCCGGTGCGGTTCCTGCCCCGGTTCGATCCCGATGCGGTCCTCGACGAGATCGAGAGCCGTCGGGCCGGCATCTTCGTGGGCGTGCCGGCCATGTACCGGATGCTGCTCGATGCCGGAGCCGAGGAGCGCGACCTGGGCTCGGTCAAGCTCTGGTTCTCGGGCGCCGACGCCATGCCCGAAGAGCTGGCCGAGAAGTTCTGCCGGATGGGGGCCATGGCCACCCTGCCCGGTGGCATCCGGGTCGGGCGGGCCGTGTTCGCCGAGGGCTACGGGATGGTCGAGACCGCGGGTGGCGTGGCCGCCCGGGTGGCGCTGCCCCACCTCCCCGCCGCGGTGGGCCGGCTCGGGGTGCCCCTGCCGGGGTACCGCACCCGGGTCGTCGGCGACGACGGCCGCGTCGTCGGGTTGGGATCGATCGGCGAGCTCCAGCTGTCGGGGCCGGGGGTGCTCAAGAGCTACCGCGGCGACGCGGAGGCGACCAAGGGGGTCTTCACCGACGACGGCTGGCTCCGCACCGGCGACCTGGTCCGGCGGGCGGCGCTGGGCCTGTTCACCTTCGAGGGACGGGCCAAGGACGTCATCGTGCGAGGGGGCTACAACGTCTACGCGGTCGAGGTCGAACAGGTCCTCGAGCGCCACCCCGACGTGGGCGAGGCCGCGGTCGTCGGACTCCCCGACGACCGGCTGGGGGAGGTCCCGGTGGCGGCGGTGGTCGTGGGGCGGGGCGCCGAGGTGACCCCCGACGAGCTGCGGGCCTGGGCCAAGGACCACCTGAGCTCGTACAAGGTCCCGGTCGAGGTCCGCCTGGTCGACGAGCTGCCCCACAGCGGCACCCGCAAGGTGCAGCGAGCCGAGGTCAGGTCCCTGTTCAAGGGCTGAGGGGCAGCGCGTGTCCGGCGGGAGCGAAGGTGGCCGGATAGCATCGTTCCGATGAACAGCAGGGGAACAGACATGGATCGACGCCGCGTGCTGCGGCTCATGGGCGCAGGCCTGGCCTCCTCAGCCATGGCCCCCTGGCTGGTGGCGTGCTCGTCCGACAGCGACGCCGGGCCGGCCTTGACCTCCACCACGGCGGGGAGCGGGGCGACGACCAGCGGTCCGGCGGCACCGTCCACCGTCCCTGGTGATCCGCTCGGCCCCCTGGGTGACGCCGACGCCAACGGTCTGCGACTCCCCGACGGGTTCACGTCGCGGATCGTCGCCACCAGCCTCGAGCCGGTGGCCGACACCGGCTACACCTGGCACGGCAACCCCGACGGCGGGGCCACCTTCGCGGTCGACGGCGGCGGGTGGGTGTACGTCTCCAACAGCGAGGAGCTCAACACCGGCGGCGTGT